>JAQBPB010000108.1 GCA_028287745.1 Chloroflexota bacterium
AATCCCTGGTGCTGTCGTAATTCTCGATGTAGGCCAGGTGCCTGGCCCCTTTATTGTCTATGATTAGCGAGGGGCCCTGGTCTATATTGACTCCGGCGCTGGTGCTGGTCCAGGGAGTGGCCGCGCTAACCGTTTCGACCGCGCCCCAACTCCCGCCGCTCTTGCTCCGGGCCAGGATTTTCGGGGTGTTATTGGCCTCCGAAATCCAGGCGACCGTTATTGAGCCGTCCACCGGCGAGATTGCCAGGGCCGGGTGATTGGCGCTTCCGGCGGTATCCAGTTGAATGGGATTCCCTTGCATGGTAAAAGAGCCCCTGGCTGGTTCATAACTAAAGGCCCGGTAACTTATGTGATTGTCGCGGGACCAGTAGGCCAGGTGTACCACTTTTTTAAGGTCTATCATTCCGGAAAGGCCGCTGGTGCCGACATAATCCCCTGGTATGGTCGGGTTGCCCCTGGAAATAATGAAAGGCGGCTTAAAAGTGTTGGTGGAAATGTCAAAAACGTAATCCTTAATGTTACCCGCGTTTGTATTCATTAAGACATGAATAGTACTTTCCCCGTCATAAACCGTATCTACCGAAATCGCCAATTCACCTTCCATTACCTGGCTAGAGTTCCAGCTTGAATTACTCGAAGGCAGCCCGGTGCCGGTTGTCCAGTAAGCTTTAATAATTGGAGAGCGCTGGCCCAGGTAGCCAAAAATATAAACCCGGTCATCCCTGGTACGGACCAGTTGATGCGGAATGTTATCCGAACCGCCCAGCCCAACCGGGAAAGAAGCCTGCGTATAGGTATTACCGGGTCCGGGTGGGGTTGGCGTAGGAGGCGGCGGCGGCGTAGGAGGCGGGTCAGTAGTGGTGCCGGGCGGCGTTGTTATTTGGACGGTAGGCGTAGGTGGCGGGTTAGTGGTGGTGCTTTTGAGCTTAAAAGTCGCCACAACCCCGTTCCAGGTTGCCGGACTGGCCCAGTTAAGGCTGGCCCCAAAACCATTCTGAGCCTGGACAAACTGCTCCAGGGTTACTAAAGGTTCGATGGTGCCTTTGGTCTGGCTTTGAAGCATCGTAAAGCCCGGCCCGGCTGAGGCATCCACAACCCCGGCCTCCTGGTGAAGAAACGCACCAAAAATAAGTTCTTCCGCCTGGGAAGTTGCCGGTGTAGGGCCGGTGCTAGCCAGGGTGCCGGTGCCGCTGGCGCCCCGGACCTGGTCCAGTGGCCCGCCGGTTTCTATACCACTGTATTCATGAGCGGCAATCGTTATATAGGCTGGCTCATTGGCGGAAGTGGCGGTAATAGTAAAATTAGCACCCCCGGTTACATTGGGAGCGTACCAGATGCTAACAGCGTGCTTACCGGCCGGGGTAGCCGGGTTGGCAACGGCTTTAAGATATTTATTGCCAGCACTATCGGTAACGGCGGCAATATCGGCGGTGCCGCTGGAATACGCCGAAACCGCTACAACCAGTAAATTGCCATTTATTACGGCCTGGTTTAACGAAACTACCTGGTTCATCACAAAAGTATCCGATGCCGCCAGGTTACTTTGCTGGTAATTGCTTGCTGCGGACATAGTTATTACGCTGTTATAGTTAAGAGCAGCAAGGGTAAATGAGGCAAAGATTAGTACCAGCAGGAATTGCTGTTTTCTCAATATATAACCTCCCCAATATCAGTGAGAGCCTTGGACCGGAAATCTTTGAGCAAAAGGGAAAAGACCAACCCTGTTGGAACTCAAGCTGTTTCTAAAATTTAAATCCTATAACTGTTCAGGCGTATTTTTAGGCCGAATGCAGACCGCCCAATCATGTGGACAGGGTTGTATTAATAACGTGGTTGATATAAAAACCAGGCGAAACTATTGAGCTTCTCCCGGTTCAGAGTTTAAACTTGCTTTGCAAGATTTTATTCAAGAAAAATAGACTAGGACCAGCCAATATTCAGGCTTTCAGGCACTATCCCGATTCCTTGCGCCTCCACTTCCAATTCACTTCCCGGACATACGGTGCTAAGCCTGGTGGCCTGGTCCGGTTTAAGTAAAAAGATTACATATTGTTTAACCAGCTCACCATTCACCCTGACCCCATCTTGCATTACCAGGGCGGGAAGATTAGTGTTGGAAGTTATAAGCCGGTCAAATCTGCCCTGAAATGTCATTTTAATAATCTCCTTTTTAATAAAGGAAGGAGGCTCTCTCAGAAAATACCGTATAGCTAAGAGAATAGAACTATGATCCAAAAATAGCATGAAAATCATAGATAGGAGCGTGAACTTATTTTCATTAGTTTTTACCCAATCGGCCCCGCCAACAACGCCTTGATTTTGCCAATTAACTGCTGCATGTTATACGGCTTCTGCAGGAATTCGACCTCGGAACCGAATGCCGCGATCTCGACATCAGCGTATCCAGAGATAAATAATACTTTGAGGCCGGGGTAGATTTGCTTTAATTTGTCAACCAGTTCCAGCCCGCTCATATCCGGCATTCTCACATCCGTGATTATCAGCCTGATTGCCCTGGGGTTCTCGCTGAGCGCCTTGATCGCCGAGAGGCCATTGGCAGCTTCGATTGTCTCAAAGCCGTTCATCTCAAGTAATTCCCGGGTTACTGCCCGCACCATCGCTTCGTCTTCCACCAACAACACGGTCTCCCTGTTACCTGTGCTGCCTTCGCCCGGCCTTGCTATATTCGCCGCGTCCGGTGTTCCGTTGGAATGGCAGGCTGGCAGGTACACTCTGAAAGTTGTACCTGCACCGACCTGGCTGGTAACCCAGAGGTGGCCCTTGCTCTGGCGGATAATGCCGTAGACAGTAGAAAGCCCCAAACCGGTGCCTTTACCGACCGGTTTAGTGGTATAGAACGGTTCGAAAATGTGCTGCTTCGTTTCAGCATCAAAACCTGAACCGGTGTCGCTGACCGCCAGCATAACGTAATCGCCTGGCGGGGCATCCAGGTGCAGGGCTTCGATTTCGGCCTGGTTCAGTGTTACATTGTGGGTTTCAATATTTAATTCTCCACCCTGGGGCATGGCGTCGCGGGCATTGATTGTCAGGTTCATGATAACCTGGTCTAGCTGGCCCGGGTCAATTTCTACAGAGTGCAGGGCCGGGTCCAGATAGGTGTTAAATTTAATATTTTCACCGATAACGGCTTGCAGCAGGTTCTGAATACCGGAAATCACTTCGTTTAGATTGATAATCTTTGGTTGTAGCAGCTGTTTGCGGCTGACGGCCAGCAACTGTGAGATAAGCGTCGCTGACCGCTCGCAGCCGTTCTTAATCTCCTGGACATAATTTTCCAATTGCGGATTGGTCTGGTCTTGTTGCAGTTTGAGCAAAGCCAGTTCGGTGTAACCCATAATACCGGTAAGCAGGTTATTAAAGTCGTGGGCGATACCACCGGCCAACCGGCCTACTGCCTCCATCTTTTGAGCCTGGCGCAGGTCCTCCTCGCTTTGCCGCAGAGCTGCTTCGGCCAGCTTGCGCTGAGTTATTTCCATTCTCAAAACTTCATTACTTGCTTCAAGTTCTCTGGTCCGTTCCAGCACGCGTTGCTCAAGCTCTAGATTCAATTCCTGTATAACTTCTTTGGCCTCTTTAAGCTCCTGGGTTTCAACAACTTGCAAGTTGCCGTGTCGCCTGGCTACGGCAAACTGGTGGGTATGCAAGGCATCCAGGATGTCACTTGCTGCACTGACACCGGCCTGCAAGTTGCACATTATGATAAGGCGCTGGTTGGCAATCAGCTCATTAAGCTCTGCCTCGAATTTATGAAAGTCCTGTCTATCCGTCATTAGAAGCCAGGTAGTCTCCCCGTTATGCCTCATCCCGGCATAGTTATGGCTCAGAGCTTTAGCAAGTTTCTTTTTGGCCTGTTTAATGGTTTTACGCAGGTCGTAGGTACCACCGGGGAAGAACCATTCATTATGTGGAATTAATTCTATACTTTGCCGGGCCAGGTATTCTTCCAGGTTCGGAATAGCCTGCCGCAAAGTGCCCCAGGCTTCTTCCTCTGTAATAGGTTCAGAAACGACCCACACGCAGAATTCGTTATTTTCCAAACCGGCCTTGAAATAGGGTATCAAGGAATCAAATAGGTCCT
The DNA here is from genome assembly GCA_028287745.1 of Chloroflexota bacterium. Taxonomy (GTDB): domain Bacteria; phylum Chloroflexota; class Chloroflexia; order Chloroheliales; family Chloroheliaceae; genus 54-19. The sequence goes on from JAQBPB010000108.1 coordinate 4,100, forward strand.
GTTTGGTCTCGTAGAAGTAGCAGAAGTGCGTTCCCCAGGCTACATCGCCAACGGAACTGATACCCGTTTTTCTCAGCTCAGAATTTGGTGTCATGGTGGTATCCTCTTGAACTAAAAGCCTCATCCAGTTAGTTTCCAGGTTTCCACATAATTAAATAAATAGGCAGACCAACTGAGTATCTTCTAAACAAGATATTTAAACAGTACCTTAAATTTAATCAAGAATTAGGCCATTGATCGGGATAATCAGGTTGAGTAAGCGGTAGAGAGCAAAAAGAAATTTTCTGAAATTAAAGATAAAACCAGTGATTTTCTAACTCGTGGAGATAAATCCCACATAAAACTTCTTTTGAAGTCATTTTACTTTAAAGTTTTAGATAACCTTTAGAGTAAATAGATTTTTTGTAATGTTGTTGCAATGAGAAAGGTGTAATCTATACATTACTAATGTCAAAGTCAAGGGCTTGTAAATTCTTTGAAATCTAATTTTGGTAAAAGAAAAAGTAGTTTGTTAGCGAATAGACGGACTATTCTTAATTACCCCTGACAGTAAAAATATTTCCTGTACAACTTATTGCTTTCTATCATTATAACTTGTCTCATTAAGATACTTTACAGCCGGGTCTTACAATAAAAGGCTGTTTTAAAAGGGTTGGTTTCAAAAAAGGGCGGGTAAAAGGTTTGGAAGAAAATAATTATACTTTTCTCCTTATTAATATTAAAAATGGTTCCAGTTTGTGGGAGAAGGCTCCACAACGGGCGCAGCAATCTATTGTTCGCTATGACGGTATACTTAAAGAAATTATTGCCTTTCATGGTGGAAAGGTTTTTAAAATTATTGATCATTCCACTTATGCTATTTTTTCTGAGCCAAAACAGGCATGGCGGGCTAGCCTCGCCTGCCAACAGGCCCTATTTCAGCAGAAGTGGGAACAAGAACTGTCTTCCCTAAAAGTGGCAATGGCACTACATTGCGGGCCGGGACTAAAACAGGCCGATGACTATCAAGGGGCAGTGTTCAACCAGGGATTGGCTCTTTTGGAAGCCGCCCATGGCGGGCAAATCCTGGCATCCCAGGCGGTCCGGGATTTATTGTGGGATGGCCTGGATGAACCTCTTGAAATGATTGATTTAGGCTGTCACCGGCTTAAGGATTTAACTGAAAGCAAAAACATTTATCAGGTCTGGCAGCCCGATTTGCCAACCGATTTCCCACCGCCACTAACCCTGGATATTATTCCCCATAATTTGCCTGTCTTGCAGTATTTTCTGGTGGGTCGAGATCAAGAACAAAAAAAAATAGACACTATGCTTCATCAGCCCGGAAACCGTTTAGTGACACTGACCGGTCCCGGCGGCGTCGGCAAAACTCGTCTTGGTCTCCAGGTTGCCGCCAATATGGCTCAAAGCTTTCCGGATGGGGTTTTTTTTCTTGACTTGTCCACCTATATTAATAAAGACCAGGTTATCCTGGCCCTGGCCCAGGTACTCAATATTGAGGAAAGCTTAAATTATAAGATGCAGGAGGAGATTAAGCAGCAGCTCAAGACCCGTCAGGTCCTTCTATTGATGGATAATTTTGAAAATGTGCTGGAAGCGCGGTACTTTATAAATTGGCTGCTGGAAACTTCCAGCGGTTTAAAGATAATAATAACCAGCCGCCAGCCTTTGCAACTCTTTGGAGAGCATGAATTCCTGGTCCCACCGCTGGCCCTGCCTGACTTCAGCAACTTACCGCCCCTGAATGAAATCATAAAATATCCGGCGCTGGAGCTTTTTGTACAGAAGGCTCGTGCGCAAGTTCCCACTTTTAATCTTACTGCCGAAAACAGCCCCATCATAGCCGAAATTTGTTGCCGGTTGGATGGGTTGCCCCTGGGAATTGAGCTTGTCGCCCCCAAAGTAGCATCTATCAGCCCGGCCGAAATTCTCGAAAATTTAAAGGCTGGCATGAGCTGGTTAGACACTAATTCGCCTGACTTGCCGCGCCGCCAACAAACTCTCTGGAACACTATCAGCTGGGGCTATAACTTACTTGCCCCCCAGGAGCGCCTTTTATTCAACCGCCTGGCAGTCTTTTCCGGTGAGTTCTCCTTTGAGGCTGTCGAGGACATTTGCTGCGTCAGGGGTAACGACCCTGAAAACCTGGAATTTGATACTGAACTTGTGCTTGGCTCGTTGGAAAGTGCAAATTTTGTAAAGCGCACTCAAAACCCCTCTAATGGATTGCGCTTTAAAATGCTTGAGACTCTCCGGGAGTATGCCCTGGAGCAGTTAGAAATAGCAGGGGAAGCTTATACTTTCCGTCTAAGGCACGTTATCTATTACCAGAAAATGACGGAAGAGTGGAAAGGGTTATCAAAAGAACTGGGTCAGTTAAAGTGGCTGGAATTGTTAGAACTCGAACACTCTAATATTCAGGCGGCGCTGGCCTTTGGCCTGAAGCACGAAGACCCAGAGCTTTTTAACCTTGTCCTTTGCATGGCCGGTAATTTGCAAAAATTCTGGTTAGTTAAGGGTTATACAAGCCTGGCAAGCAAATGGTTGGAGGCTATTTTAGCCCTTGCCGAGCCCTTCAAACTAACTTGTAATCCCCACTTTCTGGCTAAAACCCTCAAAGCGGCTGGCGTTGTGGCGGCTGTGCAAGGAAATAACACCCAGGCCGAAACCTGGTTAAAGGAGGCTCTGACCATCTATCACCAGATAAATAATCTGGATGGCATAGCAGACGCCTTAAATAACCTGGGAAACATCGCCCTGGGCCAGGGTAATTATTATCAGGCAAAGGCTATTCTAGAGGAATGCCTTCTCCTCAGGAGAAAACAAAATAATCGCCAGGGAATCTGCTCTACTTTAAACAATTTGGGGATAATAGCTAACTGCCAGGGAGATTTCTCGAAGGCTGAGATACATTTGCAAGAGGCCATATCGCTGGCCTGCGAGATTGAAGATAAACTGTCAGAGGCTTATGCCCTATTTAACCTTGGTCAGTCCTATTTATTCCAGCAGAGAATAGCCCCAGGGTTCAGGTTTTTGCGGCAAAGTTTGGAAATTAATATAAATTTGGGCAATAAAACAGACATCGCGGAATGCCTGGCTGGCCTGGGGGTGGTCGCAGTACTTTACAAGCAGCCATTCCGGGCGGTCCAGTTTTACAGCCTAGCTTCTCACCTGCAGGAGGAAACCGGCCTGCCGGTTGATCCGGTGTACCAGGCCCTTTTTGACCGCTACTGGGCGGCCGCCCGGAACCAGCTTGATGAAAAAGGCTTTGAACAGGCCTTCCGGGAGGGGCAGGCCATGTCTGTGGAAGAAGCTCTAGCCCTGATCCTTGACCTTGCAGCGAATGCTCTAATTGAGGAGGGCCAGTGATCGCTAATCTGAATGCGCTAGCCGGTCAGGGGAAGGCCGCGCGGCTGGCGGTAGTGTTGCAAAAATAATTGAAGCTATCAATTCACGGGGCTTCTTCATTTTATCGCCCTACTACAAATTGTGCTTTGGGAATTTTTGCAACACTACCACAACCCCCCTGTTAGTTTAAGGCACCTTAATACTGGAAACAGTGAAGGGTGCGGCCGGTGCAGACCTGAAGAATTGAGAGTTGACGACCAGCAATCGCCCTTTAGCCAGGGCAATCGTTGTAGGCGAATCGAAAGACGGGTCACTCGTTTCTTTGAGTACCCTGCCACGCTTGAAATCTTCGCTAAGCTTAATTTTGGTAATCAACTGGTTGGAATTGCGTACCACATACAGTATATTTCCCCGTAATAGTAAGCCATCGCCATTTTTAACCGTCACATCGGGTCCACCCAGGCCAATCTCTCTTACTTTTTTAGTATCCACCTCGATTCTGAAGAGCTTACCGGTATTTGACTGAACTACAACCAGGTATTCGCCCTCCTCAGCAGTTTCAATGCCGTTGACATTGAAGCCTGTTGTATAAACCAGGGGGGTGTTGGTGAAGTTGAGCCATTCTTCGAAATGGTACTGGCCCGCCTTATCGGCCTTTACCCGGTACAGTACCGGGGAAACTGAGTCAGTGAAATAAGCCGTTCCGTCCGGGGTTACGATGACATCATTTACAAAGGAAGTTGGAAGGCGCGAGGAGGTAAAGGAAGCTATAAGTTTTTTGGTAGGGATATCGTAAACGAACATTTTCCCGGTGGCACCACCGGAAATGAATAGATGTCCTTTTCGACTCACCTTCATACCGGTGGCGGAGGTGCGCCCATCCTGCCCGCCCGGCAGGAAGACCGTGGTGACTTCCTTATCAAGGTCTCCCTTAAAGATTGTTCCGTTTGCGGAGCTGCTGACATAAAAGTTATCGGTGCCTTTCTGGTAAGCAACTCCTTCCGGAAAGATGTTTTCCCCGGGCAAGATATAACGCATTAGTCTGGCAGCTTGTGTCTCCTGGATAGTCGAGAAAAACAGGCTTAGTGCCAGTAACAGGATGAGAAAGGGTCCCAAAAGTTTATTTTTACCCACTTAAACTCTCCTTATGAAGTTATCTGATATGTAACAGGGTTCCCCTTAAAGGGATGCAGGGAAAGAACAGGCATTGCGCCTGATTTACCTTTCCACCAGGTGTGGGGTTGGTTAACTGAATTGAAAAGGTTAACTGAATTGGTTGGTAAACTATGGTTTTGCGTTAGTTGGATAGCTGATATAAGTTACGGTAATTGAGAAGTTTTGGAACATTAAACTCTTTTAACACAGCTGCCTATCCTTTAAGTATATCTGCCTATCCTTTAAGGTCCACGAAGTAAAGAATTCAATACCGGGGCCACACTTTGCCATTCTGCTTTAGCAATATGTAGAAATGTAAATTAGCGCTCTCCTTAATCAGGTCGGGACTTGTCCGGTATTTAGTGTAAGCATCAGGCGGCCAGTTGCCTGTGGTTTGACCAGGGCCAGCCTTGACCTCCATTCCAAGCTGCTCCAGGGGTTTTACTTAAATAACCATTGACTTTATGCACAAAGTAACTTATCTTTTATACAAATCAATGTTACTTATTAAACTCAATACTCTGTCTTCAGGCATATCCTGGTATTATAAGGAGAAACCTTATGAACAACTTAACGGGACCGGAAGAACCAATCCAGGGGATGGCTGAAAAGGCAGAATTACGCCAGGAAATAACACCTTTAAGGCAGCGAATCAGCAGGCACAACCGGGTGGGGCTTTATCTTATTCTTACCGCTTCTATTGTTTTTTTGTTAGCAGCAACAGTGGTGGCAGGCGGTTTTAGATCCAATCCGGTTACGGTAGCTCAGAATGATGTCTCAAAGGTAGCGGTTGTAAAATCGATACCCATAAATTACAAAGAATTTGGGACGGGTATCCCCCTTTTGATGCTGCACGGAATGCTTGTTGACCACCACCAGATGGTGGCCGATATGGAACCCTTATTCAAAAACCGTTCCGGGTTTCGCCGGATTTACCCTGACCTGCCCGGGATGGGAAAAACCCCGGGACCAGCATCAATCACAAGCAGCGATCAAATGCTGGATGTAATGAGCGAATTTATGCAAACAGTTGCTCCCCACCAGCGCTTTGTCGTAGCAGGCTATTCTTATGGCGGGTATCTTGCGCGTGGCCTGGTTTACAAACAAGGGATTATGCTGGATGGTGTATTACTGGTAGCCCCATTAGTTGAAGCGGAGCCTGCAAAAGTACGCTTGCCGCCCTGGAAAATCCTGGTTAGTGATCCTAAATTTGTGGCTGCCCTGACTCTCCACGAAAAAAACATTTTTCTACCACTAGCAGTCGTACAGAGTATGGAAAACCTGGCGTGGCTGCGCGCAAACTTTCAACCGGGTTTGGATGCCGCAGACCAAAACTTTATAAATAACCTGTATGCCTCTTATGCCTTTTCATTCCCGGTCAGCCAATTAAAAATACCCTTTCCTGGGCCAACCCTGATTCTAACCGGCCACCAGGACTCACGTGTTGGCTATCGTGAGGCGGGGGCGCTACTCGACAATTACCCGCGTGGTACCTACGTGGTATTTGATCGCGCCGGACACTTTTTGTCCTTTGAACAACAGGCCCTGTTTCGATCTCTAACCGGGGAATGGTTGGACCGGGTGGAAGAGTATATTGCCCAAACTTCTTCTAAAGGGCCAGGTTAATATATAGTTAGTTGGTGGCCCGCCCCGGGGTTTCCAGGGCGGGCTTTTATTTTGCCCCGGTACGGCTATTCCGGTAAGCCTATAATATAAATTTATAGTACAAACCGGAGAAAATTTACAATAAATACTATTGGTAAGGTATAAGCTAATGTTTTATAATTGATAATAGTTTTGTAATGACCCCTTAAAAACATAATAAGAAAGAAGATAGGTTTGGCTACTAAAGGAGTTCTTGAACAGTATCCCAAAACCCATCGTCCTACAAAAACAACGCAGCTTGCGCGGGTTTCTTTCATCTTCGTACTGGGGTTCTTTATTCTTTTCCAGCCGGAAACATCTATGCCGGTTTCAGCCGGGGCCGGGGCCGTCCGGGCGGCGCTCCCACCAATTCCGCCTGGCGCAAGCGAGGCGCTTGTGGTCCAGGTTCCAACTTCGATGCAGTACAGCCCTTTTGATACTCCTCGCACCCTTTATGTCCCACCGGGTTTTAGTATCGCCGTGTATGCCAGGCTAGGCGGAGCCCGGTTTATGGCCGTGACACCCAACGGCGATTTGCTGGTTTCGCAGCCCTTTAGCGATCAAATCTCACTCGTCAGGCCCAACCCCGCGGGCGACCCGATAGTTTCCACTTTTGTGAGCGGCTTGCGCAAGCCCCACGATATGGTTTTCCACGTCATAAACAACATTACCTATTTATATGTGGCCGAGTCTCACCAGGTAGTCCGCTATGTCTATACCTATGGCGCGACCACTCCCGGCGCCCGCCAGTTAATAGTAGAGAAGCTGCCTGACGCCAGTTCTGCGGAATTGGGCGGGAACTACGGGCATCAATTGAAAAATATTGCAATCGGCCCTGACCACAAGTTGTATGTTTCGATTGCTTCGCGCTCCAATGCCGATATCAGCAGCGCCAGCGGCGACCCCCAGGACGGTTCCACCGACCCTATCCGGGCCACTATCTACCAGTATAATGCTAACGGCAGCGGCAAGCGCCTGTATGCCCGGGGCTTGCGTAACGCCGAAGGACTGGCTTTTGTGCCGGGCACCAATATCTTGTGGGCAGCCGTTAATAACCGCGACAACACGCCCTGTCCCAGCGCCAATGCCGGGTTTGGCTGTACGAAGGCCGGGGAAGTGCTCGCCAGCTATGTTAACGATCACCCGCCGGAGGAATTTACCAGGGTCCGCGATGGCGGCAATTACGGCTGGCCTTTTTGCAATCCGAACCCGGACAGCCCCAGTGGCCTTGAAAATATGCCCTTTGACCGCGATTACGACAACAACCGCGACGGCACCAGGCTTAATTGCGATACCGCCGACCGGATTAACAAGGGTATCCAGGCCCATTCCGCCCCGCTGGGTTTAACTTTCCTGCAAGATACAGCCTTTCCCGCCGCCTACCAGTCGGGGGTAGCTTTAGGTATGCACGGTTCCTGGAACCGCTCGCCCAAGTCAGGTTATAAAATTTTGTATTTCCCCTGGGATAGCGCTACCCAGACCCCCGGTAATGAACTTGACCTGGTAAAGGGCTGGATGTTGAACGATACGGGCCAGAGTGTCTGGGGCCGCCCGGTGGATACTGCCATCGGCCTGGATGGTAGTATGTTTATATCTGACGACCAGAGCGGGACGGTCTATAAAATGACGCCCACTCGCAATGAGGTGGCGAACATAACCAAAGCCGGCGACGATGGCTCCAGGGGCACGCTCTCCTTTGCCCTGGCAAATTCACAGTCCGGCGATATCATTACGTTTGACCCTTTACTAAACATTTCTAACCCGGCAGCGCGCCTTACATTTAATATTTCGTCCAACCTGCCTGCCCTCAAGGCGGGTGTTACTTTGAATGGCGGCAGTTGTTTGAGCGGGCCGAGGGTTACTTTTAATGGGCCGGGCGCTCCGGGTAACGGCCTGGTCCTGAACGGTGGGACCACTTTGAAAAACCTGGCCCTGCAAAACTTCCCCGCAAAGCAACTTGTCGTTAACCGGACCAACGGGCCGAACCGCCTTGGCCCCTGCCTGGTGGTAAAGGGATAACCGGGCAGCATAGCCCAGACCAAGCGCACCGGACAGGCAGCAGGCTGTCCGGTGCGCTTGGTATTTTTACCGGCCCAAATTAATCAAGCAGCAGGCAGTTGGGCAGTTGCAGGGCAGGCCGGGCCAGGCGCAGCCATTCATAAGCGACCCCGGTTATTCCCTGCATAAACCCCGGGTGAAAAAGCTGGGAGGGCATCTTTGCGAAAAGGCGGTAGCCTTCCGGCTGGCGGAACTGTTCCAGCAGTTTTTCCAGCCGGGCCGCCGCTCCCGCCTGCCAATCCGGCCGGTCCCGCCGCCTGGCTGCTTCGGACAGGAAACTAATCTGACCGGCATTGCCGCAGCATAGATGGTCCACTTCCAGCAGGTCCTGGCCTAGAGTCAGGTTTACGGCCGTTTCCAGGTCTTCTTGCCAGCTTTGATTTTCTTCAACTTCAAGCATGCCCAGGCGGCTGTACCCGATGCCGGTCGCGCCGTAGCACCACTGGTTATAGAAAGCTGCGCCGGGGTCAAAATCGCCGCTGTCCGGCCAGGTCGTGCCCTGCCGTTCTAACAGGCGGCGTTCGTACCCGGTGCTTTCGAGGGCCGCCGCCCTGAAATCCACCTGCCCGGTATGGCGGTACAACTGTACCAGGGCGTAGGCAATCCCGGCTGCGCCGTGTGAGAAGCCAGTCAGCAGGCGGCCATCACTACCCGGCCAGACCCTGAAGCCTTCGGGGCTGGCTACCCGTTTATCTAAAAGATGCTTGCCGCAGGCCCGGGCCTGTTCCAGGAACCGGGCTTCCCCGGTCCGGCGGTGCAGCGCCAATAAAGTTAAGATGGCCCCGGCCGACCCATTTATAACGTCCAGTTCGTTATCACGGGCTATAACTTCCGGTGAAATAAGCCCGGCGACTTTACAGGCATCGGCCATAAGGGCTTCATCCCCGGTAAACAGCCCGATGTTCAGCCAGGTATAGGCCACAGAGCCAAGACCGTTCATGCCGCCGATGTTAATTGGCAGGCTGGCAAGCTGGCCGGGAGTGAGCGCCAGAAAATAGTTGCGCCACGAATTAATCGCTTTCCGGCCCATTTCCCCGAAACCCTGGCCGGGGCTGTATTTTTCAAAAGCCGCCAGAAACAGGGCGATTCCTTCTCGCCCGGTGTACATATTGAACCCAAGCTGGCTGACCTGGTAGCGTTGCAGCGGCGGGTTGAAATTAACCCCAAACCAGACCGGGTGATGACTGGCATTATAAAAAGTCATTTCCTGAAGTTTCCCGGCCACTGCTTCTACCTGCGAAAGCATTTCAGGCCAGGGCGTCACCCCGGTCTCAACCGGTTTAATAGAGTTGGCCGTGTCATCCGGCGGCTTTTGATAAAAATATGACCCGGCCAGTCCTGAAGGTGGCCGGACGTGCGGGGCGTAAAAAGCGTAGCGGATTAGTTCAACCTGGCGGGCCAAATCCGGCTCAGCCAGGTTTTGCAGCTGGGCCATGACCCCGGCATACCCCGAGCGGCCAAAAGCATTTTTAATTTCCCAGCCCGGCCCTAATTCTATACTGGTCGAGGTGGTAGAAATATGGAAAAGCGGCACATCCCCATCGTGGAGGGCCCGGTGCTCGGCCTCTACCACCGGCCAGCCGGGCGATTTTTCCTCTAACTCTAAAAACGGGCGGGCCAGGCCGTCCCACATCAGGCTGCAATCCAGCCCTTCCCGCAGGTATTCCGGCCGGTTGGACTTTAGCAAAAGCTGGAAATAGGCCCGGGTGTTTCGCATCAGGTAGCGGGTACGCCGGTCCTTAAACAGGATTAATGGGCCGCTATCGCTCATCAGCTCCTGGCGGTGCGCCCGCAAAAAGCGGTAGACCGCCTGGAAGCCGCCTTCAACTTCCTCGCGATAGGGGTGAGGATTGACCGGTTTGCCCTGGTACTCCGGCAGGTTAAGCGGTTTTTCAGGTTTAAGTGGCTCTGAACCCGGGCGCATTTCATCGGTATTCAGGTCAAGCCAGCTGTCAAAAGCGGGCGGTTTCTCCGGGAGGTCATAGCCGCCCAGGCCGCTGCTGTCGTAGACCTGGCCCTGCCAGCCTCTTTCCAGGGCGGGCAGTAAGCCGGAATTAAGGACAGTCTGGCCGATATTAAGATAACTCCAGGCAATCAAGTTGCTGTTATCCTCGGACCCGGCATGGAGGGTTTCGCCCGGCCCTTTGTGGGGCGCCATATCGGGCGTAAACAAAGTTTCCATATCTATGGGGATAGGAAATTCACCGCTGGCTATCAGGTTTTCGTTGTGGTAATCGCTGCCTTTGATGGCGTAAAAAAGGGCCAGCAGCCCGCCTATTCGCTGGAAAAACCGCCCGATTTCGGCCAGGTCGCGGCAGGGCCGGTGTTCGGCAAACTCCACCCAGCCGTAACCGGGCCTCACCAGAACCGAAAGGGTTCGAAAAGAGGGTACACCCGGTTCTTGTTTCCGGTTGCACCAATCCAGCAAATTAAAGAAGGCTTCCTCAAGTTCCAGTTCTTTTGGTTTGTAGACCAATCTTAAGCCGGACTGGAAAGTTAGAATGTTGACAGTCCGGCCCCGGTTATGCCGGTCGGAAATATCCGCTTTAACCGCTAATACCTGGCCTGGCTCCCGTCCCTCGTTAAAAAGGGCGGCCATTTTATCAATATCATTCGCCAGCCGCTCCAGCAGTTCAAGGGTGGATTCCAGCCAGAAAAGGACAGCCCCGGCCAGCCGGTGGGCCAGGCGGCTGTATTCCAGGAAGAACCCGGCCAGGTTTTTATCCAGCATCAGGCGGCAAAAGCGCAGGTAAGCGGCGTTACTCTTTGGTACTGGACTTATCCCGGTATCCGCTGCCCGGCCTTCAACAGGCGCAAACAAGCGCTCCAAATCGCTGGAAGGGTCCAGGCGCTGCCGTTTTTTAAATATTTGAAATTCGAGGTGAAGCGCCTTTTCCGCCCGGTAGGCCAGCATTTCCAGCAGATAGCGTTCTAACTCAATCAGGGCTTCCGGGCTTAACAAGCCTATTTTAGTCCCGGCCTGCTGGGAAAGTTTATATTCGGCCAGTTCGACAAAAGGGGCTAAAATTTCTTCAAAGGGCAAGAGGTTTTGGGGATTAAGAAAGGGTGGAGCGGGCCATGTAGCCCGGTCCTGGCGCTTACCGACCCAACCCAGTAGTTCTTCCAGCAGGTTGGCCCAGGCCGGGAACTCGCCTTCAGGGCCGGTAGGGCCAGGCGCGGGTTCATATGCCGGGCCCAGGTAGGGCCGGATTGAGTCCAGGGTGTGGCCTTCCCAGGTCAGGCGCTTTTCGAATTTTTGCCAGTCGAGTTTGCAGGTTATTTTGCACCACCCATGCAGCCTTTTGTGGACTAGGCTATCTTCGGGCGGCGGCACCGGCTTTACGGGGAGCTTTAAGCGTTCGTGCAGGCTGCTGGCTCTAAAGACGATTTTTTTTAATATTTCTTTCGAAAAGGGGGTGTCTTTCATCTAGGCGAACCCTGGGGAACCGGCTGATTGAGTAATTAAAGGCGTACCCCGGTGGTAAAGTTGAATATTACCGCCAGGGTACGGTACGACTTAAAGGCTTATCAGCCCCTTACCCCGCTGGCCGAGGAGCAAGTACCACAGCCGGACTTGCCGGATTGGGGCGATCCCCCGGTATTAACGATTTTTATAATTTTTTCCCACAGCCCCGCCCCGGTTACATTATCCAGTTCCTGGTCGCTTATCTCATCTTCTAGCAAGTCTTCCTGACTCTCAACCCTGGGCTCGTCTTTACGAATAATAATGTGCATGCTGTTAAAGTCTTCCTCGAAAATGCGGAAGTTAATATCTTCGCGGAGCGTGAGGCCGAACTCCTCGGTCAGCATATTGCGCGGGTTGCTCATGAGTTTCTCGTGGTAGGCCGGGTCCTTCCAGGCTTTCTTGACCAGCACGCCTTCCAGTGTTTCGTTTGGCTCAATAGTAATCAGGGCCTTTTCCTGGGGCGGTTTCGGGTTGAAGTTAAGCACAAAGAACATGTCCTTGGGACTCTCTTCGTGAATTTCAAGCTTGATAATTTTCGCCAGGTCTGTTCCCAGCTCGTTCTCAAGGACAGCAGCCGGGTTACTTACCAGATCTTTGCGGAAGTCCGGGTCCTTGAGGGCTTTCTCCCACAGGTCAAACTTGAAGTCTTCACGCGAATCGAGAGAATTGAGTTTAATCATGATTAATCTCCTTGACATAAAACCGCCGGGGAACCTGCAAATCAGCCTGGACCGCCGGGCGGCGCTTTTATCAACGGGTTCTAATAAGGCGTAAAGGCGGACCCCGGCCCAACCGGGTTTCGCGGTTTACCTTAATCTGCCGGGTCCGGGACGCCAGGGCGTTTTGTGGACCGGGTATGGAGGATTATCAGGGTAAGAGAGGTAGACTAAAACCGCTTTAACAGGTTATATACAGGCTGGCACCCGGCAACGGCGTAAACTTATTGGGCCACCTGAAGGAATTGGGATAGAAGTTTTTATTTATTATTTGCGTAGAATAAAGTTCACCTGTACACAAATCGTACCGTACCTTCTTAATTTGTGCCGGGCAATGCCGAATCAGGAAATAACCTTATACCTGGGATAATCTAATTATACAGGGTTAAGTGAATATTTCAAGATGTTAAAATTAAATATTCTTAAGTAACAATAAACGCAGTTTTACCGGGTTTTTACGAGAGTCATTCTTTTTATTATTTATTTAAATGTTATTTATATAGAAGGCGCCAGGCTAACCGGCGAGGCCTGAAGTGGGTAAGGCTGGATATTCATGGTAATCAGAGCAAAAAAAGGGGAGGTATCCGGTGTTATGTTGCCGGATACCTCCCTTTTTTGCCAGACTTTACCGTGATAAACCAGACTTTACCGTGATAAGGCGGTTAGTCAGGTTATTTACGCGGCAGCGGGACACTATACTGGTCGTAGTTGAAAGTATAGGGGCCGCTGCCAGCCGGTACGGAAAAGACAAAAGTCGCCTGGTTGGCAGGCTTTTTGCCCGGTCCTCCACTTAGCGGGAAGGATGTATCAACCGTGTAATAGGTCAATTTTTTCGCGTTGTTCTTCAGGTAAACTTCACCTGACTCACTGGCCCGCAAATGCTCCTTGAAGTCACGGTCAAAAGCAACGGTTACTGCCAGCAACTGCTGCCCATTCTGGGGTTTGGTCGGGTAGCGCCCAACCCCGGTGAAGGAGGTGGGGCTATCCACCTTGACGATTTTAAGGGTCTTGACCAGGTCTTTTTTGTCGGACTTGGCCTGGTTCTTCGCGCTTACTTCCGGGTTGCCGGCGAGCGACACGGTCAACAGCAGGGCGACCAGGGCCAGGCTGCCCAACCCGGCCAGGAACAGTCCCAGGTTGGTGCGGCGGCCTTTCAAAACCGGCTTGGACTTATTGTGTAACATCTTACCTTCTCCTTCGTCTAACTAGTTTTGTAAGTTAACCTGGACCGAGTTAGTCGCAATTACTTTGCCGCTCGTGTCTTTTGCCTCAAACTTAATGGTATAGGGGCCTTTTCCATTCCAGGTCCACTGACCGGTGTTGACCGTGGTTTCCTTATGCGCCCCTTCGTTCATCTGGTCTACCATCGGGCCGGACTGCTTCCCGTTATCCACCGACCATGTCATGGTGTATTTGCTCAGGTCAAGGTCGTTGACTTTGGCTTTAATGGTCTGAATACCCTGCAAAGTCACGCCCGGGCTGGGCCACCAGATAGCCAGGGTGTACTGGCTGGGAGCCGGGGTTGCGGTCGGGGCCGGGGTCGCCGTAGGCACCGGCGTTGCGGTTGGCCCGGCGGCCGGGGTCGCGGTAGCCGCAGGCGTGGCGGTCCTGGTCGGGGTCGGCGTCGCGGTCGCGACCGGTGGCGGAGTCCCGGCGGTCAGGGCGAAGCTTGCGGCATTGGAAGACCAGGTGTAGTTAGCGCTCCAATCGTTTTTGAAAACCCCTATGCTCAGGGTGTACTGTCCGAGGGCCTGGCTGGCCGGTGACACCCAGTTAAAGCTAAAGGTGCGGGTTTCGTTGGCGGCAAAGGTCTGGTTATTGGCTACCTGCTGGTAGACCCGGTTGCCCGCGCTATCGTAAACTTCCATATCAATAATGACCGTAGCTGCTGCGGTCGCTTTGATATTGGCGTTCAGGGCGAAGATCGTGCCGGGCGCCGCGCTGGCAGGGGCCACGCTGGACGAAGTCAGCAAGAAGGCCGGGGCAGTCGTGCCGGTACTGGTAGCGCCGGTGCCAAAGACCGTCCGCATGGTATTCTGGGCCGGTTTATTCTGGACCTCGAACATGGTGTCACCGGTTCCGCAGCAGTTCGGGTCGGTCTTCCAGGCCCAATATTGAATACCGGCGAACCAGGAGTAATTGCTCCAGTACTGCGTCAGCGCTTCAAAGGCGTTAACCTGTTCCTGGGCGTTATAGTTACCCTGGTGCATGTAATCCCAGGGGTTAATGGCCGCCCCGTCCACTGAACGGTAGCCGACTTCGGTAAACAACACCGGCTTGCCAATAGATTGCTGGAAAGGCTGGATTTTAGCGGTGTTCCAGTTGTTCCAGGCGTTCATCATGTCGGAAACGCTGGGGTTGTTGTAGTTCGCCAGGCCGAAGTAGGCCGAAATCCCGATGAAATCCAGGGCATCCCAGAAGTTAATATGCGGGAATTCTTCGGTAAAGAAGCTGCCGCCCCAGTTGGCGCTATAGGTCAGCAGGCCGGTGTAGCGCTGGCGGACCTGGCTGATCATATTGCGCCAGCGCTGGGTATTATCGGCATTGGATGTATAGGTAGCCATAGAAATCAATTCGGCGCCTACGACCAGTTGTTCAATTTTGTTTTGCTGTGAGAGGGTAGCGTAATAGTTAAGCATCGCGCCGTAATTGTTGTACCAGCTATCCCTATCGCCCGGATTGATATTAGCCCGCCACTGGCCGTCCTGGGGGTCCAGGTGCAACTTCAAGGATACCTTGAGGCCCAGCGAATGAGCTTTTGTGGTGGCGTGGGCAATAGACGCATCGGTTGGGGCATAGGGCGCCCGGTAGATGTTGGTCGAATAAATATTATCTTGCTGGAGCGGAACTACGATTGTAATATAGTTAGCATTAGTCTGTTTAGCCTGGTCAATAGAAGCATCAGAGGCGGCGCCGTTTAAGTCATTAGGGCCTGTCGCCTGGAAGGTAACCCCTTTTTGCCAATTTGCGATATTTGAGGCGGCCTGGGCCTGGGCCGGTTTGGCCGGGTTGGCTGAGAGCAACAAAGCCAGACCCAGGCAACCGCATAACAGGTAGAATACACCCAGCTTGCCCAACCGGTTACTCGCAAAAGGGGCTTTAATACTTGATAAAGTCATAGCTTGAAAGCTCCTGAACTAGAATTATGGATAAAAGTAAAGCCTCATCCGGTAGTAGGTTACGGTTTTATCAGTTCAGCCATCCCGGCCTGCCGGTGGCGGCGTCCGGTGGGAGCCGGTTGCCAGGTAGCGGAAGCGATAAATTTTTTAATAAAAACTTTCCGAGTTTCTATAGAAGAAATACCCGTCACCGGCGTTAGCTGGTTAAATAACCAACAAACTATTTCTCGATAGAAAACGGTAAGCCCGGCGAATTACCGGACAACCAAAAAAAATTCCTGTGTGTAGGGGGGCTAAACAGGGGAGCATTTAGCTTAGTGCAATATTTATGCCATTGTGTTAAAGGAATTTAGTCAGAAATAAACTATTTGCTATATATGAATAAAAATAAGTTTATATAATTGGACCTATTGCTAAGGAGGAGCAGTTGTAGTAATGTTATATAGCTACAATCTAACATTTAGCGTAAGCATGAATTTAGATTAGATTTTAGTAAAAGGTTATTAAAATTACGAAAGTACCAGTACTTTTGGTACGATACTTGCTCTACTATTGATGTATTGTTAAATATAAAGGTTCGTAAGCCTGTCTGAAGGTATTTCGAGTAAAAGCATTGTAAAACTTACTTTTGGCACGAAATATGCTTTTGATTGACAAACATTGGAACTAAGGTTGCTGGTCAGAGCTACCGAGGAACCAGTCTTTAAAAAAGGTAGATATACCGCTACTACTTATCCACATTCAGGCGCTCCTTATGCTTAATGTCGGTAAAGTGTGTCTTTTAAAGGGTTTGATCCAGGTTACAACCTAACCAGGAACAAAAAGACAGTTTTACTCTCTCTTTACGGGAAGTTTACAAACTGAATTAAAATCTCAATGACGAGCATCTAAACGAAAATTTAGGACAATTAATTAGTGTTATTGTTGGTGGGGCAGGCAACTGCTGAACTGGTAATAGCAGGTTTATTAGTTTTGCTCACCTGCCTTCTGGCGTTGCTAGCAGGGGGGCTGCCGGTGATACCGGAGGTAGGGTGTAAACGTTTAGTGCTTAAACTATGTAGTTAAACTTTGTAGTCCAATTGGGAATTTAAGCCTGAACCAGTTGCAGGGGAGCTGCTGGTTCAGGCCCAGAGAATGAGTAGTCGGTCAGGGCCACTCTTGCTCAAGGTCCTCGTATGCTATTGCTGTGGAAGGCGCGGCATTTCGAGGTTGTATTATTATACGCAAAAATTGTGTCCAGGTAAACAGCAAAAGCTGTTAACTTACCATTAGTTTTGCGGCCTTGCTGCTACTCTTCCTCTACAAACTCCCATTATCACATTAACCGAAGTAAACATCGTCCGGGTTGGTATTCTACCTGGAGGATTTGCCCTGGGAATTTTTGGAGGAACTGAGCCATGGTTAGATCATTAGTTGTCATTCCTACTTATAATGAACGCGAAAACATTTCCCGGTTGGTGGAAGAAATCCAGCAGCAGGGGCCCCATTTTGACATCCTCATCGTTGATGATAATTCCCCCGACGGAACCGGGGAGCTGGCCGATGAACTGGCCGCCAATTCCAATGGGCGTATCCAGGTATTGCACCGGGCCGGTAAATTGGGCCTGGGCACAGCTTACCTGGACGGCTTCAAGTACGGCCTGCAAAAAGGTTACGACTACCTTTTTGAAATGGATGCCGATTTTTCACACCAACCCAAGTACTTGCCGGAACTGTTGGCCGCCGCCCGCACCAGCGGCGTGGCTATCGGCTCCCGGCTGGTTCCCGGCGGTGGTGTAACCGGCTGGGCCTGGTACCGCAAGCTGATTAGCCGTGGCGGTAGCCTTTATTCTCGCACTGTTTTAGGTCTAAAAGTTCATGACTGCACCGGCGGCTTCAAATGCTTCTCCCGGGCCGCTCTTCAAATTCTCAATCTCCCGGAGCAGGTCCGTTCGACCGGTTACGGTTTCCAGATAGAAGTAAACAGCCTGTGCGAGTGGAACGGCTTCAAAATCACTGAAGTACCGATTATTTTCCCTGACCGCACCCTGGGCAAGAGCAAAATGAGCAGCAAGATTTTCCTGGAAGCCCTGGTGATGGTCTGGAAACTCCGCGCTACCAAAGCCGAGCGCCTGGTGGCTTCGCCAACTTTTGACACCCAGGCCGCCGCTGATGGCGGGCAATTTGAAAGTTCTTCGGCCGCCGATGCCGGGTTCACTACCAGGAGAGGGTAATGAGCAGTCTTAAACGGATTGTTCCCACTTTCGGCCGATTTTTGGCTGTTGGCCTGAGTGGAACAATCGTAAACCTGGTCCTGCTGTGGTTCCTGGTCAACCTGGGAATGGACCACTTCCTGGCCGCTCTGCTGGCGACTGAATTTTCCATTATCAATAACTTTTTCTGGAATGATCAGTGGACCTTTAAGCAGGAAAGCGGCCGGCACCATTCAATCCTGGTCCGTTTTCTCCGGTTCCAGGCTGTAGCCAGTATCACCGCTGTAATGACCCTGGGCCTGTTCAGCCTTTTCTATCAGGGTTTGAAAATTCATTACCTGCTGGCACAGTTCTGCGCTATCGGATCTGCGACCCTGGTTAACTTTTCCATCAACGGATGGCTGACCTGGGGCCTGTTCGCACCTGCCCGGGTAGCACTGGCTTCAATAAGCGGGCCAATCACCAACGTGAAAATTGTCAAGGAGATCGAAGAATGTTAAACACCATCGTGCTGGTGGTCAGCCTTATACTGATTGGGCAGGCTGCCCTCTCGCTGTACTTAAGCCTTTACACCTGGATGACTCCGGCCCGCTTCCGCAAGACTCAGGCACCGGCTACTTTCGAAGAGCCGCAATTGACCTTTACGGCCCTACTGCCCTGCCGTCACGAAGAGAAGGTTATCCGGCAGACCATTGGCAAAATTGCCAAGGTCAACTATCCCAGCAACAAGCTTGAAATTATTGTCGTAACCGCCGCCGATGATGTTGACACCATTGAGCAGGCTTACCTGGGGGCGCGCGACTTTCCGACCCACAATATTCGCATCGTTACTTTCACCGACGGCCCGATCAACAAGCCTCACGGCTTGAACGTAGCCCTCGGCCAGTCCAGCGGCCAGGTGGTCACCATCTTTGACGCCGAAGACGACGTGCATCCTGACATCTTCAACGTGACCAATACCGTTATGCTGCGGGAAAAAGTCCGGGTGGTCCAGTGCGGCGTGCAGCTGATGAACTTCCAATCGCACTGGTACGCCATCCATAACGTGCTGGAGTACTACTTCTGGTTCAAATCTCGCCTGCACTTCCACTCGGAAGTCGGCATGATCCCGCTGGGCGGCAACACCGTCTTTATGAACCGGCGCTTGCTGAACGAAATCGGCGGCTGGGACGAGAATTGTCTGACCGAGGACGCCGACATCGGTATCCGTCTGAGCGCCCGGGGCGAACCTATCCGCGTAATCTACGACCCGATCCACGCTACCCGTGAGGAAACCCCGGATACCCTGGGCAGCTTCATCAAACAGCGCACTCGCTGGCACCAGGGCTTTATCCAGGTCCTGCGCAAAGGCGAATGGCGGCAGCTGCCGAACCGGGGACAGCGCATCCTGGCCTTCTACACGCTGGTCTATCCGCTGGTCCAGGGGGCCTTTACAATGCTGTGGCCTTTCAGCCTGTTACTGATGGTGTTCTCAAAACTCTCAGTGCCGGTGGCAATGGTTTCCTACGGCGCCCTGTACCTGATGGGTTTCAACCTGCTCTTTAGCCTTTTAGCCCTGATGGAATTCTGCAAGAGCTACAAGCTCAAATTACCTCTCCGGACTTACCCGGTAGCGGCCCTCGGCTTTATACCCTTCCAGCTTGTGCTGGGCATCAGCGCCCTGCGGGCGGTATGGCGGGTATTCCTGGGCCAGCAGAACTGGGAAAAGACCCATCACAAAGGTGCGCATCGCGCCGAAGTGGTGGAAGCGAACGACATCATCTAGTTTCTGGTTTCCGGTTAATCAGAGGTGGGAACGGCCATTCCCACCTCCGGTTCGCCGGGAGTACCCAAAACCAGGACCGGATAAAGCAACTGTAACAAAAGGTCGGGCCCCCGCTACCAGAAACCGGGTCCCGGCACTCCAGGAAACGACTGACGACAAAAACCAGAAACTATTTAAGAGGTAACCGAAGTGAACAACAATCTTAAAATGGAGAACCAACCAACCGTCCAGGTACCAGCGGTTTCTGCCAGGACCCGTTCCCAGGGCTTAAACTGGCGCAGTTTTGCAGCCTGGGCTCGCGCTCAGGTCAATGAAGGAAATTTCTGGCTGTGGGCAACCCTGCTGGTGGGCGGGCTGTCCCACTGCTGGAACCTTTTCGCTTATCCTTATCTTGAGAACGATGAGGGCCTTTACTCGGCCCAGGCTTATAGTGTCTTTAATGAAGGCAAACTGACGCCTTACACCTACTGGTACGACCATCCGCCGCTTGGTTGGATGCAGATTGGCGCTTTCATGAAGCTGGTTGGTCTGAATACCTTTGGCAACGCGGTCAACGGCGGCCGGGTCTTCATCTCGATTGTCTTTTTGATTACCTGCTACTTCATGTTCAAGCTGATGGTCCACCTGACCGGCGCCTGGCTGAAAACCATGACCATGCGCTATGTGGCCGGGTTCCTGGCGGTCAGCCTGATGGCTCTTTCGCCCCTGTCGATCTTCTTCCAGCGCCAGGTGCTGCTGGATAATATTATGGTAGCCTGGGTACTGGCGGCCTTCTATATTCTGCTGGTGCGCTACCCCAAAGAGTACAATATGCTGGAACTCTACGGTAGCGGCGTGGCCCTGGGTATCGCGGTATTGACCAAAGAAATTGCGATTGTCTATGTACCGGTTATGCTGTGGCTGGTCTGGCGAGTTGCCGACCACCACCACCGCCGCTTCGCGGTTTTCGGCTGGCTCTTTGTAACAAGTTCCCTGGTTTCCGGCTGGTTCCTGTACGCTTTCCTTAAAGGAGAACTTTTCCCTTCGGGTTCGTTCTTCAGCGGCGGGGCCAAACACGTTTCGATTATTGACACTCTCAAGTTCCAGGCCGGACGCGGCACCGGCTTACCCTTCTGGGCTCCCGGCAGCGATTTCCGCTCGAACTGGGAAACCAACTGGTCTACCCTGGATAAATTCACCCCGATAATCGGTGTTATGGGCCTGGTAATTTGTCTGCTCGTCGGCTTACTTTTCAAGAGCAAACGCAATCTGCTAATCCCGGTATTACCGGCCCTGGTCTACAGCGTGTTCCTGCTGCGCGGCGGCATCGTACTCTACTACTACATCCTGCCCCTGCTGCCCTGGTTGGCGATGGCGACGGTAATGGCGGTTTCCCTGCTGGTAGCCCCCCTTTCCCGGCTGAAAAAACCTTCGGCGGTGCGCTCGACTATGGTCGGCACCCGGCTGGCGGCGGTGGCCCTGGTGGTCAGCCTGGGCATGTGGCAGGCGGACAGCGGTTATGGCGAACGCCTCCTGACCGGCGACCAGACCTACGGTCAGAAACTGGCCCACAACTATGTACTGAAAAATATTCCGAATGACGCGGTTATTGTCGCGGATGACTTCTTCTACCTGGACCTGCGCCAGCCGGAAAACCAGGCCCTGGCAAAGAACAATGTCCATATCTACTTCAAAGTAGATACCGACCCGGAAATTGGCACCGACCTGCTCAAAGATGACTGGCGCAACATTGACTATATGCTGGTAACTTTGCAGCAGATGCAAAGAGACTTGCAGGCCCGGTCCCTGCCGATGTTGAACGAGGCTTACCAGCACAGCCACCTGGTAAAAAGCTTCCCGAGCCGGGAAGGTTGGGAACTGCAATTGCGGCAGATTGACCCGCTGGAAATCAAGAAGGTTTCCTTCCCGCTCGGACAGACGGTCCGGCCCGGCCAGCCTTTTGAAATAACGGTCAACCTGGCTTCGATCAAAAATAAGACCTTAACCAACTTCAATACTTTGCTGGAAATCCGCAAAGATGGCAAGAAGGTAGGCCAGGACGTTAAGATTATTGATAATCTGAGCACCAAAAACCCTCAAACGGTTACTTTCCACTGGGAAGTTCCGGCTGACACCGCCCCGGGCGAGTACGAAATCAATGTGGGTGCTTTCGACAGTACCTGGACCCAGGATTTCATGTGGCAGGTGCTTAAAGACCGCCTAACCGTCACTCAATAATTTTAGTCTACCGGTAGGAGCTATGGCAGCCCTAAAGTTCCTACCGGTTTTTTGCACCCGAGAATTAGCAGGCCAGGAGAGTCATTATGGGAAAGAGAAAATTTCAACCCGCCGGAAACGCCCCGGGCCGGGTTGCGGGTAGATCGCCCGCCCCTTCTAAAAATAGTTACCCTAACAGCAAAGGGATAAACAAATCCCCATCCCGTCCCAATAACCTTGCCGCCCGGCCCAACCCGGCTTACACGGGTGCGGCCCAATCCACCACGACAACTTTGACCCGGCAAACTACGTCCCAGGTCCGCCTGAGCGCCGCCCCGGCCCGGCCCAACCCGGCTTTTGATGCAGCCGTTTTGCAAAGACCGGCCCACGGCACTATTGGCCTGGAGCAAATGACCCAGGAATTACCCCGCGTGAGCCGGGAAGCCCTGGCCGGTTTTACATATCCCAGGCTTGATTCGCATTATCCCTCGGTAAAAATACAACGGGTGGTCCGGGAAGCTTTAGCCCTTCCACCGAAAACGGCTGGAACCGCCTGGCCCGGCCTGAGTGTCCGGCGGGTGGGCGCGGGCCTGTTGTTTCTAGTAGTAGTGACTTTCCTCCTGCGGCTGTCGCTGGCCGGGATGCAAAGCGCTTATATGGACGAGAGCAGTTTCATCCTGACCGGGCGCTATTTGTTTGAGCAGCAAGCAATTTACGCCGGGGCTTTGAACTGGAGCTACGGTTCGTATCTATGGCCGGTAATCGCCGGACTGAGCGCGATGGCCGGGGGCCTTGAAATGGTCAGGGTCTTTACGGCCCTGTGCGGTGTTTTGATGGTCCTGGCAACCGGGCTTTTCACGGCCCGGTTGCTGCCGCGCCGCCCGGGGGGCGAGCGGAACTGGGGCGCGGCTTTCCTGGCCAGCCTGGTTATGGCCCTCTTACCGACGGCTATCGGCCTGGGCCGTTTTGGCACTTACGATAACCTGGCCGGGGTAGCCTTTATGGGCGGCCTGGCTTTGTTAATCCCGGCCAGCGGCAGCGAGTCTAACCGCCGGAACCGCCGGTTTGAACTGCTCCCGGCGGCCCTGCTGCTTTTCGTGGCCTTCCTGGCAAAGTACCTGGACGCGATTTACTTTCCGGTAATCTGCCTGGCCCTGATTGGGGTCGGCTGGAAGACCAGGAACCTGCGCAGCAACCTGACCTGGTTCGTCGGGCCATTGAGCCTGGCCTGTTTCCTTTATTTCATGCTCTTTAGCCGCGAGCTTTTGAACTTGCTGGCCTTTTCCACCTCTTATGAAGACCTGGCAAGCCCGCAGCCCTGGCGCGAATACGTCGCCGAACGGCTGGAAATCTGGGCGCTGGCTATCGTAGCCGCTTTTGGCCTGTGGCAGGTCCGGCGCAATAAGCTGGTCGCCGGGGTCTGTGTGGGCGGCGCTTTTGTAATGGTCGCCTTCCAGGCGGTCGCTCGCCCGGACTTCGATTATTGGAAGCACTCGATTTACCTGATTTTCTTCCTGGCTCCGCTGGCTGGCCTGGCCCTGGCCCCGCTGGCCGCCCGGCTGGTGAACTTTTACCGGACAGCCTGGCCGCGCCCCAACCGTCACCAGGTCTTCGTGGGCCTGATATTGGCCGGGATTAGCCTGGGCTTCCTTTTCATGTCAGTTAGAGAGTCTCAAAAACTGGTCAGCTTCTACCCGAACCTGAAGCCCTCGCTGGGCGCAATCCAGGAACATACCGCCCAGGCCAAAAAAGTGCTGACCAACGATGGCGCCTTGCGCTTCTACCTGTATCCCCGGATACTGACCGAGTTTGTAACGGACCCCTTCTTTTTCCAGTACCAGGGCAAAGAAGGTATGACCGCCTACAAAGCGGCTGTAACCGACCGCTACTTTGATACGGTAGTGCTGGCCGAGGGCAGCGGCCCGCAGGGGCGGCAACTGCGCGAGGAACTTACCGGGCTATTGAGCCATTACTACCGCCCGGTCTATGCCAGCCCGGCCGGTAACGACAGCCAGGTGATGATCTACCGCCCGGTGGCAGGCGAAGTTTCGGCCCCGGCAGCTTCCTTGCTGGCTAATTCAAAGGTATACCTGTTTGACGCGGGCCACTCCGGCTGGGGTGGGCAACCGGAAAACGGCGAGTTAAAGCCGGGCGGCCAGGTTAAAGTGAGCCGCACCCGGCTTTACCAGGACCATGCTACCCTGGAGTTTCAGGCTACCGCTGATACATCTATCCTGGGTGTCAAAGAAAAGCTGGAAATTCGCCAGGTGAAGTTCTGGGTCTATATCGAACCGGCCAGCCAGGAAAGCGGGCCGGTGCCGGTGGGGATTTTCGGTTTCGATGCAAACTGGGGCTGGCACGATGACGGTTTCAAGCAGACCGTCACACCGGGCGAATGGACCGAACTGACCTGGGACCTGAAAGCGCCAGGGCAGTACAACGAAATCGGCCTGAAATTCGCCGGTAAGCCGCTGACGGCCTACCTGGGCAAAGTGATTGCTATTTCGTAGGTTTGTTTATTGGGAGGTTTGTTTAATCTAAAAGGGTTTGGTCCGGAAGGTTTTAAGTGGCCAGGTTGGATAACCGGCCGCTAAACAGGGCCAATCCGAACCAGACCCAGTTCTGATTGTAGTAATCCTGGGGTTCGCCCCAACCGGCGAACCCGGCTCCCGGGGTAACCCCGCCCGGCTCGTTCGGCAGGACCTGGTAGGCGGGCATGTACTTTTGCAGGACCAGGCTATCGGCCAACAGCGGCTCGGTAAAAAGGAAGTTTGAGAGCGCCCCGGCATAGTTTGAAAGGGCTTCCTGGTCGTTCAGGGGTTTGCCGCTGTGGTCATAAACTTTGGCAAGCTTGCCGTCCTGCCTCCATTTATCGCGCAGGGTATCGCTCCAGGTCAGGTAATCCAGCGCTTTTTTCTCCCCGAACCATTTATAGTCCAGGGCCGCCCGCCAGTAGACCCGGAAGGCATCATAGCCGTAGTCCAGGTTCATGCGCGGGTATTCCACCGGCAGGGTAAACTGCCCGGTTGCCTGGTCCAGCCCGCACCAGTTGGGCGGGAGTTTGGCCGGGGCAAGGCCGCTCAGGTTGGCTTCGGCGCAGCCCCGGAAAACTTCGTAAGAAGTCTCCACCAGGCCGGTCCAGTTGTGGGCCGGGTCGGCTTTAGCGAATATCCGGTAAGCGTAGGGCGACAGGTAAGAAGGATTCAGGGAAGGCTGCGCCTGGGCGGGCGCCCAATCCCCGGCGGTTAGATAGGGTTTGCCTTTAACCGTGATGACCGTTTTATCCCAGAGGTGTCCCAGGATTTCCAGGGCCAGGCGGTCATAATTCGGTTCGTGCCAGCGCCTGGCGGCGAAAATAAGGGCCAGCGCGATATCCGAGTCGGCGTCCGAAGCTACGGCCGGGTCGAGGATTTGCCATTTTCCGTCCCCGTTTCTACCCCATTTATATGAAAAGAGCTTATCATTCGGGCGGACCTGTAGGTTTTGCTGGGTCCACTGGAGCGCCTTGTCGAAAACCGGCCGGTCATTTTGCCAGACAGCCCGCAACAGGGCGTAGGATTGGCCTTCACTGGTGGTAATCTCGCCACCGGCCGGGTCCACTACCCGCCCATCCGGTTGAATAAAGCGTACGGTGTAATTCTTCCAGGCAGCATCCAGTTGGGCCTGGACTTTTTTCATGTCGGGTTTGGGTGGAGCGGGAGTTGGCGTGGCGGCCGGGGTAGAGGTAGCCAACGGCGCGGTAGCCGTGGCCGGGGTGGTAGCGGCCGGGGTCGGCGAAGGGTTATCTCCGCAAGCGGTTAATAGTCCCAACCCAAGCCAGAGGCTCACAAAAACCGTTCCCAGTTGCCGTTTGTCCAGCTTACTTTCACCCCTCACTATCTTTTCCGGCTCCCGTTCTTTGCACACATTATTTATTGATCAATCCTGGCGGCAGACTTGCCGTTTCGGATAACTTAAACCGGGTTGCGTTTAGACAAACTCCCCATCGACTGCTGACAAATTCTACCACAAAAACCCCTGTCTAAACTTTTGATTCGCTGAAAATAAGGTTAGAAACAGGTTGGTTTACAGGTTGGCAGTCGCCTGTATTAGATATTAGATTATAAATGATTATTAGAGGGTTGCCCGTTCCTGATTTTGCGGGTATTTCCGGACCGGCCTACCGGCTGGCGGGGTTGCCAGACTTCTAAAAGGGGAAGGGTGGGTAAAAGCAGGGACAAATTAAAAAGAGATTTTACGGTCAAGCAGTCCTTCCATAAGCTGCCAACCTTCAATATAAGTCTCATAAGAGTCATTCGAGTTGTAAGGCACAAAGCCAAAGTCAAGGTACATATTAACCGCCCGGTAGCTTTTTGTTTGGGTGGTCAGGTAGGCTTTTTGGTATTGTGCGGCCAGCCGCATCATCACAGCCCCCAGGAGGGGCTTGGAAAGTTTCTTGCCCTGGTAGCCGGGGACAATGCCTACCCAGTGGACCCGGCCCCTGATTTCATTTTCAAAGGTTCCGTACCAGGCGGTTGCCGTGCCGATGGCTTCGCCCTGCGGGTCCTCTAAAATAAAGCAGCGGTCTTCCATTTCAGCTACAAAAGGGCCGAACTCCTTCTGGAAATGCTCCAGGGCCCTTTCTTCATTATCAAACTCTCCGGCCAGCTTTTCGATTTTGGCCCATAAATGCTCATCGCCTTTTACAAAGGTCCGAATCTTATAGCCTTCCGGCAATTGAAACGAAGGAAGGCCTGCCATATTCTCCCGGACCATAACGAGCGATATATATTTCATTATTTACCTGGTCTTTGTTATGCGTTTCTCTTGACTAACAGCCGAAAGGAAATGCTTTGGAATTACCTGAAATGGGCGGCGAGGGTGCGTCTTGCTTATACACCGGAAAGGCCCGGGAAGAAGCCTGTTAAGCCATTACCGCCGGGCCAGCCGCATTATGGATCCGGCTTCCTGTGCCTGGGAGGCCGGGCCGCTTTAACTGAGCAAGGCTCCCTGGCTCACCAGGATTTCCTGGAGCCGGGGTACACTTATTTCGGCCGGAGACTGCTGGAGTTGTACGGCCAGCCCCGCCGCCGCCCCGGCTGCCTGCCCGGTTGCCATGCAACTTGGCGAAAGGCGCGTGGTCGCCAGTGCTTCATGCGAAGTCGCGATACAGCGGCCCGCCACCAGGAGATTGTTAATCTTCTGCGGCAGCAAGCAACGGTAGGGTATATCATAGGCCCCATCGCCGGAAACCCAGACTGCCTCTACGCCGGTCCCCTTCGGCGCATGAATATCAATCGGGTAGCCGCTGCGAGCGATTACATCTTCAAAGCGGCGGCCCTGTACGACATCTTCCGCTTGCAAGACATACTGCCCGACAATCCGCCGGGTTTCGCGGATACCAATCTGGCTGGCTACCTGCGAGATAGAGGCTTTTTCAAAGCCGGGCAGGCTGCTGGTCATAAATTCGGCTACCATCAAAACCTGCTTGCGGCCCAGTTCCTCGGCCAGGGTCAGGTCTTCCACGTTCGTACCGTCCAGGCCCTGCACGCGGGTCATATTTACCAGCACTTCGTCATCATTAGGGCCGGGGAAAAACAATACCTGGTCCCGGTTGATCGGCAGTTTGGCCTCTTTCCAGTGCTTGTAAAAACCCTGGACGGCGGATAACGGCAGGCCGGGCAGTTCGGCAAAAGGCGTTTTTCTATAAAATTCGTCCGGGTGATCTATTATATACTGCTTGACTCGTTGCAGGTCAACACCCCGCATGCGAAATTTCATGGTCATCGGCTGGGTCAGGTTGTCGCCTTCGCGGCCCTGCAAGCAGGGAGCCCCCGAATAGAAAGCCACATCGGCATCACCGGAAGTATCTACAAAGATTTGCGCCTGGACATCAATCCGGCCCGACTTGCTGGTGAGTTGGACCGATTGAATGCGGTTCCCTTCTACTTTAACCTCATCCACAATGCTATGCAGCAGGAGTTTAACGTTCGCTTCCCGCAGCATATCCAGCGCGAGTACCTTATAAACCTCCGGGTGATAGGGGGTTACCGAATAAACGAAGCCGCAGGTGTCCCTGACATGGCCCGGAGAAGCGTTTAAAGCCATGAGGCGCTCAACAATTTCCTGGGCGGTTCCGCCGATAACCTGCTTGCCGTCCGAAGTATGAAAAGTCATCCAGGGATAGACCAGGGCCGCCGTGGACATGCCGCCAAGAAAACCGTAACGCTCGATCAGGATGGTCTTTGCGCCGCTGCGTCCGGCAGCAAGGGCGGCGTTTATACCGGCCGGGCCGCCGCCTATTACTACGATGTCAGCCTGTAAGGATTTTGTTGCCATAAACTTTTATTCTCCTATTTCATACCAGTCAGGGCTACACCCTCAATAAACCTCTTTTGGGCCAGGAAGAACACGATCAGTAAAGGCGCGGTTGCCATTACCGAGGCCGCCATCATCAGGTTCCATTCGGTCCCGCTCTGGTCAGTAAAAAGTGAAAGCGCCAGCGGCAGCGTATAGAGCTCTTTGGTGCTGAGATAAATAAGCGGGTCAAAGAAATCGTTCCAGCTTTGTAGAAAAGTGAAAATGGAGAGGGTAGCCAGGGCCGGTGTAGCCAGGGGCAACATTATCCGCAGGAAAGTCCCCAGGGGCGTACAACCGTCAATTTTAGAAGCTTCCACCAGGTCCTGAGGGACCGTAATAAAGAACTGCCTGAGCAGGAAGACCCCAAACATTCCACCGGCCCCCAGTATGGGCGGCACAATCAAAGGGAAATGGGTATTAGCCAGGCCAATATTCGACATTCCGATGAACAGCGGGATAGAAGTTACCTCGGTAGGTATCATCATGCTGCTGAGCAGGACCAGGAAAATAACGTTCCGGAACGGAAAATCAATCCTGGCAAACGCATACCCTGCCAGCGCCGCCAGCAAGCAGGTTCCCGTAGTCACCAGCATGGCAATGTAGAGGCTGTTGAAGAAATACTGGTGGAAAGGCTGGCGGTCAAAGACTTTAACGAAGTTATCCCAGGCAATCGGGTCAGGAATCCACTGGGGCGGGAACAAAAAGATTTTGGCCGGTTCCTTGAGAGAGGTGGAAACCATCCACAAAAACGGAATTATCACCAGAAAGGAGACCAGCGACAGCAGCCCATAGGCGGCGATAACCCTTAAACCTTTAAATAAAATATTATTGTTCATGATGCACCCAACGCTTTCGCATATTCCATTGAATTACGGTCAGGCACAAAATTATCAGGAACAGGATAAAGGCAATGGCTGATGCGTACCCATATTCGAAAAATTGGAAGGCTTGTTTGTAAAAATAATAAACCAATACGTAGGTACTTGTGCCGGGACCACCGCCGGTGAGGACATAAATCTGGCCGAACACTTTAAACGACCCGATTACGGTCAGGACAGTCGCCAGGAATACCGCTGGGGAAATCATGGGCAAGGTTACGTTGGTAAAAGTTTTCCAGCGTGAGGCGCCATCAATTTTGGCCGCGTCATAATAAAGCTGGGGCACATCGTGCAGGGCGGCCAGGAAGATTACCATATTCAGGCCGACATTCTTCAGCACGCTTACTACGATGACGGCGGGCATGGTCAGGTTCTGGTCATATAACCAGGCCGGACCTTCAATTCCTATAATTTTAAGAATCTGGTTGATAAGTCCGGCATCAGTCGCGAAAATATATTTCCAGACGATTGCCCAGACAACGACCGAGGTAACAACCGGCGTGAAGATTAAAGTCCGGAAAACGCCGATGCCGGGTAGTTTCTGGTGCAGCAGCAGGGCCAGGGCCAGGGCCAGGATAATGTTTAGTGGGACCAGTCCCAGCGAGAATACGATAGTATTACCTACCGAGGTCCAGAAAGTCGGGTCATTGGTCAGGGCCTTGGAATAGTTATCCAGCCCGATAAAGGAAGGCGCAGTAGTCAGTGACCAGTTGGTCAGGCTCATGGTAAAAGCCGCGCTAATCGGTCCGGCCAGGAAAACCAGGTAGCCTACAACCATGGGCGAGATAAA
>JAQBPB010000109.1 GCA_028287745.1 Chloroflexota bacterium
GCCCCGCTGCGGGCGTCCCGGATAATTCCGAGCATTACTGGCGAAAAAGCCACTCCGGCCGGTACTACCAGTAAAGCCAGTTTAACCAGGCTTATCCCGGCCTCGCCCCAGTTCTGCCGGGCCAGCAGCCGGACTAGCGGGGCCAGGCTTAACCAGACCAACAGGAAGGCCGCAAATAAAAGGTGATACTGGTCGGTGAAGGCAATTAAAACCAGGAATAAGGCCGCCAGGGTCCCGTAGCGCAGTTGATATTTCGCCCGGTTTTGAAGGACCTGGGCGAGCGGAAGTGTCAGGCGTCCGGCGGCCCGTCCTGGGAAAAGCCAGTCCAGGAACTTTACCACCCACAGGGTAAAGAAGGCCAGCCATTGAAACTGGATGATGTTAAGCTGGTTGAACTCGCTGGCCGGGTTCTGCCAGGGGGCAAAGGCAAAAACCAACCCGGCTAAAAAGGCCCCCGTATTATCGCCGGTTAGGTAATAGGCCAGGCAGTAAATGCCCCAGGCTCCGCCAACTACTCCCAGGAAATAGAGTAAATTAAAACTGGGCACCAGGCCGAACAGCGCTTGAAGCGGCAGGCTGATCACCCCGGTGGTCAGGTTGGTAGGGAAAAGAAAAAGGTTCACCCCACCGGGATAGTAAAGAAAATTGGTGAAGTAGGGGTTTACATGCAAGTTGGTCAGGGCTTGCCGGGACCACCATAGGGTCCAAAGGTTCTGGTCCCGGTCGTAAGTGAGCGAACCGGGGGTATGGTCACCCATGTTCAGGGCCAGCGGCCAGGTAAATGCCAGGGCCACCAGCAGGTACAAGAGGATTACCAGACTGTGCCGCAAAAAAGCGGCCTGCCCCGGTGTAGTAAGTCCTTTGAAAGCGGGGATTTTTTTTATTTCGGAAGTCTCCAGCATTTTCTACTCGCCACTCGTACTTGCCGGGGTTTTATGGGGAGAACGCCAGTACAACCAGACCATGTAACCAACTATAACGATAAACCCTATCGCTATTAACTGGCGCAACCAGGTCTGGCTGAGCAAGCCGCCCCAAAGGTAGAAATTCTCTGGCAGGGTTTGCAGCCGCGAACGCCCACTTTGAAACATTATAATAGAGAGATTTATCAAATTTAGCCAGGAAAGGGCCAGGAACGGTTTCAGGAGGGCTGGCCGGTAATAGGTGCCCAGTCCAAGCAAGGGCAGGGCATAGGCCAGGTAGCGTTCTTTCATCTTGATTAAAAAGACGTAGCAGGCGCTGTTCATCAGGGCCGCCCCGAGGGTAGTATCGGCCAGGGCCAATTTCCCCCTGAAAGTCCGCCAGGCCACCATGAGAATTGCCAGGCTGGTTAAGCCAAATCCCAGGACAGCCACCCAGGTCGGAACCTGGGAGCGCAGGTCGAGTAGCAAATAGCTCAGGTTGTAGGCGGCCGGGAAATCGTAGGTGTATTCTCCGCCTAACTGCCCCTGGGTCCAGTAGCGGTAAAGCGAAGCCTGGTTGAGGCCAAAAGCGAACAAGGCCAGGGCCGCCGCCACCACAAAACCGGGCAAAAGGCCCAGTATTCCTTTACGCCAGCCTACTATTTTAGGCAGCAATAGCATGGCTAAAGGCAAGACAAACCATGCCTGGGGTTTGGAAATAACCGTGATTGCCAGGGCAAACCCGGCCAGGTAAGCATGCTTGCGGTATATCAGGTAGAAACAGACGACTAAAAGCAGCGAAACTATTATATCCGACTGGCCCCAGAGAGTCGGGTTGTAAAAAATAGAAATATTGAAACCGACCAGCAGTACCATTGCCGGTAAGCTTATCTTTGGGCCGGATTTTTCTTCAGCGACGGTCGGTCTGGGGTTTTCCCGCCCGAACAAATAGAGCAGGGCTACCATTCCCAGGAACAAAATCGAGGCGAAAATCCGCCAGGCCAGGATACTTTCCTGAAAACCAAACGGGTAAGCTACCAGGTTGTAGAACCATAACAGGTAGACGATTAACGGCAAGTAGTTCAGGGATGGCTCATGGGAATAAATATCCCAGATACCGTACTGGTGGATCGCCCGGCTCCAGTTTATGTAGTAAACCGTATCGCCTTTTAGCTCGTCATTGGTCAGGAGAAACAGGCTGACGACCAGTGTTACGGCAGCTAGGAGCGGTAGGATGGGCAGCTCACCGGCTTTTTTCCGCAGGTTGCCCCAGAAGACAGTTGCCCACAGGGCGGCGCTTATTAACAGCATCAGCCAGGTAATGCGCCAGGTGGATTGGGCCGCCATCATCAGGCCGTAAGCTAACTGGCCGGTAAATACGGTGGTTATCGTCCAGCCTAACCCTACCCGCCAGCACCAGGCGACCACAGCGGCCAGGAACAGGGCGGCAGCCGGTAAATAGAAATGGGGCCAGATTAAATAGCGCAGGTGAGTTGGCTGCATTGAAAGATTGGCCTGCACAAACATAAAGGCCAGTTCCCGGCGGTCGCCGGTTGGCTGAAAGGTATTGGTGGCAAAAGTCAGGTAAGCGCCATCACCGTGACTCCGGGGCGGCAGGTTAATAATATAATCTTGCGGGCCGGGCCGGTTGGGGTCGAACTTTAGCTCGGCGATTTGCCGTTCCAGGCCCTGGCCTTCCACTTTTGTAGCATCTTCGGTTTGGGTAGCCGGACGCTCTATCACCTTTATATCAGCAGGCGGCTGTCCGGGCGGCCGCTGCAGGTTCAGGCGTAAAGTAAGTTGAAGGGGGGCGTAACGCGGCGCGTCAGGAAAAAGCAGGGCTGACTCGGCGGTGGCCCAGGCAAATTTGTAGCCGTCCGGGTGATTTTCAACGCCTGAGAAATCGAGATTTCCATCCCGGTCCGGGCTGCTGGAGGCTGTAATCAGGATGGGCCGGGTAGGTAAAGACAGTAACAAAATAAGACCGACCAATAGGCCGGTAATAAATATAATAGGAAGCCAGGGAAGCGCCCACCAGGCCGAGTCTAGCTTGCCAATTTCACTCTGTTTGTGGGGAACCCGGTCCGTTTGAGTATGCTGGATGCCTGGATTCAGTTTCATCCCCGGTACTTTATCATAAAGGCATTTGAGTTGCAAAATAAGGCCTGGATGCCTGTGTTATCCCCAAAAATTTTAGAAAACTTAATATTTTGAAGTCTTTTTTCACTGTCAAATTCCCGCTCCTGTTTCAAGGTTTGCAGGTTCTTATATTGGTGGTTTAACCATTTACACAGCTTGCACATTACATGATAAGAAATTAGTACTATAAAAGTACTAATTTGTTAGCACTATGCAAACCGGTTTTCTTCAGGTCTAAAAATCAAAACCCGGTAATTTTACAACCCATACTAGATATAGTACTATATTTAGTATGGGTTACCTTTATGAGCGATAAAGGGATTTGTTCAGCAAAATTACTCTGTTTGGGGAAGACTTACACTGGTATTATAGCAATTATAGCATATTAAAATTATGCTATAATTGCTATAATTACAACCTTTATGCAATTATTTGTAAGGTTGTTTTCAAGGTATATGCTCATGTGTATCCATAATCGAATACACATTCAAACAAACTTCTAAAATAACAAATAAATTAAACACGTACCAAGAGGTAATTTTATTTTTATGGGAAAAGTTTTCCGTCTGCGTCATCCCGGGTTACGTTCTAAATTCTTCTATTTAGCTATCCTGACCTTATTTATAACTGCTTTGATTGGCGCAAATGTTGGGACCAGCCTGGGCGCCGGGGTATTAAGCCCGGCGGCGGCTACCGCACCGGTTTTTAGTTCACCGGTTAATGTCGCTGGCGGAAACACCCTTTACAAGGATATGAACCTGCGTATCCGGCCCACTGACGGGGTTGGTTTTATTATTGGTTCTAAAACGAATTATGTTGGATTAAGCGTTACCAGTAACCCAAACGGGTTTTTTGATATCAATAATGGCGATCTCAACGCCACCAAACATACCGCCCTGGCTTTCGCCCCCAATGGCACCGGCTATGCCGTCTGGCGTACGGTGAATGACAAAAGCGGCCGGAATAGAGGCTTTGAAGGCTGGATGCGGTTGATTCCGCCGGGTTATCCCTCCCAGTCGCTGCAGGCCGGTTTCTATCTCTCCGACCTCACCGAGTACACCCTTGACCAACCGGCAGTAGCCGTTTCACCGACTACCGGCAACGTTTTTGTGGCCGGTTATTACAAAACAAAACCCTCTCAGCTTATGCTGGTTGAGTTCAATCCAACCGTTACCACGGTTATCAAATATCACCTGCTGAAGACAATTGAGTCTGGGGCTGAGATGGGTCCCCAGTTGTGTATTGATCCGAACAGTAATATTCACGTGGTAAGCCTGGTTGACGACCAGTTAATGGTTTACAGCCGGGTCGATAATGCCCCCTGGACTGAATCGACTGTTACCCCGGTGGCCGGTTGGGACTCCCGGGCCGCAAAGGGCCGGATTGGTAAAGATATAACCTGCGGAGCCGACGGCACCGTTTACCTGGCGGTTAAAAACGGCCGGGTTTATGACCTGGCCCGCCGCCTGCCTGGCGCAACTTCAAACTGGACTTATGTTCAAAGAAACCTTTTCGGTGACCCGAATACCAAGAGTCTTAGCGTAACTACCAGCCCGGATGGACGGGTCTGGGCCGCAGAAGGCAGCGATAGCAGGGGCACTTCTACCCGGTATTCCGACGATAAGGGTGCGAATTTCTCGACAAGAGAAGCAGTTTTACCTAAAAATGATTACTCAAATGAGGCAGTTGCTCTAGATGGTAACGGGCCCGGTGGGAAAGTACACCTGGGGACCACTACCAGTTTGAACCTGGGCGAGCATACTTATTATTCTTATGCCCTTACTGTCATGGGGCCACCTACCAATTTACAGGCGGTGGCAGCCTCAAGCAGCCAGATAAATCTGAGCTGGACAGGCACCGGCGGCACCGGGTACCAGGTTTTCCGCAGCACTGACGGTGTTAACTTTACTGACCTGGGGAATGTTACAACTAAAACCTTCACCGATACCGGTTTAAGTTACGCCACAAAATATTATTATAAAGTCCAGACAACTAAAACCGGCTCTGCCTCATCCGACTTTTCGCCTACGGTAAATGCAACAACCTTACATGCGACCTCTCTGCGTTTTGACGCTTCTCCGGGTGACGTGATGGCCGCGATAACTTTCCCCAACCAGCCTGTGGTGAGTGTCCTTGACCAGAATGGCAACCCTGTAACTAATTACAGCGGGAATGTTACGCTCGGTATAGCGCCCGGCACCGGCGATGCACTCGCCCTTGAAGGCACCAAACAGGTTGCTGTTGTTAATGGGGTAGCTACCTTCAGCGGGTTAAAAAGCAATTACCTGGGGACTGGCTACAAATTGCGGGCCACTGCCGGGGCGCTGGCGGCAGATAGCCCGGCTTTTAACGTAACGGGCAAGCTGGTCTTTTCAAACTTTTCTAACCCCTATGCGAACTCTTTGTTTGATGTTCAGGTAATTATCCAGGATGGTTTGAACAATACTGTTACCACGTTTGGTGGCCCCGTGACCATTGATTTCGCACCCCAGGGCTATCCGGCCGGGGCTGTTTTGAGCGGTACAAAAACCGCTACTGCCTCGAATGGTCAGGCAGTATTTTCCAGCTTGAGTATCAATAGTATCGGCAATAATTATAAATTGCGGGCAAGCGGCGCCTGGACAACCGGCGAAAGTAACGCTTTCAGTGTTCTGGCTAAATTGTCAATCAATACGGTATCAACTGTCCAGGCCACAGTACCTTTTGCAGTTACGGTTAATGTCCTGGATGGAAATAATAATCCGCTTTCCGATTATACAGGCAATGTCTTTTTAAGCTTTAATAAGCCAGGCAGTGGCGAGGGTAGCAATGCTTACTACTATGGGCCAAATTCGGTCAAAGTGGTCGCTGGTGCGGCTAATTTCCCTAACTGGATGGTAGATACTGTCTTTGCAAGTTACACTATATCAGCTTCCTTGCTCTCGAAACTGGCAGCACCGGTTCAGAGTTCCCCAATCAATGTTACAGCATATCAACCGGCAGCTAATTGCGCCAGAATATTAATATCCCCTGATGGTGATGCTAATTGTTCTTTTGCCCATACTAATTTGACAGGAGCTTTTGCAGCAGCGACCGGTGGCAAACCGGTCTACCTGGACCATCGTATATCCAACGGTTATGGTCTGGACCAATTTGTTATACCGGTAGTTCAGGAACTAAGTATACCGTCCGGTACCTGGTTGGATGGTGGTTGTTTAACCGCTGACTCGGCAAAAGGACCACAGGGGTTGAAATTTATGGTGGCTGCAACCGGAAGCATTAAATCCGGTGGTAAAGACATCAATCAGAAAAACTCTTTCTTTAGAGGTCTTTATTTAGCGGCCGCTAAAGATGCTTTGCCTCCAAATCTTTTCAAAATTGGTAATGGTCAAACGGGTAACACTATAAGCTGTACCAGGGTTGCAATAGAGTAAGCTTAAAAGTTGCTCTAATTGATGCCTATAAGCGGGCCCCGCTGCCAAAACCGGGTCCGTTTATACATATAAACCCGGTAAGAATATTCATAGGGGCCTGGCAACCGCCAGGTCCTTTTTTATTTTATAAAAAATTCATCTTTATGATAGCTTAACGGTTTAGTTAATTTCGCTGGTTGAGCAAAAGGGGTTTATGGCACGCAAGTTGCACCTTACATTGCATTATGTGCATTACGATTGAAAATAACAATTTTAGTGTGAGGGAATATGCCACCGGTAAAAAAAATTAATAAGGGCCTGTCAACCGCCAGGTCCTTTTTTATTTTTATAATAACCCAATCTTTATGATAGGTTAAAGGATTAGTTAATTTCGCCTGTTGAGAAAGAGTGGTTTATGGCACGCAAGTTGCACCTTACATTGCATTATGTGCATTACGATGGAAAATAACTATTTGCGTGTGAGGGAATATGCCACCGGTAAAAAATGAAGATTTGCAT
>JAQBPB010000119.1 GCA_028287745.1 Chloroflexota bacterium
ATAAGCGCAAAAGTATGTCTAAGTTGATGTACATGGAACTGCACACCTGAACGAATTTGCAACCTTCTAACTAAACTACCAAAGCTGTTATCATTCATGCGTAACCCTTCAACAGTTACCCATAGAAAGTTAGAATCTTCTTCTACTACTATCAGCTTGTATAGTGGTGGATTAGACCTTGTATCAAAGTTCAAAAAGAAAAAGCTATAACCCTTTTTCGCTGGATTTGTCGTTTTACTGCCATTACAACCCTTTTCTAAGGTTGTATTTAGTTTATTGTAATAATATAAATGTACGTTCGGGTATCGTCTAACGGTAGGACAGCAGACTTTGAATCTGTCGGTTGGGGTTCGAATCCCTGTACCCGAGCCTAAACCTCAAAAGGAGACTTGTATGTCTCCTTTTTTGATTCTTATTTTTATCCCTAATCCACATAAAGAATAGAATATCTCGCGAAAAACCTTGCCGGTAAAGCCCTAACCCTTTGCTGATCTATTGATTTTATTATTCTTACAGATTACTCTTTATTTTCCCGGCTCCCGGCCCATTTTAACCTCATTTAATCCGGTAATCCTTTGCAAAATTTAAGTATCTCTGTTAGCTTACTTAGTAATATCTACCGGCCAGGTTTAGACGGTCCGGATGGGTAAAGGGCCGGACAATAAGGCAGTAGTTGCGTCCGTCCCGGTGACACCAGGGGGTTTGCTATCCCGGCTAATGCAGCGGCATTCATCAGATTAAACTTTCCATGCAAGAATTTAAGCAAGAATTTAATACCGGCAAGATCCGGCGGGCCTGAGGAGGCCGGTCAGGTATATAGACTTATGTTAAGCTGAGTTGCTATGAGTTAATGCAGCTAAAACTTCGTTCTAACCGGTGATTTCCAACATGAAGCTTACATAGAAGGTGAAATAGAAATTATTTTTTTGATGGTGTATGATGCTGGCATAGCCCTTTAGAGTGCTCTTGCTGGCTACCTCTTAACCGGTCCCGGGGGTGCATACCACCGGTAGATGGGGCCAGAAACGTTTACCAGTTTCATTGATGAATGATTGAATAGATTGCGGCTACACGAGCCGGGACTGTTCAATGTCCCGGTCATTGAAACTCGCGTCAGTAAACACCAGAAAATAAGGAATATAAGATGCGCACACAAGTAGCCATTGTCGGTGCCGGTCCAGCGGGATTGATGTTGTCGCACCTATTGCATCTCCAGGGTATCGAGTCGGTGGTTCTAGAGACCCGCAGCCGGGCCGCCATTGAGGCCACCCTCCGGGCGGGCGTACTCGAACAGGGTACGGTTGACCTCTTAACCGAAACCGGGGTGGGCGAACGGCTGGCCCGCGAGGGATACCCCCATCACGGGCTTTATTTCCGATTCGATGGCAATAATCATTTTATTAATATCTTCGAACTCATGGGCGGCAAAACCGTCACGGTCTACCCCCAGCATGAAGTAATCAAAGACCTGGTCAAAGCCCGGCTGGAGGCGGACGGCGATATCCGGTTCGAGACCGAAAACGTCCGGGTTTCAGACCTGGACTCAAATATGCCCAAAGTCCATTTCCGCCACGCCGGGCAGGATTATGAGCTGGATTGCGACTTTATCGCGGGCTGCGACGGTTCGCATGGGGTTTGCCGCCCCGCTATACCGGCAAACGCGCTGAAAGTCCTGGAAAAAGTATACCCCTTTAGCTGGTTCGGTATCCTGGCTGAAGCGCCTACCGTCGAGAAGCTAATTTACTCCTATCACGAAAAAGGGTTTGCGCTGGTTAGCTCCCGCACTCCCCAGATACAAAGAATGTATTTCCAGGTTGACCCAAACGATAATGTTAATAACTGGTCCGATGAACGGGTCTGGTCCGAATTCCATGCCAGGTTGGACGGCGAGGATGGCTGGACCTTTCATGAAGGGCGTATTATTAAGAAAGACATTATCGGCATGCGCAGCTATGTCGTGGAGCCGATGCAGTACGGCCGGATGTTCCTGGCCGGGGATGCCGCTCATATCGTACCGCCGACCGGCGCGAAGGGTATGAACCTGGCGGTGGCGGATGTTGCGCACCTGTCCGAGGGCCTTAATCACTTTTATAAGACAGGCCGGGGCGAGCTTTTGGACGCCTATTCGGCCAAATGCCTGCGGCGCGTCTGGCGGGCCGAACACTTCTCGTGGTGGATGACCTCGATGCTGCACCGCTTCCCGGAGGACGATAAGTTCCAGCAGCGCCTGCAACTCTCGCAGTTGCGGTATGTTACAAGTTCTAAGGCGGCGGCTTATTCGCTGGCCGAAAATTATGTGGGATTCGAATAGTTGGAAAGGATTTTACTATGGCTGTAAAAGCAGGCTGGCAGGGCCGCTGCTTTGAGGATTTTGAGGTCGGTGATGTTTATGTGCATCCGCTAGGCCGGACTATTATTGAGGCCGACAATGTCTGGACGACAATGTTGACCCTCAATACAAACCCGATCCATTTTGATTACAATTACGCGGCTCAAACCGAATTCGGGAAACCGCTGGTAGACAGCACGTTCACCCTGGCCCTGGTCACCGGCATGAGCGTGGGCGATGTCAGCCAGAACGCCATGGCAAACCTGGGCTGGGACGAAGTTCGCCTGCCCGCCCCGGTCTTTCACGGCGATACTATTTACGCCAAATCGGAAGTACTGGAAACCCGACCCTCCAGGTCACGCCCGAACGTCGGTATCATCCGGATTAAAACGACCGGGTTTAACCAGGACGGTACAACCGTAATCGATTTCAAACGGACGATTATGGTCTACCGCCAGGGCTGCGTACCGGCCACGGCCCGGGATATGGCGATCCAGGCGGCTAACGCCAAACAGAATACTACAGGCACAAAAACAGATGGAATTTAACTTAACCGAGGAACAGCAGAGTATCCGCCAGGCCGTGCGGGAGTTGTGCCGGAAATTTAGCCCGGAATACTGGCGGGCCCTGGACCGGGAACGCGCCTACCCGGAAGAGTTTGTCCGGGCGCTGACCGAAGCGGGCTGGCTGGCGGCCCTGATACCGGAGGAATATGAGGGTGCCGGGTTAGGCATTACCGAGGCGAGTATTATCCTGGAAGAAATCAATTACTCCGGGGGTAACGCGGCGGCCTGTCACGCGCAAATGTATATTATGGGCAGCCTGCTGCGCCACGGTAACGCCGCGCAAAAAAGCTATTACCTGCCTAAAATCGCCCGGGGCGAACTGCGGCTGCAAGCCTTTGGCGTGACCGAGCCGGACGCCGGTTCCGACACGACCAAAATAAAAACTATGGCGGTCCGCCAGGGCGACCACTACATTATTAACGGCCAGAAGGTCTGGACCAGCCGCTTTCAGCACTCCGACCTGCTGCTGCTGCTGGCCCGGACCACCCCTATCGAGCAGGTGACAGACCGCACCGGCGGCTTGAGTCTTTTTCTGGTAGACCTGCACGCAGCCGGAGAAAGCATCGAGGCCCGGCCAATCGAGGCGATGGTCAACCACGAAACCAACGAAGTATTTATCAACGACTTGAAAGTACCGGCCAGCGCCCTGATTGGCGAAGAAGGCAAGGGTTTCCGCTACATCCTGGATAGCTGGAACGCCGAGCGGGTCCTGATCGCGGCTGAATGCATCGGGGATGGCCGCTGGTTTGTCGAGAAGGCCAGCCGCTATGCCAGCGAACGAGTCGTGTTCGGGCGGCCCATCGGGGCCAACCAGGGCGTCCAGTTCCCGATTGCCCAGGCTTACGCCCACATTGAAGCGGCCGACCTGGTCCGTTACAAAGCGGCCTGGCTGTTTGACCAGCACCAGAAATGCGCCCCGGAGGCTAACCTTGCCAAGTTACTGGCTTCGCAGGCCAGCTGGGAGGCGGCGAACGCCTGCCTGACGACCCACGGCGGCTACGGCCTGGCGGTAGAATACGACATTGAGCGCAAGTTCCGGGAAACGCGCCTGTATACCGTCGCGCCTATCAACAATAACCTGGTCCTGGCGTACGTCGGGCAGCACGTCCTGAAGATGCCTAAATCTTATTAGGTTGAGGGAACGGGTAACCTGGAACGTTGAACGGGGAACAGGCCGGAAAAGGGCCAGGTTCCACGGAGTTAGCGGCATATAAGACCGGTCTATACAACCTGGCCGCAAGCCTGAACTCACCTGCTACGTTGCCTGTTCCCCGTTACCCGTTCTACATTTTCTACCTGTACGGAGAATTCAATGGAAGAATCGCTTTATGAGATGGGCATGAAGGTTCGAAAAGAGGTTCTCGGCACCGAGCATGTGGAGCGAGCTACCGCGCGCGCCACCGAGTTTGATGCCGGTTTTCAGCACTTCATTACCGAGATGGCCTGGGGTTCGCTCTGGGCCAGGCCCGACCTGGACCGGCGCACCCGCAGCCTGGTCACTATCGCAATTTTAGCCGCCCTGGGCCGGGAGGAACTGGCATTGCACGTGCGGGCCAGCCAGAATATAGGGGTTGACCCGCAGGAAATCGCCGAAGTACTGCGCCACGTGGCGGTCTATGCCGGGGTCCCGGCCGCCAACTCGGCCTTTGCCACCGCTAAAAAAGAACTCGATCATTTAGCTACCAGCTCAAACCCGGAGCAGGGCCAGGAGAAAGAATAATGGATACAGTTACTACCGTTGGAGAAATTGTCAGGGGGGACCGCGAGGTCTTCCCGCCCTACCTGTATGAGGCTTACCAGTCCACCCGCAAGCGGGCCCCCAAACAGCCTTTGCTCTCAATGCCACTGACTATTTCCGAGCTGACCGGCCCCGGTCCGGTCCTGAGCGCGGTCACGCCTGAAGACGCCGACCTGACCCGCAACGCCGGGACCGGCGGCGAGGCTATCGGCCAGCGCATTATCGTGGCCGGACGCGTGCTGGACGAACGAGGCACGCCTATCCCGAATACCCTGCTGGAAGTCTGGCAGGCCAACGCGTCCGGCCGCTACCTGCACGAACGCGACCAGTGGCCCGGCCCGCTTGACCCGAACTTTCTGGGTATCGGCCGCTGCCTGACCAATGAAAAGGGCGAG
This sequence comes from Chloroflexota bacterium, assembly GCA_028287745.1. Taxonomy (GTDB): domain Bacteria; phylum Chloroflexota; class Chloroflexia; order Chloroheliales; family Chloroheliaceae; genus 54-19. The sequence goes on from JAQBPB010000119.1 coordinate 5,029, forward strand.
TACCGCTTTTTGACGGTTCGGCCCGGAGCCTATCCCTGGAAGAACCACTACAACGCCTGGCGCCCGGCCCACATTCATTTCTCGGTCTTTGGACCTTCGATGCTGTCGCGGCTGATTACCCAGATGTATTTCGCCGACGACCCGCTGCATAACCTTGACCCGATTATGAGCTCGGTCCCGGCCGGAAACGCCCGCGACCGCCTGATTGCCGCCTACGACCACACCATCACGGAACAGGAATGGGCCCTGGGCTATCGCTGGGACATTGTTGTAAAAGGACCGTACGCCACCCCCTTTGAAGAAACGGAGACCAGGTAATGACACCTCTTATTCTGACCGGCTCGTCCACCGTCGGCCCCTTCTTTGCGCCCTGCCTGTTACGGCCGGATGCAGTCCGTCAGGTCCTGGCGCAGCCCGGAACTCCCGGCGAAGTTATTCGGATTGAGGGCCGCGTTACGGATGGTGACGGCGCGCCGGTTACGGACGCCATGATCGAAATCTGGCAGGCCAACGAGCAGGGCCGCTACAACCATCCATCCGGCCGGGGCCAGGCTCCACAGGACGAGTCTTTTTCCGGTTTTGGCCGGACCGGCACCGACAAGGACGGCAGTTACTGGTTTGAAACAATCAAGCCCGGCCCGGTGCCCTTCGCGGGCGAGCAGATGCAAGCCCCACATATCAGTGTCACCATCTTTTCGCGTGGCCTACTAAATCACCTGGCGACCCGCCTCTATTTTGAGGACGAGGCCGCAAACGTGACCGACCCGGTACTGCAAAGCGTCCCGGCCAACCGGCGCGATACCCTGGTGGCCCGGCGCGAGGGCGACCAGGCTAAACCGGTCTATCGCTTCGATATTGTGCTGCAAGGCGAGGGCGAAACTGCTTTCTTTAACCTGTAAGAAAACCGGAACGCCCGGCCCACAAGGAGCTATTGCAAGGCATGTCTGACCAGATCGAATTGTTATTCAGCACCCCGGCGATGTCGGAGGCGTTCTCGGCCCCCGCCCATGTCAAAGCGATGCTGGCCTTTGAAGCGGGGCTGGCCCTGGCCGAAGCGCGCGCCGGGATCATCCCGCCGGAAGCCGCCCGCGCTATCGCGGCCGGGTGCAGGGTAGAACTTTTCGATATTACGTCTCTCTACCGGGAAGCGGCCCTGGCTGGGACCCCGGCTATTCCCCTGGTCCGGATGCTGACCGCCCAGGTGGAAGGTGAGGCTAAAAAGTTCGTGCATTGGGGCGCCACCAGCCAGGATGCGATTGATACGGCCCTGGTACTCCAGATGCGCGAAGGTCTGCACCTGCTTATCGAGGGACTCTTTGCGATAGCCGAGGACTGTGCGAACCTGGCCGATAAGCACCGGCAAACCCTGATGCCAGGCCGGACCCTTTTACAACAGGCTTTGCCAATAACTTTTGGGCTTAAAGCGGCGCGCTGGCTGGCCCTGGTGACGCGCCAGCTTGATGCCCTGCAAGGGCACTGCGACCGGACCCTGGCGGTACAACTTGGCGGCGCGGCCGGGACGCTGGCTTCGCTCGGCCCGAAGGGGCTGGAAGTAGTAGAGTTTCTGGCGGAAGAGTTAAAACTGGCGGTGCCGGACCTGCCCTGGCATACCGAACGCGACCGGGTAGGCGAAATAGCCGGGACACTGGGCGTGGTGGCCGGGGCCATGGGGAAAATAGGGAATGACCTGGTGTTATTGGCGCAAACCGAAATCGCTGAGGCCAGCGAAGGAGCCGCGCCGGGCAAAGGCGGGTCGTCGGCGATGCCACACAAGCGCAACCCGGTGGATGTCACAGCCGCGCTGGCGGCGTACCGGCTGGCAGTGGGCGTGGTCCCGGTGCTACTGAACGCAATGGTCCAGGAGCATGAGCGGGCGGTGGGCGGCTGGCAGGCCGAATGGGCGGCTATTCCGGAGCTTTTCCGCTATACAGCGCGGGCTGTCGAGGGTATCCGGGGCGCGGTCGGTAATTTACAGGTTGACGCCGCCCGGATGGAAGCTAACCTCAACCTGACCAGAGGGCTGGTAATGGCCGAGGCGCTGACCATGGCCCTGGCCCAGAAGGTTGGCCGGGCCGAAGCCTACCCAATCGTCCAGGCCGCCTGCAAACTGGTGGCCGGTTCGGATAAAGACCTTCGCCAGGTGGCCCAGGAAGATGTCCGGATACGAGCCGCCTTAACGCCGGAAGAAATTGACCGGGCGGTGGACCCCGGCCAATACCTGGGCAGCACCGCTACCTTTATAGACCGCGCCCTGGCGGCTTACCACCGGGCGCGGTCCAACCGGAAAAGTTCTTAGCGTTCCAGTACCCACTTGGTCAAGAATGTATCCATACGCCGGATGTAATCCTCAATCGTGACCACCCTGCGCCAGCCGTGAGCTTCGCCGGGATATTCGTGGTACTCATAATCGGTCTTCCCGGCTTTTTTCAGGGCTTCGACCATCTCTTCCCCCTGCACCGCCGGTACCCGCCGGTCCTTCTCACCCATTAAAATCATCAGGGCGCCTTTGATCTGGTGGGCCAGCGTAACCGGAGAACGCTCTTTATAGAGGTCCAGGTTTTCGCCGCGCACACCCAGCAAGTCCTGTAACAGGTACAGGGCCGGGCGGTCCACCTGGTCCGGGAAGCTGACCAGGTTGCTCAAGCCTTCCAGGGCAACCCCGGCTTTGAAGCGGTCCGGCCAGCCGGTCAAAAGGCGCTTGGTGGCGTAACCACCGCCGCTGATACCCCAGGAAACCACCTTGGTAGGGTCAATAATTCCCTGTTGGTCCAGGTAATCTATGCCGCCCATGTTATCCAGCATATCGAGGTCACCCCATGTGCCTAACAGGGCTTTGCGGAAGTCCTTGCCGTAGCCGGTGCTGCCCCGGAAGTTCGGCTGCAAAACCACCCAGCCCCGGTTCACCCAGTACTGGGCGTAGGCATCCCAGCGCCGGTGATACTGGTTGATCGGGCCGCCGTGAATATAGAGCAACAGGGGATGCTTGCCTTTTTGCAGCTTCTCCGGCTTCAACAGCACGCCTTCGATTTCCAGGCCGTCCGCGCTCTTCCACCGCACGATTTCCGAATCGACCAGGCCCACTTCAGACAGGCCGCCCACCTTATAGCTGGTAACCTGGGAGCCTTCCCGCTTATTCAAATCAAATACCCACAGGTTAGGCGGGGTATAAGAGTTTTGTTTGGAATAACTCAGCCGGGTGCCGTCCGGCGACCAGGCCAGCCCGGCGCAGACAAAGGTGCCTTCATCCAGGGAGAACTGCTGGCCTTCCAGGGTGACCATCTGGACGGTAATATTGCAGTCCTGGTTCTTAAGATAGGCCAGCTTGCTGCCGTCGGGCGACCAGACCAGTTCCTGGTGCTCGGCCTTTTCGTTGATCAGGGGGCGGCTCTGGCCGGTTTCGAGGTTCAGCAGGTAAATGTTGCCCCAGCCGCTTTCCTCCGAAATATAAGCCAGGAACTTTCCGTCCGGCGAAGGCGCATAGTTGCCGGGCGTATGGCTGAAAGCAGCGTCCTGGCCCAGTCCGTCCAGCAAGATTTTAGTCTGGCCGGTTTCCAGGTCGGCCAGGACCAGTCGGTTTTCCCAGTTGGGCATGGCGTTGCTGTCAAATTCAAAATAAACCAGGCGCTTGCCGTCATTGAACCAGCGAGGAGCCACCGCGAAATAGTCGGTATCGCTGATGATACGGGGCCACTGGTTGCCCCCGGTACCGGCTACCGCGATAGCCTGGATTTCGCCAAAAGCGGCCACAAAAGCGACCTGTTTTCCATCCGGCGAAAAGGCTACCCCGGTCTGGCTGCCTTCGCCCAGCGACAGGAGTTTGGAAATGCCGCCGCTGCTGCTGACCAGATGCGCTTTACCGTCCTTTTCGCTCATGTAGACAATTTGCGAACCATCCGGCGACAGGCTGAAATCAAAGGATGCCGGGCGCTGCCCGATCATGGGCATGGGCGCGGCCGGGAAATCGGTTGTTACCTGGGTAACGGATTTGTCCGAAAGGTCGAGGGACATAATATCCGAGCGGCTATCGAAGTCCAGGGCGTAATACAGGTAGCGCCCGTCCGGCGACCAGACCGCCCCGGTGATATTGCGCACCTGGGAAATCATGCCGGGGGTCAGGGTCGGGGTCCAATAACCGGGGCGCTGCCCGGCGTGGACCGACTTTGGTACATAAGATTGAGTATCTGCCATTTTCCTAAAATCCTCTCAAAAGTAGCTCTCGCCCCGGCCAAGTTCACGGCCTGCCTTATTAACCGGGCAGGCCGTAAAATTACCTGGACCAGGCTTTTAGCGTTCCAGCACCCACTTGGTCAGGAATTTCTCCATACGTTCGATATAATCTTCCACGCTGGAAACCTTGCGCCAGCCGTGCCCTTCACCGGCATAGACATGCCGCTCAAAATCGGTCTTCCCGGCCTTTTTCAGGGCTTCAATCATTTCCTCACCCTGTTTAGACGGAACGCGGTAGTCAACGTCACCTTCTAAAATCAGCAGCGGCGCTTTGACCTGGTGCGCCAGGTTTACCGCCGAGCGCTCCTTGTAGATGTCCAGGTTTTCGTTGCGGACGCCCAGTAATATCTGCAACAGGAATGCGGCGGGCTTATCGGTCTGTTCCGGGAAGCTGACCAGGTTACTTAAACCGGCCAGAGCCATCCCGGCCTTGAAGCGGTCCGGCCAGCCCGACAACAAGCGCATCGTGGCATACCCGCCGCCGCTCAGACCCCACGAAACAACCTTCGATGGGTCAATCAGGCCCTGGGCATTGAGGTAATCAATACCGGCCAGGTTGTCTTCCATATCGGAAACACCCCATGTGCCTAACAGGGCTTTGCGGAAGTCGCGGCCATAGCCGGTACTGCCCCGGAAGTTCGGCTGCAGCACGACCCAGCCCCGGTTGACCCAGTATTGCGGATAGGGATCCCACCGCAGGTTGTACTGCATCATCGGGCCGCCATGAATGTAGAGCAGCAGGGGGTGTTTGCCGGGTTGGATTTTTTCCGGCTTCAGCAAGATGCCTTCAATTTCCGTCCCATCCGGGCTGGTCCAGGTGACCACTTCGGCCTCAACCAGTCCAGCCTGGGCCACGCCACCCGTGTTATAGCGGGTTAGCTGGCTGGCCTGCTTCTGGTTCAGGTCGTACAGCCAGATATTAGGCGGCATGCTAGGGCTTTGCTTGCTGTAAGTCAGGCGGGTGCCGTCGGGCGACCAGCCCAGACCGGCGCAGACAAATTGGCCTTCGTCCAGGGCTTCGTGCTTGCCATCTAACGTAGCCAGGTGCACCGTCAGGGTAGAATTTTTGCTGGTCAGATAGGCCAGCTTTGACCCGTCCGGCGACCACTGCAGGTCGTGATGTTCGGCGGCTTCGCCGATCAGGCAGCGACTCTTACCGGTTACCAGGTCCATCAGGTAGATATTGCTCCAGCCGCTTTCTTCCGAGACATAGGCCAGGTACTTACCGTCCGGTGAAGGGGCATAGTTGCCCGGCATGAAGTGGTAAGCCACGTCCTTGTCCAGGCCATCAAACAGGACGGTAGACTGGCCGGTTTCCAGGTCGGCCAGCATCAGGCGGTTTTCGTAAAAGAAGGTCGTGTGCTTATCGTAGGCAAAATAAATCAGCCGTTTGCCGTCCTTGAACCAGCGCGGCGCGAAGGCATAAAATTCCGGGTCGCTGACCAGGCGCGGCCATTGGTTGCCGCCAGTACCGGCCACCCCGATGCCGAAAACTTCTTCCGAAAGCGTGGTAAAGGCCACTTGCTTGCCGTCAGGTGAAAAAGTGACACCGCTCTGGGCGCCTTCACCCAGCGACACGCGCTTCGCCAAGCCGCCTTCGCTGCTTATCAGGTAGGCTTTGCCGTCAGTCTCGCTCATGTAGACAATCTGGGAACCGTCCGGCGACAGGCTAAAGTCAAAGGTGCCCGCCGTCTGTCCCATCATCATGAGCGGGGCAGCCGGGTAATCACTGGTAATCTGGGTAACGGACTTATCGTTCAGGTCCAGGCGCATAATATCTGAACGGGCGTTATGGCCCATCGCGAAATAGAGGTAGCGGCCGTCGGGCGACCAGATGCCACCGGTGATGTCCCTGATCTGGGCAACCATGCCAGCGCTTAATGTAGGCGTCCAGTAGCCGGGCCGCTGGGCAGCGCGGGCCGACTTGGGGGTATAGGATTGAGTAGCTGTCATTTCCTGAAAATCCTCTCAAATGTAGTTTTAAGCCGGGTAAACTTTACGACCGCCGGTAGGCTGTGCCAGGGCCGTAAAGTTCCCGGAAGCTGGTTTTTAGCGTTCAAGGACCCACTTGGTTAGAAAACGTTCCATCCGCTCGTGATAATCTTTGATGGTTACGGTCTTGCGCCAGCCGTGAGCTTCGCCGGGATATTCGTGGTATTCATAATCGGTCTTGCCCGCTTTTTCGAGAGCTTCAACCATTTCCTCACCCTGTTTGGGCGGGACGCGCAGGTCCAATTCACCCATCAGAATCATCAGCGGGGCTTTAATCTGCCCGGCCATGTAAGTGGGAGAACGTTCCTCGTAGAGGGCTAAATTCTCGCTGCGGTTGCCTAGTAAATCCTGGATTAAGAAGCGGCAGAAGCGGTCCACCTGGTCCGGGAAGCTGACCAGGTTGCTGACACCTTCAAGGGCCACCCCGGCCTTAAACAGGTCGGGCCAGCCGGTCAAAAGGCGCAGGGTGGCGTAACCACCACCGCTCAGGCCCCAGGACACGACTTTTGAAGGGTCAATCAAACCTTCTTTTTTCAAGAACTCTACCCCGGCGATGCTGTCCAGCATATCCTGGTCACCCCAGGTATTGAGCAGGGCGCGCCGGAAATCGCGGCCGTAGCCGGTGCTGCCCCGGAAGTTCGGCTGCAACACCACCCAGCCCCGGTTGACCCAGTACTGGACGGACGGTTCGAACCGCAGGTTGTACTGCATGATCGGCCCGCCGTGGATGTAAAGCAGCAGGGGATGCTTGCCTTTCTGCAGGTTGGCCGGTTTGGTGAGCAGCCCTTCGATTTCCAACCCATCCGGGCTCTTCCAGTGGACCACTTCGGTCATGACCAGGCCAGCCTCGTCCAGGCCACCGACTTTGTAAGTGGTAACCTGAGAACTCTTGTTTTTCGCCAGGTCGTACATCCAAAGGTTGGGCGGTGTGACAGGATTTTGTTTGGCGTAAGTCAGGTGCTGGCCGTCCGGCGACCAGGCCAGGCCAACACAGACAAACTGGCCTTCGTCAACGGATTGCTTCTGGCCGTCCAGAGTGACCATCTGGACGGTCATGGTGCTGGACTGGCTCTTGAGATAGGCCAGTTTAGTGCCGTCGGGCGACCAGACCGGTTCGTGGTGTTCGGCATTTTCTCTGACCAGGCGACTACTCTGGCCGGTTGCCAGGTCCATCAGGTAGATGTTGCCCCAGCCGCTTACTTCCGAGACATAGGCCAGGTATTTACCGTCCGGTGAAGGGGCATAATTTCCGGCAGTATAGGTGAAAGCCGCTTCCTTGCCGAGGCCGTCCACCAGGATTTTGGTCTGGCCGGTTTCCAGGTCGGCCAGGACCAGCCGGTTTTCCCAGCTGGGCATGCTGCTGCTATCGTATTCAAAATAGACCAGCCGCTTGCCATCCTTGAACCAGCGCGGCGTAAAAGCGAAATAATTAGGGTCGCTGATTATGCGCGGCCACTGGTTGCCGCCGGTACCGGCTACGGCAATGACCTGGATTTCTTCGTGAATAGCCGTAAAAGCGACCTGCTTTCCGTCCGGCGAAAAAGCCACGTTACCTTGGGCGCCTTCACCCAGGCATAACTGCTTCGCCACGCCGCCTTCGCTGCTAATCAGGTGGGCCTTGCCGTCCTTCTGGCTGGGGTAGACGATTTGCGAACCGTCCGGCGACAGGCTGAAATCAAAAGCGGCAGTTGTCTGGCCCAGCATCATAATCGGCGCGGCCGGAAAGTCGGTAGTAACCTGGGTTATGGATTTGTCCGATAAATCGAGGCGCATTATATCGGCGCGGCCATTGAAATCATGCGCGTAATAGAGATAGCGGCCATCCGGTGACCAGACCGCCCCGGTGACATTGCGTAGCTGGGAAACCAGACCGCTGGTTATAGTTGGAGTCCAGTAGCCAGGGCGTTGTGAAGCATGTACCGATTTCGGCACATAATTTTGGGTTTCTCCCATATCTAACACATCCTTTTAGCACTAACAGACTAGTTGCCAATAAATATTCAGTTAATTGGTACAGCTATGTAAAAGTTTGTATGAGGTTACTCACCAGCTTATCGGGCTGATTTTTTAAGCAGATTTTCTTTTGGGCATTTCTTTGAGCAGTAACCTTTTACCTGGCACCTACTATAGCTATTTATGTGTGATATGTCAAAGAATTTGCCAAGCTTATGCCTGATAGGTAAAAGCTATAATATAAACCGGCCAGGTGACTTTCAAGCAGGTAGACAGCCTGAAATTTAAGCATAAATTCGCTGCCTGGCACTTTAACAGCCGGTATTTTTCCTTCAGAATAAAGTTTAAATTGAGGCGATGTTACTGTGGAATACCTTTCTTCCACTACCACCTGTTATGCCGGGACGAAGTAAAGTCGTTTTGAGCAAGTGTTGGCCTTACCCCATCCTGGCATTCCAGGCCCATACCCGGCCTTTCTGTATTTTAGTCATCCCGAGTGTAGTCTAGGAATCCGGGTACCCCTGGGTGCCTTCACTGAGGTTCAGGATGACATGGCTTGAGGTTTGCCGGGTAAATTAGCAGAGGCGTGTCAAAACATGCCTTACGCAGTACGCCGGGTTTAATGGTGCATTAGCTTTTTGCCGGTTGGCGGTCAAGAGTATTTAACTGCCAGCCCAACAATTGTCATGTTGAGGCGAGGTGACAAACCTGGAAATTTTCACACAAAAAAACGCCATTTCCAACCCTGGAAGATGGCGTTTTGATTTGCTTTAGCTATCAGGTAAACAAGAGAAGAAGTGGTCTAGTCCGCGACTTTTTCAAAGACCAGGACCGGTTTTTCCAGTAAGGGTGCCGGGTAGTCCTTGAGCCAGCGCCCGCCATCAAGCAGCGGCGCATCCGGGCCATCCCAGAAGTCGCGCCATTGCCCGGCAGGCAGGTAAACATCACGAGCGGTAGCATTTTCTTCAACTACCGGCGCGACCAGGTAAGCCGGACCAAACAGGTACTGGTCCTCAATCTGGCGGCAGTTAAGGTCTTCCGGCCAGTCCAGGACCAGAGCCCGCATCAACGGTTCCCCGGTTTCAGCCGAGCGGCGGCCCGCCGCCTGGATATACGGTAACAACTCCATCCGGAGGCGGCTTAACCGGGCGTAGGCTTCTACCAGCCAGGGCGTACCGTTCTGGTCGGCCACATTCCAGGGAGTGCGGTCGCGCAGGGGCGGCCGGAAAGCGTTGTACTCCGAGTGGTATTGCATAATCGGGCAAAAAGCGGCCATACCGGTCGCCCGTAAGAAAAGTTCCGAGGTAGGCAAAGGCCCGCTAAAGCCGCCTATATCCCAGCCCCAGAAAGGAATGCCCGACAGCCCGGCGCTCAGCCCGGCCACAATCGAGTGCCGGAAAGCCTCGTAGGTCGAGTTTTCGTCCCCGGCCCAGTGGCAAGGAGCGTTCTGAGAACCGGTAAACCCGGCCCGGCTAAAGGTAACGCCATTCCGGCCCGCCGCCTTAAGAGCATCGAAGTACATCTGGGTGTAAACCTGCGGGTAGGCATTAATCATTTCCGCGCCGCGCCGCCCATCGTGAAAGCGCAGGTCATTACCCCACAGGTGCTCGCCGCCGTCGGTCTTGAAACCGTCCACGCCAAGTTCATCCATCAGGTAGGCCCGCCTGGACATCCACCACTCGCGGGCGGCGGGATTAGTAACGTCCAGCACATAGGCCCCATTGAACCAGATACCAGGGTTGCGGTAAGGCTGCCCATCGGCATCCCGGACGACATAGCCATGTTCAACCGCGTAAGCCGTATCCCGCCGGTGCTGCTCAAGGCTGTCCAACTGGGGTTTTTGACCGGCCAGCGCCCGTTCGGCCATGCTCTGCTCGACCTCTTCGAAACTCTTAAAGACCGGGATTTGCCACAGCACCACTTTAATACCGCGCCGGTGCAGCTCGTCAATCATGCCCTTAGGGTCAGGCCAGTGGCCTTCGGCCGGGAAAGTAAAATCGGCCAGGTGGAGCGGTTGGGCCGGGTCGCCGGGAGAATAGGCCGCGTCATTAAAGACATAGAAAGTCGTTTCGTCGGCCCAGGCTTCGATAACCACTACCCCGACCGGGACACCCTCGGCCTCGCTACGCAGGACTTCCTGCATGATCTTGGCCTGGCTGTTCCATTCATTGCCGCTAATCCAGGGCGTATAAATCCAATCCGGCGGCAGGACCGGTTTGCCGGTCAGGCGGGTATAGGCATCCAGAATCTGTCGCGGCGACCCGCTAAAGAGATAAAGGTTTAAACCCTGACCGGGTAGTTCTACTTCGCAGGACTGCGGGCCATCTTGCGGCAGGTTGAAGCGGGCGTTGGCGCTGGTAGCCAGGTAGAGGCCAAACCCGTCCGGTGAAAAACCAAAAGGAATCGGGAAATAGGTCCGGTCGCCCTGGTCTTTGTACTGCTCGTAAACCCGGATATCCGGCGCCAGGCCGCGCTGGTTGAGGCGATCGAAACGTTCGCCCAGGCCGTAGAAGTCGCTGCCCCGTTCCGAGAAATTCAAGCGGACAGCCTTAAGTTCCCCGCCGGGAGTCAGCAAACCTTCAAACATAGGGTCGGCGCTCTGCAAGCTATTCCGGCTGTCCAATCCCAGCAGCAGCCGGGCGGCCCCGCTTTGTCCGTCAATCACCAGGCGGCTTGACCCGTTAACAATAAGAAATTCTTCAAGTTTGGCGCTAACCAGTCCGGCCGCGTCAGGCGCGACTCGCTCTAATTCCAGGCAAAAGGTACTTTCTCCACCGGCTTTGGGGCTGAGTTTAAGCAGCGCCTTTTCCTGCCAGAGCAGAAAGAGCTGGCCGGATTGGCCGGAAACCAGTTGCAGCTTTTGCCAGGCGCGGGTTTCAAAGCTAAATTCATAATTTTCGGAAACCGGGTTGCCCTGCGGGCTGGTCGAGAAGGTATATTCCACCCGGTCGCCAAAAACAAAGGGGCCAATCCCGGCCTCCCAGCACAACTGAGACTCCTCACCTTTTCCCCGGGCGACCTCAAGGGCGGCTTCCAACCCGGCTTCGTTTAAAGGTGAGACAGCCAGGAAAGGCGAAGCCTGGCGCGGGGCCAGGCCCAGTTTGCGCAACGGCAGGGCCGGTTGGACCGCCCCGTTAAGCCGCCAGAGGCAGTAGACCTGTTCCGGCTCGTCATTCAAAGGTACGGTCAGCCCCAGGGAAACCGGCTGGCCTGCCTGCGGCCAGCGTGGGAATCTCTCGTCCGGCCCGTGGGTGTAAGGCGCTTCGAACCCTAAAGGCCGGTGGTTCAAAGGTCGTTTCAGGGTGGTTTCACTCATAAGTATCTTCACCATTCATAATAAGATTATCGCCTGGTACTGCCGGGGAACGTGGAACGGGTAATGTAGCAAGTAAAGGGGTAACAAGGATAAAAGGCTATATTTTCCATTTAAGCATAAATACATTACCCGTTCTACGTTCTACATTACCCGTTCTACGTTCTACATTACCCGTTTTACGTCCCGTCTAAATATGCCCTTCACCGTAAAGTGTCGTGTACAGAATCAGGTACATCGCGTGTGACCAGAGTAACGGGCTGGCCGAAAGGCCCCACCGTTCCTCCCAGGGCTGGCGGTGTTCGGGAGCCAGCAGGTGATGAGCCACCTGTTCGGGCATATCGCCGTTGGGTAGAGCTTGCCGGGCTATCCATTGCAGGCACTCATGGGCCTTGCCGCGCTGGCCCGACCCGGCATAATACCAGCCTAACCAGCCCGTCAGGAGAAGCCATTCGCCCCCGCCATAATAGACATCTTTAAGGTAGCGGTAAACCCCACCGTCCGGCGCAACCAGTTCGCTAGCAATCCGGTCCAGGGTCGTTTTCATTATTTTGCCGCGTACGGGCAGCAAGCCGTAAGGCACGCCCGCGCCCAGCAAGCTGGCGTCTACATCTTCACGGCCAAAGGACTTGACCAGGCTGCCCTGGTTAAGTCCTCGCGCCTTGACCAGGCGGCGGATAGCGCTGGCTTCTTTTTTAGCAGCCTGGCAGACCGGGCTATCCGGGTACAGCTTAAACGCCGCCACCAGCCCACCATAAATGGCGGCCAGGGTAGCAGGGTGAACATCGTTCAGATTTTCTTCCCAGCAGTCGTAATTGGGCAACTGCCAGAAAGCCGAGAGATACCGGGCAGTGAGTTCCACCGCCGGGCGCAGTTCTTCCCGCAACTTCTCGTCCGGCGAGCGCCGCAAATGTTCGCCCAGGGCCCATACCCATGTCCCGTACCCGTCCAGCTGGAAATTCCACCACTCGATGTCGCCGGTTTCTTCCTTGCCGTCCAGGGTATAGCGAGTATTCAGAAAGTCGGCAGCGGCCAATTGCTCACCGGCCTGGTAGCGGTCCAGGGCTTTTTGAACTTTAGCTTCCTGCTGGGCCAGCGTCCGGCCAATCCAGCGAAAGAAAGCCGCCGACCGGCCCGGCTGACCAATCCGGTCCAGGGCATGGGCGCAGAACGAACCGTCCCGCAACCAGCTGTAGCGGTAAACCGAAAAAGTCGGACAGGCGATCAAAGCCCCGCTTTGGGCCTGTCCGGCCTGGATGACTTCCAGGCTGTGGGCGGCCAGGGCGCGTAATGCTGCCCGGCCCAGCCTGTCAGGTACCAGGAACGGCCCGGTGGGCCGTTCCTGGTCTTGAGGAGAGATTAGAAGATCGGTCATCGTGTAATTACCCGTTATTGGCTAACTTTATTTAGGCTGTAGCAGTTTAGCCACCTGGGGCTGCAGGTTATCCAGCGCTTGCTGGGCCGTTACCTGACCAAGTTTAGCTTTCGCCAGTTCTTTGGTCACGATATCCTGCAACTCGCTCTGGCGTTCAATCACCGGGGGAGGAACGGCAGTTTCAAGCGCTTTGAAGACAATCTGGCGGCTGGCCGGAGGGGTCTGCTTCAGATATTCATCAAACAGCGACTGGTTGCTCAGGGCCGGTAATTCCCAGCTGGCGGCAACCCGGATTTTGGCGGCTTCGGTGCTGGAGGTAAAGAACTTGATCCACTTCCAGGCCGCATCGGCTTTCTCGGTTTTGTTGGAGACTACAACGCCATTCGAGAAGAATTGGTGCGCCTTAGTAGTGTTACCCGGTTCCAGGGCAATGTCCCATTTGAAAGGCACATCTTTGACCGAGCCGAACATCCAGATACCGGTACGCCACATTGCCAGTTTACCGGCTTTGAATAAGGCCGTATCGGCGTCGGGCTGGCTGGTAAGGTCGGCTTCACCCGGGCTGACCTTCAGAGTATTGAATTTGTCCAGCATAAACTTCAGAGCTTCAACATTCTGAGGACTGTTTAGGGTCGGTTTGCCGCTGGCGTCAAACATCGCGCCGCCGTTCTGGGCAATCATCTTATAGAACTCAAAGAATTGGACCGGCTGGTAGGTGCCCCACACGCCCGCCTTGGCATCGGTAATTTTCTGGGCGGCCGCAATTTCATCTTTCCAGGTCCAGTTGTCGTTAGGATAAGCTACACCGGCTTTGTCAAAGAGGTCTTTATTGTAGTACAGGACAACATCCGAGAAGCTTTCAGGTAGGCCGTACTGCTTGCCGCCCTGCTGGAAGGCCCCGTAAGCGCGGGGATAGAAGACACTGGATTCAAAGCTTTTGTCGGCAGCGGCAAGCTGGGTCAGGTCTTTCAGGACACCTTTGGAGGCATAGCTGACAAAGTTTTCGTAGTTCAGTTCATAGACATCCGGGGCCGTATTGCTGGCGACCAGGGTCTGCAACTTGGTGAAATAGGTATCGTAAGGAGCGGTTTCAACTTTAACGGTGATATTCGGGTTGACTACATTAAAGGCTTTGATCATTGCATCCAGGTCTTTAAGGTGGTCCGGCGCAGCCGAGAAAGTGAAATAAGTAATAGTTACCGGGGCTCCCGAGGCAGCCGCTGTCGTAGCAGCCGATGTCGCGGCGGCGGCAGTGGTCGCGGCTGCCGTTGTAGCAGCAGCGGCAGTGGTCACAGCCGGGGCAGCAGTAGTCGCGGCGGCAGCGGCAGTGGTCGCAGCCGGGGCGGCGGTAGTGGCCGCAGCAGCGGTGGTCGCGGCGGCGGTTGTCACAGCCGTTGTAGCGGTATTATCGCCGCAAGCGACGACTACCAGGGCCAGCATCAAACTGGCGACCAGCCCCATCAAGGGCCGTAAGATACGGAAACGTGGTTCCATTTTAGAATCCTCCTCGATTATCAAGGCAAACGGTTTGCCTGTCTAAAAAAACTCAGCACCAAAGAAAGGTCTATAACTGGTGGGTAAAGTTAGCCCGGCAAACCGGACAAGACTAACCTTTTAAGCCTCCCGCAGTCATTCCCTGTACGAAGTAACGTTGCGCAAACAGGTAAAGCGTAATGATTGGAAGCACGGCCAGGACCGCCCCGGCCATAACCAGATTCCATTGAGTGGTCCAGCGGCCCTGTAATGTTGCCAGGGCCACCGGTAGGGTCATAATTTCAGCATCCCTGGTGACAAAAAGCGGCCATAGAAAGCTGTTCCAGGCACTCATAAAACTAAGCACAGTCAGCGTCGCCAGGGCCGGACCCGATAGCGGCAGTACTAACCGGCGGAAAACCGTCCAGTAAGTCGCACCGTCCAGGTTAGCCGCTTCCTCGTACTCTTTGGGGAAGCTCAGAAAGGACTGGCGCAACAGGAAAACTCCAAAAGCGCTAAACGCGCCGGGTAAAATCAGGCCCTGGTAAGTATTGACCCAACCCAGGCCGGTCATCAGGATAAAAAGCGGCGTAATCGTAACCTGTGACGGGATCATCAGGGTTGCCAGGTAAAGGACAAAAAGCAGGCCGCTGCCCCGGAACGGTATGCGGGCAAAGGCAAAAGCGGCCATCGCCGAGAAAAGCAGTTGAGCCAGGGTAATTAATACCGCGACAAACAGGCTGTTAAACAGGATGCGCCAGATCGGGAAAGCATCGGCAATAGTGACGTAATTGCTCAGGGTCGGGTTGGCCGGTAACAGTACCGGGCTGGCGCTTAAAACTTCCCCGGCCGGTTTTAACGAAGTCGAAACCATCCAGATAAAAGGCAGCAGCGAGAAAAGGGCCGCCAGTACCAGGGCCGCATAAGACAGGACAATGCGGACTACTTTAAGGGTCACGGTCAGGCTTTTAGTTTGTTTCTTTCCGGCCATTAAGGCAAAGCTTCCTTGGTTTTCTACTTGCATCTGTTTCCTGCGCTCCTCAGCGTCTTTTCAACCAACCTACCTCGCCGGTCTTGAGAATTGATAGGGCGGCCAGGCCGTTTTAATTCAGTTGCAACGGCTGGCCGGTAGGGACAGTCAGCCTTCTACTGGTAATGCACTGTACGCTTTTGCAACCACAACTGGACCAATGTCACCAGGAAAATCAGGGCGAACAGGACCCAGGACATCGCCGAGGCGTAGCCAAACCGGCTGTACCGGAAGGCGTTATTTACAATTTCGCCCACCAGCACCTGGGACGACCCGGCCGGACCACCGGCGGTCATTACATAGACCTGGTCGAAAACCTGGAAAGAGTTCACCAGTGAGATAACTACTACAAAGAAAATAGTCGGTGACAAAAGAGGAATAGTGATACTGCGCAGCATCCGCCAGCCCGCCGCGCCGTCCAGACTGGCCGCTTCATAATAGTCGGTCGAGATGGCCTGCAGCCCGGCCAGCAGCAGCAGCATTACAAAGCCCAGGTCTTTCCAGACGCTCGCCAGGATAATGGAAGGCATGGCCCAGTTCGGGTCAAAGATCCAACCCGGCCCTTCGATACCAACAAGGCTTAAGAGCCAGTTGACCAGGCCGTAGCGGGGATTAAGCAGCCATTTCCACAACAGGGCTACGGCGACCCAGGCCGAAACTACCGGCATAAAGAAAATCGCCCGGAAAATAATGCGGCCCCGCAACTTCTGGTTCATCAGGAGGGCCAGGCCCAGGCCCAACACCAGCACCAGCGGCAGATAACCAACTATAAAGTAAAAGGTATGTTTGAGAGCGTCCCAGAAATCGGGACTGCTGAGAAGGGCGGCGTAATTATCCAGTCCAACCCAGCGGGCCGGGGTCAGTAAGTCCCATTCGGCGTAAGAAAGCACCAGCGAAGCCAAAATCGGTATAACCAGGAAGGCCAGCATGCCTAACAGGTGCGGTCCCAGGAAGAACGCCACCCACAGCCGCCGGGTCCAGGGTTTTTCGCCTACTTTATTACTTACGAGTGCCATTAATGCCTCCACCTTTGGAAGAACGGGTCAAGAATTTGAATAATGACTTGCGTATTAAAAGCCGGTTAGCTCCCGTTATTGACCGGAGAAAGAAAGAACTGGCGCAAAACCAGGCTGGCGGCGCCTCTGGCCCAACTTTCGTCACCGGCGGTTTCGGTTGTCATCCGCATCTGGTCGGCCAGGCGTGAAAAAGTATGCGCCTTGAGAGCCTCGTGCATAGGGTCGAACAGAATAGACCCTGCCACTGCTCCCGACCCGGACAGCAGGACCAATTGGGGGTTTAACAGGTTTACCAGGTTCGCCAGGCTGATGCCCAGCAGGGTTCCGGCCAGCTTAAAGGCTTCCAGGGCCGTTTGGTCGCCGGAACGGGCTTTTTCCAGCAGGCGCAGGGCTTCTTTTTCGGGTTCCTTGAGCAAACTGGCCGGGGCTTCGAGAGCATTCTTTTCGTAATAAGTCTGCACAATGCCCCGGTCGGAGGCGTAAGCTTCCAGGCAGCCCAGGTTACCGCACTCACAGCGCCGCCCATCAATGACGACGGTAGTATGGCCGAACTCACCGGCGCCGCCCAGGCCGCCCCGGTAAACATCACCGTTTATCACCAGGCCCAGACCTACGCCGCGCCCCAGGGTGATAGTCAGGAAGTGGTTAAACGGCTGGCCTTGACCGAACAACTTCTCATAAATCGCCAGGCTGTTTACATCGTTATCAACATAGACCGGCATTTTAAGTAAAGCTCCCAGCGGCGCGCTGATGGCGACATCCCGCCAGCCGAGAATAGGTGAGTCAATACAGGTGCCGTCTTCACTGCTAATCACGCCAGGCATACCGCAGCCCAGGCCGATCATCTTCTGGTGGGCCAGGCCGCTCCGTAAGATAAAGGCCTGGACCTGTTCACCGAGCAATGCAATTGCCGCCTGCCCCTGCTCGCGCAGTTCCAGGGAAAATCGTTCGGAATAAACTACTTCACCGTTAAGGTTCAGAATTACCGCGACAACCGAGAACTCGGTCAGTTTCAGACCGATGGCAAAACCGCCTTCCGGCCGGATTTCCAGCAACACCGGCTTGCGCCCGCCGGTCGACTCCGCTGCGCCACTTTCCAGCAGCAAGTTGCGGTCAAGCAAATCACTGGTGATGTAACTTATGGTCGCCAGGCTTAAACCGGAGAGTTCAGCTAACCGGGTCCGGGCTACCGGTCCTTCGGTCTTTATTAGATTTAACAGGCTGTTCAGATTAATATCGCGAATAAGCTGGCGGTTAGCCGGGCCGGTTTTCTGCCTCATTGCCTCTTTTCAACTTTCTTCATTCAATGAATAAAGTAAGTATAGCTCCTTAATAAGCCGCTGTCAATACCTTTTTGAAATTCACAGCCAGGAAAATAAACCCCAAAACCGGGCAACCAACTTATCACAATGTGAGCGGAGTTATTTAAACTTTAAAGCACCGGTACAATTACCGGTAATAGAGATGGAATATTAACCTTAATTAATGGAAACTATGCTTGTTTCAAAATACGGAATAAAGGCGTATAATTTTCAAGAATAAATTTCCCCCGGTTAAAATTTTTCTATGTTACCATTTGTTGACACACTGCATATAATTAATAAAACGCAAATTACTATTGTAAGCACCCGGTTCCAAACTGATATTACCTGACTTTACGATGGCAGACCCTGAGTTGTTCCGGTCCCCTGGTACAGTGGACCTAAAAATAGCGCACAGCATACCGGCAAACAAACCAGAGTAGGAGAAATATAGACAATGGTAGATTGGAGAGAACAACTCAAAAACATTTTCAGAACAGATTTAGAGCTCCTTGAAAAGAAAAGAATAGAAGAAGAGCAGGCCAGGTTAGATAAACATGAGGCGGCAATATTTTTTTCTTCGGTGGTTATTCCCGCTTTTGAAAAAATCCGGCTAGAGTTTAAGAACTATAGAAAACAGATAGAAATCTATAAGGAAGAAGATTACATCGAAGCCAGGGTAAAATCCCACCTGGGCTTCACGGAATATACTTATAAAATTAGCGTTGAAAGACGCAAGCCGGTTATCCTGACGCACAGTGACGTTAAAGATGACAGCCCCAAGATATTATCGAAATTGCATCCGGCTACCGCGACTATTGACGAAATATCCCAGGAATACCTGGCAGAACATTTTGTGGAACAATACGGCCAATACAAAAAATATTTTAGGGACAAGATTTGAGCCAACAGGCCTGTAATCCTGCAAAAGTTGTGGTATAATAACCGCGGCTTTGATGACTGGTTGGTTCTCAGGGATAAATTTAGCGGTGTATTACACCGGGTGATTGAGGCGAAGGCTAAAATCATCACAATTCCGGCTAAATCGACTGATTTCCGACTTGCCGCACCTTAAGACAAGTTGTATAATAGATAACTCAGGATAGAGAGAAGGATGGTCGCTGACCGTTAAGGTCAGAGGAAAGTCCGAGCAGCGCAGAGTAGGGTGCCAGGCGGAGACTATGGTTTAAGCCTGGGAGACGGTTCGCAGGAACCGCCGACAGTCCAGATTGGGCTTGTCGTTAAGACCTCCGGTAACGGAGGGATCAACGGCGGGTAGAGCAACAGAGACTAAATCCGGGCCTTCGGGTTGCGGATGTGAAAAGGGCAATCCTCCCTGCTGCAATCTCCGAATCGGCCGACAAAGACGGTTACTCGCCGAGGCCGGAAGTCGAGAGCAGCCACAGAGGCGACGATGTGGCCGGTATTGAATAAATACCGAGATAGATGACCGTCACGAACAAAACTCGGCTTACTCTCTTTCTATCCTTCTAATAGAATGTGGTGCCCATAGCTCAACTGGTTAGAGCACTGGTCTGTGGAACCAGGGGTTGTGGGTTCAAGTCCCATTGGGCACCCTCTTCACTATTATTATCCAGCTTGTCTGTGATAAATAAAGCCTATTTCACTCGAGAAATAGGCTTTATTTTTTTTGTACGTAGAAGTCCAGTACCTGATAAATTATCATACCGTAAGACCTTACAGGCCGGGACACCCTTATTAACCCGGTTGCAAATTTGCTTAAAGCCAGGTAACTATATTTCCTTTAATGGATTTCCGTCTTTTTAACTTTTTAACCATCTCCTTATCTCCCGGTATAAGCATGATTTATTTTGGTGCTATAATATGAAAAATCTGTACGAGTCTATTTGGAAACAGGAGAATGATCAATTTGCTGCCCTCTTACTCAACGCCCGGTTCCTATAACCTTCCCTTCCGGCGTTTTTTGAAACTCTGGCTTGTTCTGATTCTGGCGGCTGTGAGCTTCTTAATTCCTTCAACTACCCTGGCAAATGGCGGGACACCAATTTTTAATGGTGACATTGGCAACTATAATGTTTACCTTGTAGTCAGCCCTTCGCCTCCAACGCCTACAGTACCGGCGCATTTAACATTAATCTTGACCAGGAAAGGGGCCGACCAACCGGTTACTTCCGCCACCGTCCTGGTGGAGCCCAGTATGCCGGGCATGGCGATGCCGGGCGTAGGTGGGCAGCGGTTCCTACAAACGCCGGGGCGGCCCAATCAGTATGATGTAGACGTGCCGGTCTCAATGGAAGGCCAGTGGCGCTTTAAAGTAACCATTACCGACCCTCAACTGGGGACCGCTTCCTTCGAGGCTGATACTAAAGTCGAAAAGCCGGAAGCGCCCTGGCCGATTATCATTGCTATTCTTATCGCCCTGCCTTTGTTAGCCGGGCTGACCTGGTACTTCTTATTCCGGGGTCAGGAAAAAAACGATGATGACGATGATGACGATGACGAGGAAGAAGATGAAGACCAGGGTAAGGGCCGCCGGGAGATAAAAGTTGGCAAATAAAGTAATTCAACTGCAACCAGCCTTCAATCCGATTAATCCAAAACGCGGCGAAGACAAAGAACGTCACGGTTTTGACCTGTATAGCATCCCCGGCTTGCGCCAGGTCTTGCTCTGGAAGCACAGCCGGACGGTCTTTCAAAGTATCCTGCTGGTGGCGGCCCTGGCTGTTATCTACGACGGCTTCTTTGGCAGCCAGCTTTCCCCGCGCAACTTTGCCACGGTGGGAGCCTGGGTTGACTACCGGTTTTTACTGGTAATGGTCATTCTGCTGGTGGGCAACCTTTTTTGTATGGCCTGCCCCTTTGTACTGGTCAGCCATTCGATCCAGAAGCGGGTCGGCCTCAACCGGGTCTGGCCGCGCTGGCTCAAAGGCAAATGGATTTCGCTTGGGTTGCTGATACTAATTCTTTTCAGCTATGAACAGTTTAGCCTGTGGGACAGCCCGGCCCTGACCGCTTCCGTGACACTCCTTTACTTCGGGGGCGCGGCAGTGACCGACTTTATATTTAAAGGCAATGCCTTTTGCAAATACGTCTGCCCGCTGGGCCTGTTCAACCAGACCTATGCCATGCTCTCCCCGACCGAAGTAAAGTCCCGCTCGTTCACCATGTGCAAAAGCTGCACGACCAAAGAATGTATCAAAGGCGATGACAAGCACCACCAGGAAGGCTGCCAGATGTCCCTCTATATGGGGACCAAAGTTAGCAACATGGACTGCACCTACCAGATGAGTTGCGCCCGGGCCTGTCCCTACAGCAATGTGGGCCTGCAAGTCCGCAACCCGATCCGGGAATTATGGACCAACGTGACGAAAAGGGATTTTTCCCTGGGAGTAGTCGCCCTGGTGCTGGCTTTCGCGGCGCTGACCAACGCCGGAAGCATGATCGGGCCTTTTACCGATTTCCAGCGCTGGGTGGGCAATACCAGCGGCCTGCGGGATAACTTCTCGAGCTATACTCTGATTTTCTTCTTTTTTGTAGTGGCGCTTCCGGGGTTAACCGGTTGGCTGGTAACCTGGCTAACCCGGAAACTGGCCCGGAGCCAGGAATCGCTGGGAAGCATTTTCAAGCGCTTCGCCCTGGGCCTGCTGCCGGTTAGCTTTTCCTTCTGGATAGCCCATTACCTGTTCCATTTTTCGGTGGGCGCAAAGGGTTTCTGGCCGACCGTCCAAAATCTTTTCGTGCGGCTGGGCATCCCGATTTTCGGACCGCCCAACTACAGCACCGGGACCATTTTGCCCTATGAATTTATCAACCCACTACAAATATTTATTATTTATGTCGGGCTGATGTGCAGCGGGGTAGCGTTATACCAGATTAGCCGCAAGATGTATAAGAAAAAAGTCGCCCGGCTGGCTTCGCTGCCTTTTATAGGGCTGGCTATTCTGCTGGCAGTAGTAGCAGTGCTTATCATGGTACAACCTATGCAAGCAAGAGGTGCGTAGAAAATCGCCATAAGGGTCTTAAAGGCATATAATATAACCCTTTACCGGAGATAATATCTAAACATTGATTAAGCGTTAACCATCAGTTCATAAAGACTTAACAGCCCAGGAACATTCTGAGCTACCTGGTGTCTGTTTAAGTGCCTGGCAAATTTCAAAAGGCAGGAGACATTTAGAAGTGCGTCGGTAACTTCTAATTTGTAAATTTAGAGAGTAAATAAAAGTATTAGGAGATCTTTAATTGAAGAAGTGGCTTTGGATAACTTTGGCGTTTGCTGTGACGGCACCGGCCATATTGGTTACGTTTAGCGGGGTTCACCTGGATAAAACTAGCCCTATAGCCGGGGCCTTAATTTTTGGCCTGGCAGTGATCGGCTCGGCCTTTTTGCTTTCCTGGGCATGTGAAGTAGCTCAAATGGATATACCGGCAGCGTTAGCTATATCGGTGCTGGCCCTGGTGGCCGTACTGCCGGAATATGCGGTAGACTTTTCCCTGACATATCAGGCCGCAACAAAACCGGAGTATGAACAACTGGCAGTGGCTAATATGATTGGTGCTAACCGGATGATCGTCGGTCTGGCCTGGCCTTTAATCATCTTTTTATTCTGGGCGCGGTTCCGCAAAACTGCCGTCGTCCTGGAGAAAACCCAGCGGGTTGAAATAGGCTACCTGGGTCTGGCCGGTATTTATTCGCTGATCATTCCCCTCAAAGGCCATATTGATATGGTTGACGTTGTGGTACTGGTTGGCCTGTTTGTCCTCTATACGGTGCGTATTTCCCGCCAGGCGGTAGAAGAACCGCACCTGGTCGGACCGGCCATAACTATCGGGTCGCTGGCCCGGAATAATCGCCGGGCGTTGGTCCTCTTCATGCTGGTTTTCGCGGCGACCGTTATTTTCATATCGGCCCATCCTTTCTCTGAATCGCTGATTAATGTTGGCAAAAGCATCGGAGTAGATGAAGTATTCATGGTCCAGTGGTTCGCCCCTATTTCAAGCGAAGCGCCGGAAATTGTAATCTGTATTCTGTTTACACTGCGCGGTATGGCAAGCGCCGGTCTGGGCGCACTGGTTGCCAGCAAGGTCAACCAGTGGACGTTATTGGTTGGTACGCTGCCGCTGGTCTTTTCGCTCGGTTCAGGACGGCTGCGGGGCTTACCTTTCAGCAACGACCCGACCGGCCTGCCCTTAAATGGCGACCAGGTTGGAGCGATGTTTGTCACCAGCGGCCAGACTTTGCTGGCGGTAGCAATTATGATCAACCTGGTGGCCCATCTCTGGGAAGCGGGCTTGCTGTTCGGCCTGTTCGTCGCCCAGTTCTTCTTCCCCGAAAAGTTCCTGTTCCTGCCAATTGACGCGCACTACGTCTTTGGAGTGCTCTACATTGTGCTGGCCCTGATCCTGTTCTTCCGGGTGTCGTTCCACGAACACGGTTTGATTGTTAAAACCATGTTCGATTTCAAAAAGCACCCGCCGTTGACACCCGCCGAACACGGCACCAACCTGGAACTGGAAGGCGCCGGACACAGTGGGGCGGTAAATATGTCCCACAAGAGCGCGGACGAGAAAATAAAAACCCGGAAGTAATTCTCCGGGGTTGGCGTTGGCGGGCCGGGATTTTTACCAGAGTAACACTTCCGGCCCCCCCAAATCCGTAAATGAACCTAAAAAGGCCCGCCGGTTATGTAAACAACCGGCGGGCCTTTTTTCTATGAAGTGTGGACGAGTTTGAAATAACTTTTTTATAAACACCAGGCGAACAATAAAGTTGGTACAACTGACCAACTTGGTAGTGTCGTTAAAAGTACACACCAGGGCCAGGATGGACAGCTTAGCTTAAGCGGGCTAGTGTTTCAGGGGAGTATTTTAGACTCTGGCCCTGGCCCGGCCTCACCGATTTTAACCTGGACCACCGCCAGGCCCATAAAAAGCCAGAGTAAAGTCGCCATATGGCTAAATTCGCCGTTGAAGAAATAGTGGTCGAGCAAGCCCACCCCCAGCGCGCCGATTACCCCGCCGGTCAGACCCAGAAGATTGGCCTGCTGCCGGTCCCCTTTCAGTTTGCCAAGCCGGTTGAGCGCGTAACTCAGGAACAAGAACATTAGAAAGAGGAAAAGGACCAGGCCGATTAAGCCCATTCTTTCCGCGATAGTCAGGTAAATCATAGAGACCGGGACGGTCAGGTTAAGGCTGGCGATACTGCCAAAGCCTACCCCAAACCAGGGATGGTCGCCGATTACCTCCAGGGCATTGCGGTATTCGGCCAGCCTTAAGACCGTGGCCTGGTCCTCCATTGCAAAGCCCTGGGCCAGCCGGGCACCTAAAAAGGTGGAAGGCAGCCAGACCGCCCCGGCCGCCAGGAAAGGCAGGGCGTACAGGAAAATCTTACGGTATTTAATTAACGCGACAAAACCAATTACGGCAATAGCCCCCAGTTGGGACCCCCGGCTGTAGGTCAGGTACAGCGAAATCACCGGCCCCAGCAGCATTAAACTCAACAGCCAGCGGGGCAAAAGCGGTTTGACTGAAACCAGTTGAGTTACCAGCAGGGCAATCACCAGTACCAGTAACCCGCCAAAGCTGTTCGGGTCTATCGAGGTGGCGGTCGCCCGCTGGGGTTTAAGCGGGTCGTCCTCGACATAGCGCAGCACCCGGTTGTCAGTCGGGTAACCGACAATTCGCAACTGGGAGAGTAAGGAGAATTGCAGGTCGCGGGGCAAGCGGGTGAGCAGCGCGCCGAGATACCCGGCCGCCGAACCGGCCAGCATCAGGACCGTTAAAAGGGTATTCACCGCCGCCTGGGTCCTGACTATATTAATGACGGCAAAGAATTGCAGAATAGCCAGCAGCAGCTTGGCGTAGCTGTGAATCAGGTCGGTGGTATTGGCGGTTTGCCAGTTCAGGATATAACTGAAGAAACTCAGGCCGATAAACAACAAAATCGCCCAGTCAAACGGGCTGCTAACCAGGCCATCCGACCCGGCTTGCAGGCGGTTGCTGACCACCAGCCGCAACAACCAGGTCACAAACAGCACCAGCAGGGCTGCTTCCAGGAAAGTAAAGGTCATGCCCAGCTTGACCGGGATAGTGCCAAAGGGCAACAGGCAGCAAATTGCAGCGGCCGCGCCAAGCGTAAAAAGCGGCCTGGCAAACATTACTCCCGCCACTACCAGGCCCATTACCCCAATAAACCCGATCAAAGGGTTAGGCAGGATAACCACAGCCAACCCGGCCACTACTCCCAGCAGCAGGGCCAGCAAAACCACCCCGGCCTGGCGAGGCAAGTTTTCAGGCAGCCCGGCGGTCAATCGCTCCAGGGTAGAAAAAGGACTCCGCCGGGCCGGTGGTATTTGGTTGGGAAATTTTGTAACCGCCATGAAATTGTGAGGCTTAGTCTTCTTTTAACTTCTGGGCCCCTTTTCGGGCAACCCGGTTTAAAAAGCGGTCATCGTCAATAATGAACCGCTCGTGGCGGCCCTCGCCGATTCTTTCCATCTCATCGTAGGCCGTGACCGCGAAGATCAGCCGCCGCCCATCCACTTCCAGCAGTTCGGCCTTTGCCTTAACGGTCTGCCCGACCGGCGTAGCGGCAATATGGGTAATATTAACCAGGGTTCCGACAGTGCTCTGCCCGGCTGCAAGGTGGGGTTGGACCGCTTCGGCGGCGGCTTTCTCCATGAGAGCGATCATCATAGGCGTGGCGTAAACTTCTACTACGCCGGAAGCGATCCGGTTAGCGGTCATTTCAGCCGTGACCTGGGTCGTGGCTTCACCTGTTATACCGGGTTGCAACTTTGAACCTTCCATCGGATTCCTCTTTCTGTGGTAGTCGTAACAAGAAGGCGTTGAACGTGGCATGTAGCACGTTGAACGGATAAAGCCTGTTTGCGGGTTAAACCAACAATTCTTACCAGGTGTCCATCAGAACTTACAAGGCTTCCACGGCGTACCAAGTTGAACGTTTTACCTGCCACGTTAGCCGTTCAACGTGCGGTATTCAACGTAATCCGCGCGGCCCTGGCAATAAAAAAGGGCCGGTAAGCGGCCCAGTTTAATCCGGCCCGGCCGGTTTATTTTACCAGAAATTAGCGAGCGGCACCGACTCCGGACCCAGCCGCCCCGGCAAAATCAATTTCGCTGTAGCGCATGAGTTTATCCAGGCGGTGCCGCGCCCGGACATCGCGCATAGTACCGGATTTGGAACGCATTATAATCGAGTGGGTATGGACCCCGCCTTCGGAATAACGCACCGACTCCAGGCGTTCGCCACCGGTTACTCCGGTGATAGAAACAAAGACATTATCGCTCTTAACCAGGTCATTAACGGTTAAAACTTCGTTGAAGTTAAAACCCTCGGCCAGCGCAGCCTGCCGCGCCCCGACATTGTGCGGGTACAGGCGGCAAACCATCTCACCGTCCAGGCACTTTAACAAACAGGCCGTAACGACCGCTTCCTGGGCGCCCCCGATACCCATAAGGACGTCCACACCGGTTTCCGGCAAAGCCGCCATCATGGCCGGGTGAATATCGCCATCACTGATCAGGTGCAAGCGCGCCCCGGCCTGGCGAATTTCGCGGACCAATTGCTGGTTGCGCGGCCGGTCCAACACAACGGCGGTTACTTCCCGGACATCAATATGCTTGGCCCTGGCAATATTTCTTAAGTTCCATTCAGCCGACTGGTCAAGACTGATCGCCCCGCGAGCTTCCGGCCCAACCACAATTTTGTTCATGTAGCGCAGGCCCGGCGGAAGTTTGTAGAGGCTGTTCTCCCCGGCAATCGCGATAATTGAAATAGCGTGGGGCAGACCCAGGGCCAGGAGCCGGGCACCATCAATCGCCCGCGCCGCCACATCCATCCTGGGGCCTTTGCCTGTACCTACCGCCTGGCCGACATAAAGATAACTGGCGGTATCTTCTTCGCCCTCGCCAATGACGACCCGGCCCTCGATTTCCACCGCCCGCAAAGCGGTTTGCATAGCCTGGGCCGCGCCCCGGGTGATTGAGCTAATCTCGCCCCGGCCCATAACAAGGGCGGTAGACAGGGCGGCGGCTTCCGTTGCTCGTATAAGTTCAAGTGATAGATTCCGGTCAATTTTGTCGGACATATAATTTCTCCGTTTCCTACGAAAAGGTCATAGAACCTGGCGTTTATGCCTGGCATTATAACCCTTTTAGGCGCTTTACTTCCAGCAACGGAACCGTCTTAGTGCTGTGACCC
>JAQBPB010000127.1 GCA_028287745.1 Chloroflexota bacterium
AAGTGGTTACCGATTATATGAACGGCCGAGATGCTCAGGCTGCACGTGGTTGTTCTATTGCGTAAGGCAGGCTATAACTTCTCGTTAATAAAAAGTGGTTTAACTGAACTTGAGGCCGGGTTCGTAGACCGGGCCGTTGCTGCGGTAGAAGCGCGGCTAGCAATTCTGTCTGCTGCCAGCCGGAATTGTACGGCCTCAACTGCAGCTTTATGGAAGTATCCTGGAGAGCTACAGGTCGAAGCTAACAATAACCCGTCTTAAGCCGTGATATTTTAAACACTATAAAGACAGCGAGGTAGGAATTTTAATTTAGTTGGGTATTTATACCCTGACACCAGCACCATACACAGTCCTAAGATATGCCGAGGAAGATGTGGCGAGATTCGCCGGTCCTCTCCCAAGGGTGAATGGCACTTTCAGCGAAATGGCAAGATTATTAAGTGTCACTGAGAGCTATCCCGCGATGGAACATATTGGGAACAGGACCTGGATATGACTTATCAGAGAAAGGAATAGGAATAAGAATAAAATTTATGCGAAAAATCATCACGACGACTTTTGTAACCCTGGACGGTGTTATGCAGGGACCAGGCGGGCCGGAGGAAGATACCTCGGGCGGCTTTACCCAGGGCGGCTGGACGGCAAACTATGACGACGATATGGAGGGGCAGGTCATAGACGGCTTTATGAAAATTCCGTTTGAACTGCTGTTGGGAAGAAAGACCTACGATATTTGGGCAGCCTTCTGGCCTCATACCGATGCGGCACCAAATATCGCCAGACCCTTTAACGCCACTAAAAAATATGTGGTCTCGCACAATAACACTGAGCTGTCCTGGTACAATTCGGTTGTCGTAACGGGCAGCGATATTGTCTCCGAAATTAAAAAACTCAAGGAAATGGATGGGCCTGATCTGTGGGTATGGGGTAGCAGTAAACTGATCCAAACCTTGCTCAAGGATGACCTGGTTGATCAGATGTACATCTGGACGTACCCGGTTACACTTGGAGGAGGGAAACGTCTTTTTAGCGAGGGTATTCTGCCAGCGGCTTTCCAGTTAGCGAGTAGCCAGGTTACGCCGAGCGGAGTGATTATTGCACATTATGAGCGGACACCTAGGTAGGTGAGGTTAAGAGGGGATCGTGATCGTTTTAAGACACTTTGGCACAGGTAGCGTTCATTATTTGCCTGTAGCTCCTTTGCTATTGCTATATATGGCACAATCCCCGAAACTAGCGCCGCTTGGGTAAAATAGCGTATTGAGGTGGAGTGGATAGGTCACGAAACAAGGAGAAACCGAGGTATGGAAAAGGTAAAAGGCTTTGGCGGATTTTTCTTCAGGGCGCGAAATCCCCAGGCTTTGAACAAATGGTACGCCACCATGTTAGGGGTAGCGCCCCAAACCGGGCAAAGCGCCTGGCAGCAGGAGGCCGGTATGACCGTTTTCGAGGCTTTCGCGGCCGGTACGGATTATTTTGGCCGGGCCGAGCAGGGCTTCATGCTCAACTTCCGGGTAGACAACCTGGACGCCCTCCTTGAACAACTCCACAAAGCCGGAGTCAGAATTGATGAGAACCGGCAGGACGAATCCTACGGCCGGTTCGCCTGGATCTACGACCCGGAAGATAACAAAATCGAGCTATGGGAACCCAGGTGAGCACCCATCTACTAAATAAGAATAAGAAAAATAAGGTTCTATAGGAAGGCTGCAACCATGATCCTCCCCAAAGACCGCGACCCCCGCTTCATCACCATGCGCCGTGGAGGAACGCTCACCGACTCCGACCACCGGCTCCTGGCTTTATGGGCGGCCGTATGTGCAGAGCACGTTTTATACCTCTTTGAGTTGGTGCAGCCCTTGGACCCACGGCCCCGCCAGGCAATTGAGCAGACCCGGGCATGGGCACGCGGCGAGATCAAGATGTCTCAGGCCCGCGCAGCGGGAGGGCATGCCATGGCGGCAGCAAGAGAGTTGAGCGGATCCGCCAGGCATGCCGCCTTTGCTGCCGGCCAGGCGGCAGTGGTGGCGCATGTCGCCGCCCACGAACTTGGTGCCGCGGCCTACGCGATCAAGGCTGCACGTGAGGCCGCTTCCAGAGGCGAGGGTGAGAGCGCCGGACGGCTCGAGTGCCGTTGGCAGCGCGAACAACTCCCGGATGCTATTCGCGAACTCGTCCTGGAGGATCAACGGCTGCGAAATGAGATTTGCTGGGCAGTGTTCGACTGCTGACGGGCGGTACGGCTTGTCTAAATTTGGTGGTATCCCCTAACAAGTCGAATTTTAGGCTTTCGGCTTTTAACTTTTTAGGGGCTTGACAATGTAACTTATCGGTGACAAAACCTGGAGGAGCCTTTCGGCTACCATTAAACTAAATCGGCAAGTAGAGGCATCATGAAATATCTTCTCACTTCGGCTGGTATCAAAAACACCAGTATCCACAATGCGGTACTCGACCTACTGGGCAAACCGATTGCCGAGGCTAGCGCCCTGTGCATTCCTACCGCGGGGTACGCCATACCAGGCGGTCCTGGCCTGGCATGCAAGTCCTTTACCGGACAAGCGACCACACCGATGTGCGAGCTGGGTTGGAAGTCCATGGGTGTACTGGAACTCACCGCGCTGCCCAGCATCGATAAAGAGCTTTGGGTCCCCTGATCCAGGAAACTGACGTTCTCTTGGTGAATGGCGGCGACCCCTTGTACCTGTGCTACTGGATGCGGCAGTCCGGACTGGCGGACCTCTTGCCGTCGCTGCGCGCGGTCTACGTAGGACTGAGTGCCGGGAGCATGGTGATTACTCCCAGCATCGGGCAGGATTTCGTCGGCTGGACTCCGCCCACTGGTACTGGTGGCGATGAAACGTTTGGCCTGGTTGATTTTTCGATTTTTCCACACCTGGATCACGAGATGCTGCCGGACAACTCCATGGCCGACGCCGAAAGATGGGCCGCCGGGATGCGGGTACCGCCATACAAGTGATTGACGGAGCAGTCAAAGTCGTCTCTGAAGGCAATTGGAAACGGTTTACGCCCTAATACTTATCTGCACTTCCCCACAAGCGTTTCTACCCGCTATGAAGAGGTAACGCAGACGCCGGAGGCGATTGAGCGGGGGTCAAGCGCAATACGGTGGGCGGGCTAACTTGTGAGGTCGATCCACAGGTCAGAACAAATTTGGACGATTTCGGAGTCTGATAAAAGTTCCGTCAGACCCGATTTAATTTACTTTATACATTTTAGGCAATTATTATTCTATCCTGGCTAGAGTTGCAGCATAACCCTTTCTCTCACCATCTTCGATCCAATCCCAGCGGCCGGTAAAGCTTTTCCCATCGGAACTAAACCTGGCGGCAAACTGGCCTTTAGCCTGGAGCATATCAATTGAGACCGTGAGAGCATCACCCTCTATTTTGTGGGTGTATTCGAGGATAAGATCGCTAGCGCCGAAGTATTGCGATTTGAGAGACCGGCTTTCCTTATCGTAACCAATCGTCTCGATACCTTTGGTTTCACCAAATTCGATATTTTCCTCTCTCAGCCTTGAATCTATCCGGGATACCGGTAACTCGGTGTTGTAAGTACGCAAGTTTTGCCCATATCAAGCAGGACGGAAGCCGTATGGAGACCGATAAATCCCAGTCCTCCGGTAATCAGAATCATATGTATGCCACTCTCCTTTTTAGAAGTTCATTCACTTTATCCAGCGTCTTGCCGCAGACACAAACGCAGACTCAGGACAATCGTTGCCAGGATGGCCTTTGTCAGTCGTAGGCGAGAATCACCAGCGGGTCGCACCGCAAGGTTCGGCCGTACCCTAACATAAGGAATTTACAAGTGACCCATCCTACCCGGGTCAAAGACCCCATCCCTTAAACTATTGAATCATCAATTTTCCAATCAGGACTCCAAACAATCTCCCACAAATGACCATCCAGGTCTTGAAAGTAGCCACTATAACCACCCCAAAAGGTTTTTTGGGCGGGTTTTACGATTTTCGCGCCAGCTGCTTTTGCTTGCGCCATTACCTGGTTAACCTCTTCTTCACTTGCCACATTATGCCCAATACTCATTTGTGTTGGACTGATAGGAGTTAATTGAAGATCAGTGTCGTGGGCCAGGCTTTGGCGAGGCCAGAGTGCTAGCTTGTTACCATTTTCAAGTTCAAAGAAAACGACTGCGCCATTTTCAAATTCTTCACCAACAATCCCTTCTGTTTGTAACCCCAGTCCATCCCGATAAAACTCGAGGGATTTTTTCAAATCCCCGACACCTAATGTGATAACAGAAATTCGCGGTTTCATAAATTTTAAACACCCTCCAGGGCTTGCTCCAAATCTGCAATCAAATCGTCAGGATGCTCCAGACCCACCGAAATACGCAGCAAGTTCTCGGGAGCGCGGGTATCAGGGCCTTCGATGGACTCCCGGTGCTCAATTAAGCTAGCTGGACCACCCAGGCTGGTGGCCCTGATAAATAGCCGTAACCTGGCGGCCACTCTAAAAGTAGTCTCTCGATTACCCTTCACCTGGATCGATAGCATCCCCCCGAATAACTTCATCTGCCTGGCTGCAACCGCATGATTTATGTGAGATACGAGGCCAGGGTAATGCACCACTTCGATGGCCGGATGCTGGCTGAGGAAAGCTGCAAGTTTTTCAGCATTGTAGGTGTGGGCTCGTATTCGATAAGGCAGGGTACTGATGCCACGTAGAATAAGCCAGCAATCAAAAGGCGAAGGAATAGCACCGCCTACATTCTGCAACTGGTGCAGTTTATTTAAAAGCGCCCCATCCTCCCGGACTACAATGGCACCTCCCATCACATCTCCATGCCCCCCTAGATATTTGGTGGTGGAGTGCATCACAATGTCAAACCCAAAATCAAAAGGGCGTTGCCCGAAAGGAGTAGCCCAGGTGTTATCGCAGCCGGCTTTAGCGCCTGCCCGGTGGGCAATTTGAGCCACCGCTTCCAGATCGGTGATCGCTACCAGGGGGTTGGAGGGTGTTTCGGTCCAGATGAGTTTAGTATTTGGCCTGACAGCGGCCTCAACCTTGTTCAGGTCGGTCATTTCCACAAAGCTTACTTCCAACCCCCACGGCTCGTACATATCTTTGAGAATATGGGCGGTGCCAAAATAGGCATCCAGCGGGGCAATAACGTGATCCCCAGGTCTAAGAGTTTGGAGCAAGTTGGTTATAGACGCCAATCCTGAAGCGAAAGCCGCTGCACCGATGCCACCCTCAAGGGCGGCCAGGCAATCTTCCAGTTGGTGACGGTTGGGATTATTGTCACGGATGTACTCGTATTTGCGGGGATAGCTGCCATCGGCATCCCGCTCAAAGGTGGTGGAAAGGTAGATTGGCGGTGCTACTGCGCCGGTGGCACTATCAACGGTATGCCCGCTATGTACGGCCAGGGTTTCAGGATGCATTTTTGGAGCTCTCCTTTCGGCTCGGTTCGGCTTATATGCGAAGAAATTATAATATAACACCCAATGATAGTGCAAAAGTGGTTTTAAACAAGAAATCAGCCAAAAGTCAAGATTATGCCCTTAATCTTCGTTTCAGGCTTTTATGAGTAACATGCTCTGATGGTTGCAACCCGTGTCAAGAGAAATTTGAACACAAACTCATTCAAAACATTAGTCAAAATAAGCGCTGTTAACATGTATTATTACTTTTATTGGATAATTGGCCGCTCTTTGCTTTAATTCTCCTGAACGTACCTTCTGTGTCTGGTTGCATTTGTGGCTCTTTAAGTTTCTCTTTGAGATAGGTGTTCTTGACCTGACCTGGTTTTACGAAGCTGGAACAACCTTAGCCAAAATTTAAAACGGGAAAATGCACAATTGCCAGCCGTGATTTTCACCGGTACGCCGGCTGAATGGGGAGGCGACAGTTCGGAGAGAGGATTTGTTCTGGGCCGTCAAATGTTGATATCAATGTTGATTTAAGGTTGGGTATTCCACAATAAACCTGGGAGAGAACTTATGACTGAGCTTGTTTGTGAACTGATCATTAGCCTCGATGGCTTTGCCCGAGGCCAGCGTTCACCCGGTTATTATGGCTATTTTGGTCCCGATGTTGCAAACTGGATCACCACCAATACGGCCGCTTCGCACCGGATGCTCGTTGGACGCCGGACCTATGAGATGCTAAATGAACTACCCGCCGAAGCGCGGGATGAAGGATGGCAAACAATGACGACAACCCCAGGCTGGCTGTTCTCGCGCTCTCTGGAGGCGACAGACTGGCAGGGGCTAAGAATCGTCCGCGATGACCTGGTCAGCTTTGTACGTGAACTTAAACAGTCTGATGGACCCGAGTTGCGAACCCTGGGCAGCCTGTCGCTGGTTCGGCAACTGCTCACGGCTGGCCTGGTGGACTGCCTCAAACTCGCCGTTTGTCCCCTGATTCTCCAACAAACAGGTGCCGAACCGACCTTTGAAGGGCTGCCGGATATGGGCTTCGAGTTGCTCTCGTCCAGGGTTCTGGATGAGCGCGTCCTCCTTCTGGAATATCGACCGGCCGGGGCACCGCCATACAACTCTTAAATGGATTTTTGTCCTCAAAAAAGATTAGGAGAAATACGGTGAGAAAGCTTTGGGTCAAGGCCTGGATGACCTTCGATGGGGTCTTTGATGCGGATACGATGGATTACTGGTGGCAAAATACTAACAACCCTGAAAGAATGGAGTACATCACCGAGCAGTACTCCCAGGGTAATATTTATATGATGGGACGGACCACCTATGAGATGCTTTGGCCGGGCTGGTCTAAACAGACGACCGGCGATGGGCCAGGGCCGCTCCTCAACCGCATGCAAAAGGTTGTGGTCTCTACCACCCTCACCGAGGCTCCCTGGAAAGAATCTACTATCATCCGAGAAAATGTGGCGGAAGAAATTGCTAAACTCAAACAGCAGCCAGGCAAAGATATAATTATTGATGGCAGCGCGACACTGGTTCAATCGCTTCAGGGCACAGGCTTGATTGATGAGTATCGCTTTCTGGTCGAACCATTCATTATGGGCAGAGGGAGGCGGTTCTTCCCGGAAGGGACGGCCATGAACAAATTGCGGCTGGTCGAAAGCAAGACGCTCAATTCCGGAACCCTGGCGCTTATCTATCAGCCTGTCGATTCTTAACCGCCGCTACTACATTTCTCACACAATTCCCATACTTTTTGATAATATGGCCGTTCGAGCGGTTCCAGGAAAGTATTCCAGTCCGGTTGGAGCCTGTCATATTAGCTAATTAGTCATGGGCGTCCTGGTGAGCCACCAGGACCGACAGGGTGCCTTGCCTCGAACCAACCGCCTCGAATGCTGCCTACTTTTTTTTCAAGGCAACGGGCGGCGTCCCGGTGCGGCCCATCTCGATAAAAAGCCGGCCGATCCCACCCAGGCTGCTGCCGATAGCGACCGGTTCCTTCAGAGGTATAAAAATGTCAAATCCTCCAACAAACCCACTAAAGGGGTAAGGATAATGGGTAAGAGAAATTATCTTATCGAGGGAGTCTCCGGCACCGGCAAAACCTCGGTATGCCAAGAGCTGCGCCGACGCGGTTACCTAGCCATAAATGGTGATAGAGAACTGCGCTACCAAGGAGACCCAACGACTGGCGAGAAAACCGAGGGCGCTAGCTACGGGCTCCCAACATTTTTATCCCCCGAAATCAGCCATGCACATAATATTTGGGATGTAGAAAAAGTAAGGAGGTTGGCAGCAAATCAGGACGATGAAGCCACTTTCTTCTGTGGCGGTTCTTGAAATTTTAAGCAGTTCATAGACCTTTTTGATGAAATCTTCATCTTAGACGTTGATGTAGAGACACTCAATGAACGGCTCGACAGCCGTCCTGATGATGACTGGGGCAAGAGCAAGAGCGAACGGGAACTCATCCTACGTTTACACGCCACAAAAGAAGACATACCCAGCAGTGGCATCGTAATAGATGCAACACAGCTGCTTGTCAGTGTCGTGGACGAAATCCTTAGCCATGTCCGAGCTCAGGCTTGATTGTGAAAGAGCTAAACGCCTTGTCCGACAACTTCACGTAATTGTTCAGTATCACGCATAGGTGGATTGCCAAAGAGACTTTTGTACTCCCGACTGAAGTGAGCAGCATTATCGTAGCCCACCCGGTTGCCGGCGCTGGTCGCATCCATCTTTTCCGTCAGCATAAGTCGGCGGGCTTCTTGAAGACGTAAATGCTTTTGAAACTGTAAAGGACTCATTGCCGTTACCGCCTTGAAGTGATGGTGAAGTCCCGATACACTCATGCCAATATCCTGAGCCATTTCTTCTATTCGGATCGGCTTGTAATACTCATTACGAAGACGGTCCATCACTTTAATGATACGGTGGATTTGACCACCAAAAGCCGCCAGATAGCGCAACCGCTCACTCTGTTCGCCCATATAAAGCCGGTAAATAATCTCGCGTTTGATTAAAGGAGCAAGCAGGCGAGCGTCCGCTGGAGACTCCACCAGCCGGGCCAGCCGCACTACCGCATCCAGGAGGTGTGCGTCCAGAGTGCTCACATTAATCGCCTTTGTATCAGAAGATGCCTGCTTCAGGGGCAAATGGTAGCCAGCCTCAACTATAACCGCAGTAACGAGATTGGGATCGAGCTGTATCCTGAGGCCCAGGTAAGGTTTATCTTTTGATACTTCAACTAACCGGCTTATTGTGGGCATTTCGAGGGTGGCAAGTAGATAATGGGCCGGATCATACAAGTAGGTGTTATCTCCCAACAGGACCTCTTTACTCCCCTGGGCTACAATACAAAAAGCCGGGTCGGACACGCCATGGTTTGCCCCGGTGTCAGTAGAGTAGCGGTGAAAAAACAGACCAGGCAGCACCTCTCTGGTGCCATCTTCAATAAGAGTTCGCCCGATAAGCTCAGCGAGCTCCTCCCTATTAGCTTGTAACCTGAGTAGGTTGCGTTCATTTTGTTCAGGATTCAGCAGTACCATAATATACTGTTCCTTTTATAATTTTTATCTTTGTACCCACTCACATAAAGGCTACCTTTTAAAGTCTTGCAGGATTATATAATACTCCTCGACAATTGTTATAACACATTTCCCTATTTAGTGCTTATAATTATACCAGTATTAATAAATTTATTTTGGTCTTTTACAAAGATTTAGACTTTTATTAAATAAGGACTAATGTAAGCTTTAGAAGGATGCATGTAACACATAATTTCTCGCCGGATACTAACCACTAATTTGGTGCGAGCGCTTCGCCACCATAAGCCCTTAAGGAAGTCCTTGCCACTAAGTCCTGGGTTTGGCTGGAAAAGTTACTGGTGAAAAATGGTTGGCCGAAATAATGACTGATAAAAAATAAAAGGAGCAATTAGTATGAGTAAAGTATGGTTTATTACAGGGGCTGGCCGTGGAATGGGCGTGGATATTGCCAGGGCCGCTCTGGCCGCCGGGGACGCAGTCGTCGCAACTGGCCGCAACACCGATACAGTCAGCAAGGCTCTCGGCTTTGGGAATAATCTTTTGGTTGTCAAGCTCGATGTCACCAGCCCGGAGGACGCCCAGAAGGCAGTGAAAGCAGCCGTCGACCGATTTGGTCACATCGACGTACTCGTTAACAACGCCGGTAACTTCTTTGCCGGGTTTTTCGAAGAAATCACTCCGCAAGACTTCCGGGCACAAGTCGAGACCCTCTTTTTCGGTCCGATAAATGTCACTCGCGCGGTGCTGCCCGTCATGCGCTCTCAACGGTCGGGGCTCGTCGTAACGATTTCATCGACTGCAGGCATCCGGGGAGGCGAGTTTACCTCCGCCTACGCAGCATCAAAGTTCGGCGTTGAAGGCTGGATGGAGTCGCTGACCCCTGAGGTCGCGCCTTTCGGGATCCGCACGATGCTCGTTGAGCCCGGCTTCTTCCGCACTGAATTGCTCACGCCGGAGTCTACGAACTTCGCAGAGCCTACAATTGAGGACTACGCCGAGAAAACCAGGCAAACCGTCACTACTTGGAAGGGCATGAACGGCTTACAGGGAGGTGATCCCGCCAAGCTCGCTAAAGCGCTGCTGCAGTTGGTGAGCCAGGACGAGCCGCCGC
The DNA here is from genome assembly GCA_028287745.1 of Chloroflexota bacterium. Taxonomy (GTDB): domain Bacteria; phylum Chloroflexota; class Chloroflexia; order Chloroheliales; family Chloroheliaceae; genus 54-19. Next base: position 10,091 of record JAQBPB010000127.1, read on the forward strand.
TGCGTTGGCCCGCTGGTGCTGACGCCGTGGAAGAATTTGAGAAAAAGGGCCAGCTTTTGCTTGCTCAGGCCAACGCCTACCGGGAACTGTCTTCGTCGCTCGCACACGACGATCCAAACTCCTGACCCAGAGGTAAGAATAAGTTCAGTGACCCTGCGGCTGAGATCTCTCGCCAGACTAAAAGGCTTATTAAAGTACTGCGGTCAGGTGATCCAACAAAAATTTGTAGCTTTGACTAAACCTGCCACCAGGTCAGTAGCTTTAGGTTCCATTTCGAGAAGCGACCGGGTTTGGGCAAGGACCAAAATACCTTATTCGAGACAATGATCGCATCTTCGGGCAAAAGTTCCAACGAGTAGCCGAGAATAGCGGAATCGAAATTCTAGAAACGCCAATTAAAGCACCCAAAGCAAACTCAATATGTGAGAGATTTCTCCGTACCGTAAGGCAAGAGGTCCTAGATCATTTCTTCATTTAAGTGAGGGGCATTTATATCGAGTACTAAAGGCATATGTAGAGTACTTTAACAAAGAAAGACCCATCAGGGAATTAGCCAAACAATTCCAATACCTCCAGTTTTGCCGCCCTTGCAAGGAGGGAAAATAGTTGCATTGCCAGTACTTGGAGGTTTACATCATTGCTATAAAAGGGTGGCTTGAGTGTTAGGATACAGTCGGATGGCTAAAGTACCCATTACAGGTTAGTTAAGCAGATGGTGTAGTAGGGCCATGGCGACCGCTTCGGTCCGCCCGCTTACCTTTAGCTTGTTTAAAATGCTGCTGATGTGGAATTTTACGGTGTTCCGGCTGACCTTGAGGCGCTGGGCGATTTGCTGGTTGGTCAAACCTCCCACCAGCAAGGCCAGCACATCTCGTTCGCGGGCGGTCAATTCAATCACGGTCGAAGCGGTCGGTTTAATCACATTGTGGATGAGGGCCTGGGTGGCGTCGGTAGATAGGGTGTAGACGCCTACAAAGGCCGCCCGGATAGCCTGGGCCAATTCATCGCCATTTACATTCTTATTCAAGTAGCCAATCGCCCCGGCTTGCAAAGCCGATCTGACCAGTTCGTTTTCCTTGAAGCTGGTCAGGGCGATTACCTGAATTGCCTCGTTGGCCCCTTTGATCTGCATGATCGCCTCGGTGCCGTCCATTCCCGGCATAATCAAATCCATTAGCACAACATCGGGCCTGGTTTCGGCCGTCATTTGAATTGCCTCCAGGCCATTGGAAGCTTCCCCGACCAGTTCCAGATCGGGATAAATCTGTAAAAAAAAGGCCAGCCCGCTGCGGACCATCGCATGGTCGTCTACAATCAGAACCTTTATTTTGGGACTTATTCCACTCATAGCTAATGCTTACTTTCCAGGATTGACCATTACAATCCCATTTTTTTCTTTTCCTGGTGGAAAGAATAATTTATTATGCTATTTTTAGCATGAAAAAATTTCATAAATTCAGTACTCCCAATATTTAAAAGTTGACTATTTTTGAAAAGAAAATTAATAACAGGTTTCAATTTATGGCAATTTGCAGTTAAAGCAAATTATTAACTTGTTGTCAGATTATTTCGCTGCATAAATAGAGCCAGGTTAATCTCGATATTTAGTTTAATAGTCTATTTCAAAATACTAAGCCAAATGGGTGAGGCGACCCTACTCATCCGGGTAGTTTAATCTTTACCCTAAGAACGTACCTGAAGGATAGATGTGCTATGTCCCATAATGATTTATATTAAGGATATAAACAGGACTGCTTTTAGTGATGAATAGCCTTTGGAAATTACCTGAAAACGATCAACTACTAAACTCATTACAAGAACTGAATCTCGGAAACGAACAACGAAGGAGGTTTTATTTTGGCAGAGCAAGTACAAAATCAGCGGCAGGCGGATCAACGGAGTCAACAGCACAGCCAGGCGATGACGCCCCGCCCGACGTCGCGTGAAATGGCCAGTTTTGGCGGCTTCCCTACACCTTTCGACCTGATGCGGCGCTTTTCACAGGATGTTGACCGCTTATTTTCATCCCTGGTTTCTGGTAACACGACCAGTATAAGCAACGGGAGCAGCCGGTCATCTATGTCCGCCGAACCGGCCAACCGGGGGTCGCAGGGCACTTCGATGGCGACTTCCGATGCGGCTCCCGGCACCGCCATGGGCTGGGTTCCCACCGTTGAAATGTCCGTTAAGGGCGACGACCTGGTGGTAAACCTGGATTTGCCCGGCGTCAAACCATCGGAGGTCCAGGTAGAGCTTGATGGCAACGACCTGATCGTCCAGGGCCGCTCTACCTCTCAGCGGGAAAAAAGAGAAGGCGCTTTCTGGTATACCGAGCGCGTCTATGGCTCTTTCTACCGGAGTATTCCTTTGCCAGGCGGTATCCCACTTGATAATATCCAGGCTCAATTTAAGGACGGCGGGCTAGAAATTATGATACCCGGCGCGGCTACCGGCCTTAGATCACAGCACCGCTCCATCCCGGTTCAAAGAAGCCAACGAGAACAGTCCACCCAGCCAATCCAGGGCATGCAAACCGATCACGGCGCCCAGGTGGCCCAGAGTCAGGGCGCGCAACAATCTTCAAACAATTCACAAACCACTCCTATGCACTCGACTTCCAGGGCGGATTCCGGGGCCAACACCGCTGCTCAACCGGCCGGCCGAACCGGAATGCCGTCAACCGGTGAGCAACCCCACACCAGCCAATAAACAACCCGGCATAACTCAACATTTCAGATACGTTTCAACCTTCTAGCTAAAACTCGATAGGGATTTTCCGGCACATCTTACTGGAATAGTAAAAGAGGTGAGCTTCTCTTCCCGTTGGTTGGCAGGGCGGTTTTCGGTGAAGCTGCAGCCTCCCCAGTTTTTCCTAAAGTATGGAGGGCCAAAATGGCAAAAATAGTAGGCATTGATTTAGGGACCACCAACTCAGTCGTGGCCGTGGTCCAGAATGGCAACTCGACGGTTATCCCGACCGCCGAAGGCGGCAATATCTGCCCTTCGGTAGTCGGTTTTTCGAAGACGGGGGAGATTCTGGTCGGTCAGGTAGCCAAACGCCAGGCTATTGTCAATCCAGAAAATACGGTCTACTCGATCAAGCGGTTCATGGGACGCATGTACGATGAGGTAGCCGAGGAACGCAAGATTGTTCCTTACCGGGTCGTCCCCGGCCCGGATGGTGATGCCCGTGTCGAAATTCCACAGACCGGCAAGACCTACACGCCCCAGGAAATTTCGGCCATGATTTTGCAAAAGCTCAAACGGGACGCCGAAGCCTACCTGGGCGAACCGGTCAATCAGGCGGTAATTACCGTACCGGCCTATTTCAACGACCGGCAACGCCAGGCCACCAAGGATGCCGGGCGAATCGCCGGGCTGGAAGTAATGCGCATTATTAACGAGCCGACGGCGGCGGCCCTGGCCTACGGGCTGGACAAGCAGGAACACGAAACTATCCTGGTCTGGGACCTGGGCGGTGGTACCTTTGACGTTTCGGTGCTGGAAGTGGGCGACGGCGTAATCGAGGTCCGCTCCACCAACGGCGACACTCACCTCGGCGGCGACGACTGGGACGAGCGGGTCGTGGACTGGATGATCCAGGAATTTAAAAAGGAACAGGGAATTGACCTGGGTAAGGACCGCCTGGCGTTGCAGCGGTTGCGCGAAGCCGCCGAAAAAGCCAAGGTCGAACTTTCCTCGACAGCCGAAACCGAGATCAACCTGCCCTTTATCACAGCTAACGCTAACGGTCCCCAGCACCTCCAGCTCAAACTCAGCCGCTCTAAGTTCGAGGAAATGACCAAAGATTTGCTCCAACGCTGTACCGGGCCATTTGAGCACGCCCTGGCCGACGCCAAACTCCAGGCCAGTGACTTGAATGATGTGGTGCTGGTGGGTGGGTCTACCCGCATGCCCATGGTCCAGAACCTCGTCCGGCGGTTGACCGGCGGCAAAGAACCCCACAAAGGCGTCAACCCGGACGAAGTGGTCACCCTCGGGGCCTCGCTGCAAGGGGCCGTCCTGACCGGCGAGGTTAAAGATGTCCTGCTACTGGACGTTACCCCACTAAGCCTGGGCGTGGAAACAATGGGCGGTGTAATGACCGTACTTATTCCGCGCAACACCACCATCCCGGTCCGCAAGACCGAAACCTTCACGACCGCCGACGATAACCAGACGGCCGTAGACATCAAAATCTATCAGGGCGAACGTCCTATTGCGGCGGACAACATGTTGCTGGGCGAGTTCCGGCTGGAAGGTATTCCACCAGCCCCACGCGGCGTCCCCCAGATCGAAGTGACGTTGGACATTGACGCCAACGGTATTTTGAACGTCAACGCCCGCGACAAGTCCAGCGGCAAAGAGCAGCGGGTCACGATTACCGCCACCACCAACCTTTCCAAACAGGAGGTCGAACGGATGGTGCATGAAGCCGAGAGCCACGCCTCCGACGACCGCCGCCGCCGCGAACTGGCCGAAGCTCGCAACCAGGCCGACACGGTGATCTACCAGGTCGAGAAAATCCTTCAGGAGTCGGCTAATTCCATGTCCCAGGCCGACCAGGACCGCCTGCAAAACCAGATCAACGATTTGCGCCAGGCTATGAGCGGCGACGACCTGGCCCGGATCCGCCAGTTGACCCAGACACTTGAGCAGGTCGCGATGAGCCTGAGCCAGTCCGCCGCCAGCCAGGCTGAACCGGCTGGGGCCGGGGCGGCCAGCCGGGGCCAACCCTACGGCGAGCCGGGCGTTAATCCGCCGCGCGACAATACCGTCGAGGGTGATTTCCGTGAAATGTAACTTGCAGGGAGGAGGGAGGAAGAACCATGACCCAGCCTGACTCCAGGTCGAATATGGAAAACGCGCAATCGGCCGTACCGAAACAGCAGCCAACCGACCCCCAGCTTGACGAATGTGTTACCCAGCTCAAGGCCGCCCGGCAAGAGGCCAACGAGTTCAAAAACAGGTATTTGCACCTAGCGGCCGAAACCGACAACGCCCGCAAACAGGCCGAGCGGGCGGCGGCCAGCCAGGCCCAGCAGGATAAACGCCGCTTTTTGCAGGGGTTTTTGGAGGTAGCCGACAGCCTGGAACGTGCTCTGGCGCTGCCGGGCGATACCGCCGGGTTGTACCAGGGGGTCAAACTGGCCTATAACCAACTGCAACAAAGCCTGGCCCGGTCTGGGGTTGTACGTATCCCCGTCAAGGCGGGTGACACGTTCGACCCGGTTTACCACGAGGCCCTGGAAGTGCGCCAGGGCGATGCCCCGCAAGACACCGTCGTGGAGGTTGTACGCAGCGGCTACTTGCACGATGAGACTTTGCTGCGGCCCGCCCAGGTTATCGTGGCGCGGGGCCAGTCCTGATGGGCCGACCCGGTAAAGGCAAATGTGGAGAGGGACAGGTATGGATTTTAAAGATTACTACCAGGTCCTGGGTGTTTCGCCGGATGCCTCGGCCAAAGAGATCAAGCAAGCCTATCGCAAATTGGCCCGCCAGCACCACCCAGATGTTAACCCTGGCGACAAGACGGCCGAGGAGAGGTTCAAAGAGATAAATGAAGCCTACCAGGCCCTTGCCGACCCGGAGCAACGCAAGAAATATGACGCGATGCGGGCCGACTACAAGCAGTGGCAGGCCAGGGGCGGTCGGCCGCAGGATTTCGACCGGAGCCGCTGGTCGGCCGGGCCGGGCGATAGCGCCCATGTCAAGTACGGCACCACCGTCGAGGATTTCCAGGACTTGTTCGGGGATGATAACCCCTTCTCGGACTTTTTCACCTCAACTTTTGGGAGGGCGCAGCGAGGCCGGGCGGGCCGAGCCGCTTCGCCCAGCCGGGGCCACGACCTTGAGCAAGAAGTGGAAATCACCCTTGAGGAGGCTTATCACGGTACCACCCGTATCCTCAAAATCGGGGAGCGCCGGATTGAGGCCAGGATTCCGCCAGGCGTTGATACCGGCTCCCAGGTGCGTCTGGCCGGGCAGAGCAGTCCCGGCCGAAACGGAGGCGAACCGGGCGACATTTACCTGGTCATCCGGGTCCTGCCGCATCCGGTTTTCGAGCGTGAGGGCATAGACCTTTACACCGACATCGACGTGGATATTTATACGGCCGCCCTGGGTGGCGAGGTCCGCGTCCCGACCCTGACCGGGTCGGTCATGCTTAAAATTCCGCCGCACACCCAGGCGGGCCGGAGTTTCCGGCTACGCGGTAAAGGCATGCCCAAACAGGGCTACCCCGACAACAAAGGTGACCTCTACGCGCGTGTGCGGTTGATCTTGCCGGAGCCTTTGACAGAAAGGGAGGAAAGAGCCTTCCGGGAACTGGCGGCGGCCAGGCAGTCTGTGCAGGCGCGGACCTAACGAAGGAAAGAAATTATTATGGAACAGACCAGGGTTCAAAACCATAAGCCTCACCACCCGGTAGCGGAAAACGTTTCGCGAGATGAAACCGAGCAGCGCCGGGCCAGGCGGCTGAGCGACCTGGGCATCAACCCGGCAGGTGTCCTGGTGATTATTAAACTGCACCGTCAGGTGATGGGGCTTACGGCCAGGGTGGCCCAACTGGAAAATGCTTTGCAAGTTCAGCGAAGTAACACCGAGGCTCGCCTCCTTCAATTTCGCCAGAAATACTTGGAGGGAGACTGGTTAGACCCTTATAGATAAGGCATGGGCGTGGTCGGGGTGCTTTTAAGCTGGGTAATTCTGGCTGTTTAGCCGGTGGACAAAGGAGAAAGAATGCTATGGCTTTCGAGTTCAAACCAGGCGCGCCTGTCTATAGCCGCGATGGCGAGTTCGGCAAATTGAAATACCTTACCCTCGACCCGGAGGACAGGACCGTAACGGGCTTAATTGTCAATCACGGCAATATGCTGCCTAAATCCGTGGTGGTGCCGGTTTGCTGGGTAGAAAAAGCCGATGATAAGCAAATTGTTCTCAATGCTTCGACCGAGGAACTGGAAAATCTACCCGAATACCGCGAGGTCGAGTTCCGGCTGCCGGACTCGTCCGTCATCAACCCGGAGTCCGCAGGCCATGTTGCCAATCCGGCCGCGTCAAGGGTCTGGATAGGTCCCTATCCTTCCGTTATGGAACCCGAACGGCCGACCGTGGTGCAGCGGGCCAGGCTGGGTGTTGACCAGGACGAGATACTCCTACGGCGCGGAATGCCAGTCTATGCCCACGACGGCTACCGGGTCGGCACCCTCGATCATGTCCTGGTGGATAAAGATGCTCACCACATTCGCCACCTGGTGGTTGAACACGGCATGTGGCTGCAAGGAGGCGATAACATCATCCTCCCGGCAAACGCAGTCGAATCGATTACGGAAGATGGCATTAGGCTGCACTTCAGCCGGGAAGAACTGGACCGCCTGACCCACTACAAGCCGCTTATGGATGATATGCAGCTCAAGCAGGTCATTTCCAGGGGCCTCGAAACCCAGCCTGAAACGAAAGGCCACAACCTCAAGGTCAGTGTGCAGCGCGGCTTGGTCCGCCTCTTTGGCAAAGTAACCGGGGCGATAGCCCTGGCCGCTTACTCCCTAATCCGCAAAATCCGGGGTGTCATCGGTATGGAAGACCGCACGACCCGGCCCCGCGAAGGCCATGCGGCGGATACGGACGCCACTTTTATGCAGCCGCAGGACCGGGCGGTTGCCTCGCGGATAAACGAGACTTTAGAGCGGCTGCCCGGCGATGAATTGCAGGATGTCTCGGTCAATGTCAACCAGGGCGTGGCTACCCTGAGCGGCACTACCCGCACGATTCTGGGTAAAGCCCTGGTCGAGCGCTCCGCCGGCCGGGTGGAAGGGGTCAAGTCGGTAATCAACCACCTCGATTCGGATACGGCTATCCGGGCGCGGGTCGAAGCGGCCCTGGCCGAGAACCGACACACCTCCCTGGTGCCTATTGAGGTACTCAGCCAGGGCGGGGTAGTCACCCTTTACGGGAAAGTCCCTTCTTTTCAGGTAAAAGAAACCGCCGAACAGGTCGCGAGGTCGGTGCCGGGGGTAAAAGCGGTCATTAATGAACTGGAAGCCCGCCCCGAAGAAGCCGAAGAAGAAAAAACTCGCGTCCAGCCCATCTATTATCAAATGCCTCACAGCGGCTAACTCTGGCTGAACTTACGAGATTCTTGCCATGACTCAACCACCCTCCCTGGTTGGAGGGGGTAAAGCATCGGTCAATTCGGAAGAACAGGAGAAATAGGGCCATGCTCAACGACCACAGTTTCGCTGATATTCACCAGAAAACCTACCAGCAATTGAAGGACTTTTTGGACCAGAAATTGTGCCGCCAGGAAGCCCTGGCGATAGCAGCCCACTTAATAGATTGTGAAGATTGCCTGCAATATTTATGTCAGGTACTCGAAGCCGAAAAAATCTTTATCCTGGCCTTTAACCCGCTGGAAATAAGCCGGGAATACCGGGCGTGCGCTTTGGAGCAGCCGGTCCTATGAGAAAGGATAAAAAATTGGTGATGTTAAAGGGCGCAGGTCTAATAGGAGGTTGAGGTTATTATGTCCTTCAATACAAATCGCTTTACTGAGAAATCCCAGGAGGCGCTGGTTGCCGCCCAACAACTGGCCGGGAAGTACAACCACAACCAGATCGAACCCGAACACCTCCTGGCCGCCCTGTTGCAGCAGCAGGAGAGTACCGTGCCGCAAGTCCTCCAGAAGGCCGGGGTCAATCCCCAAACCTTACTGCAATCGGTGGAAGCCGAACTCAAAAAAATGTCCAAAATTACCGGGCGAGAAGGCGATGTCGGCATCTCCACCCGGCTGCGCCAGGTATTGGTGCGGGCGCACGACGAAACCCAGCAATTCCGCGACGAATATGTCAGCACCGAACACCTGCTGCTGGCCCTGCAGCAAAGGGAGAGCGGCCAGGCCGCCCGCCTGTTACAGAATGCCGGGCTTACCCGCGACAAACTGCTTCAGGCGTTGATGGAAGTGCGGGGCAGCCAGCGCGTGACCAGCCAGAACCCCGAAACAACTTTTGCCGCCCTGGAAAAATACGGTCGCGAACTGACCCAGTTAGCCCGCGAGGGTAAATTGGACCCGGTAATCGGGCGCGACGAAGAAATCCGGCACGTTATCCAGATCCTTTCGCGCCGCCACAAAAATAACCCGGTCCTGATCGGCGAGCCGGGCGTGGGCAAGACGGCCATCGTGGAAGGGCTGGCCCAGCGGATAATACGGGGTGACGTGCCGGAATTGCTCAAGAACCAGCGCGTGATCGCCCTCGACATGGGCGCCCTGATCGCTGGGGCCAAGTACCGGGGCGAGTTTGAAGAACGCCTCAAGGCGGTCTTGAAGGAAATCGAGGACGCCGCCGACATTATCCTCTTTATTGACGAACTGCATACTGTGGTCGGGGCTGGCGCGGCCGAAGGGGCCATGGACGCCTCGAATATGCTCAAGCCGCTGCTGGCCCGTGGGGAGTTACGCCTGGTTGGGGCAACGACCCTGGACGAGTACCGCAAATATATCGAGAAGGACGCCGCCCTGGAACGCCGCTTCCAACCCGTCTTTGTGGGTGAGCCTTCGGTCGAGGACACTATTTCAATCCTGCGTGGCCTCAAAGAACGCTACGAACGCCACCACGGCGTCCGCATTACCGACGCGGCCATTATCGCGGCGGCGACCTTGAGTTCCCGCTACATCTCCGACCGCTTCCTGCCGGACAAGGCGATTGACCTGATTGATGAAGCGGCCGCCCGCCTTCGCATGGAGATAACCAGCGACCCGGCCGAACTCGACGAGATCAAGCGGCGGATCATGCAACTGGAAATCGAGCGGGAAGCCCTCAAGAAAGAGAAGGACGCCGCCAGCAAGACCCGCCTGGAAAAGATCGAAAAGGACCTGGCCGACCTGAACGAACGAAAACACGGCCTGGAAACCCGGCTGGAACGCGAACGCAGCCTTTTGCAAAATGTAACCCGGCTACAGGAGCAAATCGAGCAGCTAAGGGTCGAAATCGAAGGCGCCCAACGCAGCCAGAACTGGGAACGGGCCGCCCAACTGCAATATTCCGAACTTCCCCGGCTGGAACAGCAGCTAAAGGATGCGGAAAGCGACCTGCAAAAACTACAGGGCGGCGGCATGCTGCTTAAACAGGAAGTGGACGCTGACGACATCGCTAAAGCGGTGGCCCAGTGGACCGGTATCCCGGCCAGCAAGCTAATGGAAGGCGAGATGGACAAGCTGATCCACATGGAAGACCGCATCCACCAGCGCCTGGCCGACCAGGAGCAAGCCGTCCAGGCCGTTTCCGACGCAATTCGCCGGTCCAGGACCGGCATGCAAGACCCCAACCGCCCGATTGGTTCTTTCCTGTTCCTGGGGCCGACCGGCGTCGGCAAGACCGAACTGGCCCGCGCCCTGGCGGAGTTCCTCTTTGATGACGAACACGCCATGATCCGGCTCGATATGAGCGAATTCCAGGAATCCCATTCTGTGGCCCGTATGATCGGCTCGCCGCCTGGTTACGTGGGTTACGAAGAAGGCGGCCAGCTTACCGAGGCGGTCCGGCGGCGGCCTTATTCGGTGGTGCTGTTCGATGAGATCGAGAAAGCCCACCCCGACGTATTCAATGTCCTGCTCGGTATTCTGGATGACGGTCGCCTGACCGATGGCAAGGGCCGGGTGGTCAACTTCAAAAATACCGTCATCATCATGACTTCCAACATCGGCAGCCAGTGGATCAAAGACCTCGGCCCGGAGGCGGCCCGCGACAAGGTCATGGATGAGCTTAACAGGTATTTCCGGCCTGAATTCCTCAACCGGATCGACGAAATCATCCTCTTTAAGGCCTTGACCAGAGAACACCTCGACCAGATCGTGGATATTCAGCTTCGCCGCTTCCAAAAAATCCTTGAACAGCGCCATATCACTATCGAGTTGACCGGAGCGGGCCGCCACAAGCTGGCCGAAGAAGGATTCAACCCGGCCTACGGGGCACGGCCGCTCAAACGGGTGATCCAGAAGCACATTCAAAACCGGCTGGCCCTCTTATCGCTCCAGGGCCAGGTAAAAGACGGCGACCACGTTGTGATAGACGTGGGGCCGGACGGAGAATTCACCTTTAATACTCAGCCGGTGGCGCAACCGGTTGCCAGCGGAGCGGCCGGTAACTGATGGATTTGCAAGTAAATTTTCGTGATAAAGGAGGGTCAAAATGATCGGAACGAGTTCCCTTTCCAGAACTAACTGGTGGTTATTGGTTTTGCGCGGTGTCCTGGCCGTAATCTTCGGAATTATGGCCTTTATCTGGCCCGGCCTGAGCCTGGCGGTCCTCGTCCTACTGTTTGGGGCGTATGTTTTCGTGGACGGCATCTTCGCGGTAGGCGCGGCCCTGACCTGGGTCGGCAGGCAGCCGCGCTGGTGGGCCATGCTCCTGAAAGGCATTCTCGGCATTATAACCGGGATCGTTACTTTCTTCTGGCCGGCCATAACGGCCCTGGTTATGCTCACGATCATCGGTGTCTGGGCCATCATCGGCGGCGTGTTCGAAATCGCCGCCGCTATCCAATTGCGCCAGCAGATTGACAACGAGTGGATGCTGGTGCTCAGCGGCGTCCTATCGATCCTTTTTGGCCTGTTTGTGCTTATCTTTCCGGGGGCAGGTGCTTTATCGCTGATCTGGTTGATCGCCTCGTATGCCCTGGTTTTCGGTATCCTGCTGATTGCAGTAGGTATTCGGATGCGGACCGAGCAGCCTTCCCGGCCTCATTTAGCGGCATGAGGCTTCAAATTTCTGCTAATGCTAATGCTATGAGGAAAGGTTTTGGGAAATGTATAACCAAAAAATATTCCTTCCAGGCCAGCGATTTTTTAAAAAAGCCGGAAGGCTTTGCCTACTTACCATACTGGCTCTGTTCCTGCTGCCCGCCCTGGCGGCCTGTAGCGACAGTACCACTACGACAACCTCCCCTCCCGCGACGAACGCAGCCGTTGTTTCTCCGGCGACCGCCGCCACGACTACACCAGCGGTCGCAACTACCCAGGCCGCCGCTGCCACTACGGCTGCTGCTGCGACAACACCAGCAGCGGCAACTACGGCGGCGGCGGCCCAACAACTGGCCCAGGTAGATACGGCCACGCCCGGCGGCAATAACCCGCCTCTGGCAACCGGCAACCTGGAAATAGACCTTATTAATTTGGTCAACCAGGTGAAAGCCGGGGTAGTCCTGATTTCCGTGACTTCCAACCAGGGTTCAGGCGTCGGCACCGGTTCGATAGTCACCCAGGATGGCTACATTATTACTAATTTCCACGTGGTAGCACTGGGGGGCAACAGCGTTCCGCCGCAAAGCAAGGTTACGGTCGTGCTAAATAACGGCAAAAAATACCCAGCGAAATTAATCGGGGCCGTTGCGAACAACGACCTGGCGGTCATCAAGATTGACGACACCAATCTGCCAACCCTGACCATGGGTAAATCCGGCAACTTGAAGTCCGGTGAATGGGTCGTCGCCATCGGCAACGCCCTCGGTTTGCCGGGCGGCCCGACCGTGACGGCGGGCATTGTAGGGGCGCTAGGCCGGAGCATCCAGGAACCGAGCGGGGCCGAACTGGTTGACCTCATCCAGACCAACGCCCAGATTAATCCCGGTAATAGCGGCGGGCCGCTCTTGAACCTTAAAGGCGAAATTGTCGGGATAAACACGGCCGCCCCGGTTGACCCTGAAAGCGGGAATACCGCCCAGGGGATCGGGTTTGCTCTTTCGATGGACCAGACCAGGCCGATCATCGACGCTTTTATCAGCGGCAAAGGCTACACGCCGCCTTACCTGGGCATCCTGCCCGTGGAAATGACGCCGGGCCTGGCTGCTCGCTACAACCTGCCCAGGGATAGCGGAGTCTTGATCACCCAGGTGGGAGAGAATAGCCCGGCGGCTAAAGCAGGCTGGCAGACTAACTCAATTCTCACCGAACTGGACGGCACTCAGATTGCGAACCTGAGCGATTTGCAAAAGGTCTTAAACAAGCATAAACCTGGCGACACAGTTTCGGCTAAGATAGTCACCCAGGACGGGCAAGAAAAGACGACTTCAATCACTTTTGGGCAACCACCCAATACATAAGGTACCCGGATGTACGACTACAAATTCACCCGCATTCTGGTTACCCTCGCGGCCATTATTTTTGGAGCCGCCCATTTGATCTTTCCCCAGTTGCCGATTGATGCGGTGAGTATCGCCCTGCTGGGTATCGCTTTCTTCCCCTGGTTGAACCCGCTTATCAAGAGCATCGAACTGCCGGGGATTGGCCGTCTCGAACTAAAAGAGTTAAAACGCCAGGTGGAAGAAGCCAGCGGGGCGGCCGAAAGCGCCAACCAGAAAGCCGATTTCGCCGTTGCCCACGCGACCTTTCCGGTCCAGGCTTCCCCGGCCAATTCTCCGGGGAAGCCTGGGTCCCCGGCTTTTTTAGCCCGCAATTTTAACGACCTGGCCGCTCAATACGACCGGGTGGACACTCCTGAACCGGACACCCCGGTTCAGACCTCGGAAATGAGCAAACTTATCAGTAAAATGATTTCGCTGGCTCCTTACGCCGGAGATTTCGAGGTACCGGCTAATTTGAATGCGCCCGACCCCGGCAAAAGGCTGCTGGCCTACGCCTACTTGCTAACCAGGCCGGATGCCCGCTTTCTGAAACCGCTGGTCGAGACGTTAACACAGCATGAACCTAGCGAGTTTAACCAGTATTGGGCGATCCTGGCCGTCGAAAAGCTGGTAGCCCTGGACGGCGAGGACAGGATTGACCCCGAAATAGTCAAAGAACTGGTGAATTTCCTGAAAAAATTGCCGCCTGGCACCGACCGCCATTACGAACTTTCCGGCATTGTCGAGTCGTTAGACCAAAGCAACAATGACCGGACGGAAATTTACCGCTGAACGGGAAAAGTAACCAGTATCGTCGTACCTTGCCCGACTTTACTGGTGATATTTATGTCTCCGTTATGTTGTTGAACCTGCTCCTTCATGGATTTTAAGCCAAAATGACCTGGACCCACTTTGGTGGGATCAAACCCACCTCCATTATCTTTGATGAGGAGTTGAATAAAATCTGGGTTGGTCTTAAAGTCAGATAAGTGGATTTCTATCTCGCTAGCCCTAGCATGTTTTATTGTGTTGAATATGGCTTCACGCGCAACCCAGTACAGGACTTCCTTGACTTCATTACTCAGGGGTGGATCCGCCCCAAGTGAACTAACTATTTTTAGCTGGTAATTATTTTTGAGCGATTCCAGGTAGGTGCCAAGCGCGCCTACCAAGCCCTGCTCGGTAAGCAATTTTGACTTTAACCCGAAAATGAGGGCACGTAGACCGGCCAGGCTGACCCCAGCCTGGTAAAGTATTTCTTCTAGATGGTTGGTTGTTATCTCCTCAAGTTGAGAACTATAACCTCGTTTCAACAAAGTTACCAGCGTTTTAGCCTGGAGTTGAATACCAAAAAGATCTTGTTGCAAGGAATCGTGCAAATTACGCGCAATCCGGCCCCTTTCTTCTAAAATAGCGACCTGGGAAGCTTTTTTATAAAGCCGGGCATTGTGGGCGGCTAGCCAGACTCGCTCCAGAGCAACTTTAACCATAGCCACTTTATCCTCTTTCCACTCGTGCGGTTTTCGGATGTATTCGGCTACTACCAGCAGCAAAACCTCACCTTTTGGAACGTCCTGCAAGGGCACGATCATAATTGAGCGTGCCCTTGTTCCCTTGTAAAAATTACGGTAAAACCGGTAGGGAATCTGCTCTTTTGTAACATCATGGATGATAGCCGGTTCCCCGGCTTTAAATTCCCTGACCATCTTCTGAGCACCTGTGATGTTGTAAGTCCCGGCCACACTCTCCAACTTCTGGCTTTTCCGGTAATCAAAGTGATGGGTCAGTTGCCTGGTGGCAAGGTTAATTTCGGCAAAATAACACCGATCAACTTTAAGATATTTGCCTAGTAAGTTAGCTGCCTGTTTGAAAACCACCTCCTCCTGGCGCAAGGGCCGCAATTGTTCGCCAAAATCAATCAAAAATTTGGTCTGGGCTTCTTCAGACTTTTGCCGGGTTATATCAGCCATTGCCCCGACCATTCGTACCGGCAGAGGTTTACCTCCATCAGAAGGTTTGGAATACAAAATATAGCCCCGGTCGGTTACATACTTATACGAACGATCAACGTGCAGAAAGCGGTACTCACCCCCCCAGTAAGATTGGCCGCTTTCGATTGCTGCCATTACCTCTGTTATTACCTTTGAGCGGTCGGATGGGTGAATAAGACTTTCAAACCAGCTAAAATCGTGACCAACCTGGTCGGGTTCATAACCGAATAAGGTTGTCACTCCTTCATTCCACCAGACCTGGTTGGTAACTAAATTCCATTCCCAGATAGCGTCATTTGTGGCCTGGGTTACTCGCCGGAAGCGTTCTTCACTGGCCCGGATTTGTTCTTCCGCCTCTTTGCGCTCGGTAATATCCATAACTATACCGGCCATGCGAACAGGTTGAGCCTGTAAATTATAAAAAATCCGCCCGGTTGAATAAAGCCAGTGGATAGAATTATTGGGCCAGCGCACCCGGCATTCCAGGCTAAATTGGCCCGTCCCTTCATTAAAGGCTTTATCCAGCCTCTCCCGAAAAAGCTCCTTGTCTTGCGGTATGACGTTTCCCAGGGCAGCCTCGGCGCTCCACTGTGACTGGAGTTCAGTAAATCCCCAGAGTTGGTCGTGCCTTAGATTTCGTTTGGCTATCCCGGTAACTAAATCCAGGTCATAGCTGCCCACTCCGGCCGCATCCAGGGCGTAGGCCAGGTTTTGCGCCACCCTGGCAATTTCCCGCCGCATCCAGGTCAATTTGAGGTGCGTAGCCACCCGGACCAGCAATTCGCGGGCTGAAAAGGGTTTGACCAGGTAGTCGTCGGCCCCGGCGCTTAAACCCTCCACACGAGCTTCTTCCCCGGCCCTGGCTGAAAGCATAATCACTGAAGTCAGGGCGGTGGTAGGGTCTTGCCGTACCGCCTTGAGCAGGCTAAAGCCATCCAGGCCAGGCATCATTACATCTGCCAGGATCAGGTCCGGGTTATGCTGCTGCAGCATTCTCAGGGCGCTGGCCCCGTCCGCTGCTAAAATTACATTGTAGTGGTGGCCTAGCAAGCGCCTTAAATATTGTCGTAAATCGGCGTTATCATCCACAATTAGAATAAGGAACCGATGGGCAGGAAGATATAATTCCTGCCAGGCTGAAAGGGTTGGAGCGTTAGAAAAATCTTGTCCCACCGGGCCGGGTTCCGGCATTGGTTGATCCGGCAGGTCCGGCTTGTCAGGTAACCAGCGTAATGCTTCTTCAAGGTAGGGTTGGTGGTGAGAAATCATAGCCTGCGAGGATGAAGATTCCCCAAGCTGGGCGGCCGGTAAGTTGCTGTTACCCCAGGGCAGGGTTACTTTAAAGGTGCTACCTTGACCGACCTGGCTGGTTACCTTTATGTTACCACCATGTAAGCTGACCAACTCTTTAACCATTGCCAGTCCGATGCCGGTCCCTTCATAATTACGAGAGCGGACGTGCCGTACCTGTTGAAACCGGTTGAATATCTGGGATTGTTCATTTTGGGGAATACCTTCCCCGGTGTCACTAACTGCCAGACTAACCCCATTATCAGTGGCTTCAAACGTTACCCGTATAGTGCCTTTGAACGTAAATTTAAAAGCATTGGAAAGTAGATTGAGGACGATATTTTCCCACATATCGCGGTCAACCCAGACCGGCTGCGGTAGTGGTGGACAATCAACTATTAACGCTAACCCGGCCCGTTCTACTGCTGAGCGAAAGCTACTCACTAGGTCGGTGGTATAGCTCGCCAGGTTGGTCGGTATAAAGTTGCCTTGCAAGCGTTTGGCTTCAATCCGGGAAAAATCCAGTAAAGTATTGACAAGTTTTAGCAATCTCAAGCTATTGTGATGAATGAGTTCAAGCTGATCGTGCATCTGAGCGGCAGGCATTGTAGCAACCTGGGCCAGTAAATCCTCCAATGGCCCTTGCATCAGGGTAAGGGGGGTGCGAAATTCATGGGAAATATTGTTGAAAAAAACGGTTTTAGCCTTGTCAAGCTCGGCTAATATTTCAGACCGCTTGCGTTCGACTTCATAAGCCATTACATTTGTAAGGGCGGTTGAAATACCCTCAGCGACTCGTTCCACAAAATCAGAGTAAGCCGCGTCTAACTCTAATAAAGGGCTAAGCCCGGCTATCAGAAACCCGGCCAACCGTTCTTCACCGGGCCGACGGAGAGGCACCACCAGCGCCGAATGAGGTATGACCTTTTGGCCTAATATAAGGAATTGATTATGGGGGAATTTCAGCTCTTTTTGAAGTTGGGTCTGCCCGCTGGTTACCACTTTGGCTAAAGGCCAAATTGCCTTTTCTTCCAGGGGTTTTTCTAAGGAAAGCAGGGTTGGGCTGGTCGCCTGCCCGGCGTTAAGCCCGGCCAGCCCAACCAAAATGGCCTGCCTACCATCCTCGCTTAATAGATAAAGCAGACTAAAGGGTAAATCAGACCGGTTTTCGTTTAAAATTGCCGCCGCAATCCGACAGGCATCATCAGTAGTCTTGGCCTGGCTGGCCTGGGCGCTTAAATCGCGCAGCGTCTTCAGGCGCCGTTCGCCCAATACTATTTCAGTGGTTTCGGCAACGGCTGTAAAGATACCACTAACCAGACCATGTTCGTCGCGAATTGGGCTATATGAAAAAGTAAAGTAGCACTCCTCCTTAAAACCGTTGCGTTCATGAAAAAGTAACTGGTTATCTGACCAGGTAGCCTTCCCGGTAGCAAAGACACTTTCCAGCATCGGACCAATAACGGGCCAGATTTCCGGCCAGGTTTCCTTGCCTTTTTGACCCATTGCCCTGGGATGTTTAAGTTTGCCAAGAACAGGGCGGAAGGCATCATTGTATTGCAATATTAGGTCCGGCCCCCACCATAGGAGTATCGGGAACCGCGAGGTCAGGCATATATTGACAACCAATCGCACACTCAACGGCCACTCAGCCACCGGCCCTAGCGGAGTGAGCGACCAATCAAATGAGCGCATTAGTTCGCCCATCTCACCCCCACCCGCAAAGACATCATCCACTTCAAAAAAGCCTGCTGGTTTATCTGAATTACCCATTTTAAGATCCTCTAAATGTCAATTTACGAAACCAGACAAAACTGTGGGAGGCGATTTAAAACATCCGTTTGTTCTCTTGCCCTTAAGCCGCCATTTCTTCCTCTGGTAATATGGATTTGGATACTTACTGTACTTTCATGACCTTCGCTTGCTCCGTCCTCCTTTACTCGCAGCGTCATAGGCACACCTTACGATGTACTTTCCCTCGCGGGAACGCTACGGGCTTACCAAGTTCCGCTTAAGTCACCCGAACGGGTTAGGCGCACTATATCCACCGGTGCTATTATTTACCCCTGTCACGAGACACATGAACTCGTGAACCTACCACACTCAGAGCCTGACAGCATCTTTGGCCCTGGTCTGGTTAACAATGTTCATTGAGTATTCGCTTATGCTCGCCATACCGTACACCCTAGCCTTACTCTCCATTGATGCTTGGAGAGACGCTTTTGCCTCGCGGTTTGAGCGCTAACCTTACAGTTATGGGTACGTTGTTAGAGGGCAATCAACAGGGCGTTACCTTCTTGCCTTAAACCAACTGGCTTTAAGATTTTTCCCTTCCATGGCAGGCATGTAACCGCCGTCTATGCCCACATTTATTGGAGCATCCGGGGTAGGCAACTCACTCCATTGTGCTGGACAGCCTTCAATAAACGAAATTTCTTCTGGACCTAACTCAATTTCGCTGCGTTCAGCTACCTTTTGGACATTGTGCCTTAAAGTAGCGGTACGAACCGGTTTATTTAATGGCAGGACTTCTTCCAGCAAACTGCCAGTCATTCCATAAATAATCAAGGTTGACCATTTACTTTGCAGGTAAACAAATTCCGGCGCAGTTCTCTCAATAAGAAGCTGAGTAAGCGGGCTGAAGGTGTTGTATTTGGTAGGTCTGCAATTGCAGCTAAAGAAACGTGGGCTTTTGAGGATGAGGTTGCCGAACAAAGTTCGGTAAACAATTTTGGGCTGGTCTTTATGAAGGTATTCCACTCCGCAATCGGGACAATGGCGGTGTTGCTCGATATATTCGTTGACCTGTTCAGCGGTTACAATATTTTGAATACCAGCTACGATCTCTTTGGCCTCGGCCAGACTCAACCCCAGCGTTCCAGGTACAAGATCGTCTCACTCCAAAAGAGTGATTTCTTCAACCAGTAGTGATCATGCTGATCATTACTGGTTGACTCAATTATGAGCTGGATTTTTATCTTCATTTGGGTCTAGTTCCTCTCTGTCTCTGCCGACAGCATTAGCCATATAATTTAAGGCTTGGATCGCTTTTTTAAAAGCCGAAAGCTTCCAACCAGGCCGGATCTTTGTCGACATATTGTTTGAGGCAAGTAATAACCTTTTGGCGGTCAAATTCAGCCTCTTTTAATTGTTCTAAAACCTTTCCCAGCGCATTTCGGTAAGGTTGTTCCACCTTGGAACGTCTTTTTCCGTCCTTAATGCCAGGCAGGATTTGGGTCATTATTTCAATCAGCCGCCGTTTCCTCTCTCAAAGAGCCGAGTTTTGAGACCCTTCCAGTTCGACAAAGGCGGCCGGACCACCACAATCTTCTGGCGGTATAATTCTTTTAACTTCAATACAGAGCGGATAATCTTTCTTCGGGTTGTAGGGTAACCTTTGGTCAAGACGAATTTGCACACAACAGTTATCGCCGAAATTGTAGTAATAATGGAAGCATTAATTCAATCTCAATCTTAAATCTTGTAAGCGAACTTCCTTTGGATCCGTATTATATGGGATGCCTTCGGGGTGGGAAACTCCGTAGGTTTTCGCGTGATGGGTAAATCGATTGAGGTGAGTATCGGCCCAGCCAAGAGTAATTTGAAGAAAGAAGTGCAAATCGTAAATGGTGCAGTCGCTGCAGACGAGTAATCTGCGAGAGATGGCTGGACTAATTTCAAGCAACAAAAATGGAGTTGGTAAATCTCAAGAGGTGGCTGTGATTTTGATGGCAAGTCGGTCATAGCGTGCGCCATCAGTGTTAAACTTTCAGTTGAGGTTTAAGTAAAAGTAACGTTGTTAGTTCCTGCATCTATCCTACCACAACCAGTCCATAGGCTGGGTCAGTTGTTAATGTTTAAGCAATTAGCAAAAAAAGAATGTTTTGAAATACCTCTCACGGTTTTGTCTGGTCTCCCAGTGACTCGGTGTAGGTTTTTCCAGACTTCCCATCAAATTCCAGTCCTTAGCCTGCCAGTATCGTAAGAAATCACCGCATAGCGAGTGCTTTGTTGCGGCGAAATACCTGCAACGGGCCGGGGCAGAATGGACTGTAGGGTTCTGTCAGAATTCAGGTCACAGTGGAAAATAGCGGATATGAAGTGGAGGTTGTAGCTCAAAATCAAAAGATTTAGCTCATGATTCTACTAATCTACTCACAAATCGATGGCTTAGATGGGGAACTTATTAAGATAATATTGGCTATAACCTCAGATCTGACAAAACCGTCCCAGGGTTCTCGAGTGCATTCTTTTCCAGGGGGCCGACCTTACTAAATATGGCAAAATAAGTTATACTGAAATCAATCAAATTCTTTAAGTTTTAGCAGGACTATTTGCCATGATCCCTTCAGGTGAAAGTGAAAGTCCACCGGTGCATGGGTAGGCACGGGTACAAATTTACCTGTTCCACGTTTATTTACTCACTATCAGCCCGGCCATCTGGCGGCTGCC
>JAQBPB010000013.1 GCA_028287745.1 Chloroflexota bacterium
AAGTCGGTAATATCCCTGCCAATTGTAAATACCGAAACTACTTCTTTACCGTCTAGACTAAATTCAGGTATAAATTGAACCTGGAAATACCTGTTTTCATTACCAACAATGTTTGAATTAATTTCAACGCTGGACCTGGTTCCCGAATCAAGTACCTTTTTTATTTCAACTTCAAAGTCACTCATCCCATACTCAGTCAGGTCTTGTTCAGAAAAGTTTTTGCCAGTTATTTGCTCCACCGTTACCCTTCCTCTTGAAATTCTTTCAAGGGCCGCGTTAACGTAAAGGCACCTGGCATTCCGGTCAAACCGGGCAATCACATCCGGAGAATTTTCAACCAATGCTTTAAATTCTTGCTCACTCTGGTTGAGGGCTACCTGGGCTTTAATCCTGTCTGTAACATCGTTTTGAATGCCCACAAAATACAATAATTTCCCGGCCGAGTTCCTGACCGGGGATAGTTGCAATTCAATCCATAAAAGGTGTCCATCTTTGTGATAATTACGCAAAATAACCCGGCATTCTCGCTCCTCCAGTACGGCCTTACGAAGTTCCATAAGGGCTGGTTGGTCCCAATCGGCTCCTTCCAGGAAGCGAACATTTTTGCCTAATACTTCTTCTCGCAAAAAACCGGTCAGTCTTTCGAAGCCTTTACTGGCATAAATGATCGGGTTGTCGGCCTGCCTGGGATCACTGATAATAAATCCGCTGCTGCTGGCTTCAATTGCCTGTTCAAGTAACCACCAGTTCTCAGTAATATTTTCTAGTTTCTTATCGGAGTCCGGGCCATTTTTGGTATCCCCTTCCGGGGTCATTTCAAATTGATTGGCATCACTACCGTTGCTTTCGAGCGGTAAAGTTACCGTAATAGCAGTGCCCTGGTTTTCAATACTTTCTAACTGTACCCGGCCGCTCATGGCAAGTACGCTGTGCTTAACTATTGCCAGCCCAAACCCGGTCCCATTGATCATACTTACATTGCTTGCGCGTTGAAAAGGTTTAAATAAACTGGTCTGGTCCTTCAGCGGTATCCCAATTCCATTGTCCTTCACCCGGAAAATAACTTCACCCGCCTTCCACTCAAGTTCCAGTGTTACCAGACCCCCTGGCAGGGAATATTTAACTCCATTGGAAAGCAAATTGGTTAAAGTGTAGCTTAAGAGTTTTTCATCCAGGTAGGTTTCTTGTTTCACCCCTATCTCAACCAGCCGGACCGTTTTAGAGTCACTTGCGCTGATTTGAAAGGTATTTACCAGATCATTGCAAAATTCAGAAAGGTTTAACCGGGCCCTTTTGGGTTCTAATTTCCCTTCTTCGGACCGGTTGTAAATGAGAATGTCCTCAATTAAACCGGTCAGTTTGTTAGCTGATTGGCTAATCCGGTTTAAAATCTCACGTTTCTTTTCCTCACTCCAGCGGTGGCTGTAGTGTTCCAGTAGTTCGGTTGAGCTTATAATTGAACTTAAAGGGGTCCGGAATTCGTGTGAGGCGGTAGTAATAAGCCGGTTTTTCATCTCCCCTAATTCTTTTTCTTTTTCCAAAGCCAGCCGTAGTTGCTGCTCGACCTTTTTATGCTCGGTTAAATCTGAAACAACACCTACAATTCTTGCCAGTTCTCCATCCAGGTAAATTGGTTCAAGGGATACTTGGGCATCAAAGAAAGTGCCATCTTTCCGCATAAGGTTTGTTTCGAAACTGGTGCCTGGTTGATCAAACATATTCTGGGTTAATACAGCTATCAATGGATTAATATTTTTGGGGACAAGGTCGAAAGGAGTCTTCCCAATTAATTCATCTAATGTATATTTCCCCATTTTTGCGAAGGCCGAATTACCAAACTCGATAGTGAAATCAGGCTTAAAGACTACTAACCCCTGTCCCATATTCTCCATTACCTGTAAGGCGAAATCCCTTTCAGCCTGGAGCGCTTTTTCGATCTGTCTTTTCTCTGTAATATTTGTACTTACACCTATTACGGAAGTAACTTCACCTTTTTCATTTTTCACCGGGGATAAATAAGAATCAAATACCACCCCGCCTTCTTCAACAATTGTATTAAAAGTTTCGCCAGCTAAAGCTCGTCTGACCGCCTTTACAAGATCATGGTTTTTCTCAAAAACGTTGAAGATGGATTTACCTACCAACTCGCCCGGACTAAACCCTAATGCGGCCAGGCCTTTTCCTTCCAACATAGAAAATATGCCTTCGGTGTCAAAAGTATATAAACCAACCGGGGCATTTCTTATAACCGTTTGCAGGCGTTCCTGGTTCTGGCGAAGCTGGTTATCCAGCCTTGACCGTTGAATGGCCAGGCTAACATATTTCCCTAATACTTCCAGAAAACCCAGGTCTTTATGGGAAAGTTGGTCTTTTATGGTGCTTTCAACATTAAGCGTTCCAATTACCTGGTGCTGGTCGAACAGGGGGATGCAAATTTGAGCCACAATTTTGACTTGACCTTCAATAAAATCCGGGTCTTTTGTAACATCAACAACAAATTCAGGGTTTCCTTTAAGTGCAACCCTACCATTGACGCCTTTATTAATTGGAATGGACGCTAAATGGTCCGTATAACCTACCTGGTGCTGTAACAGCAAGTTATCGCCCTGCCGTAGAAAAAGTGCAACCTGGGAATAACCAAATTCTTGCGAGGTTTCTTCAACTACCGACTTCATAAGTAGGTCTAAATCGGTTTCCTTCGAAAGGGTATTCCTGACCTTATGCAGCAAAGTCAGTTCCTGGGCCTGGCGGTTGGCGGTTAAATAAAGTTCCTGGTAGTTAACCTCGCTGGCTTTTAACTGCGCCTCTACCTGTTTTCTATCGGTTATATCCTGTGACAAAATCAAACCGGCATACACCTGACCATTGTCGTCCTTAACCGGGAAAACCTGGATGAGGTAGTTACGGCCGTTGTAGCTTTTCTCCTCAATTGTTTCATGCCCATTTAAGGTTTTGCGGTAAATGAGTTCCAGGTGCTCGGCATAATCCCTGGGGAAAACCTCCCAGATTGTTTTCCCCTCCAGGCTTTGTTTTGAATACACTCCCTTACTGCTATTCAGGATAGTGCCTTCGGCCAGGATGAACCTTAAATTACGGTCAAACATGTAAACTATCGAATTAGGGATAATCCTGGCCAGGGTTCGGTATTGTTTCTCACTTTTCTTCAAACCCTCTTCAGCAGACCTGTGCTTTGCAGCATCACCGCTAGTGCAGAGATATTCGACAATTTCTCCGGTGATGGGGTCCAGGATTGGCTGGATGCGGGTGTCTATCCAGAAGAATTGACCGCTCTTATGAAGGAACCTGAAAGTAAAGGTTTTACCATTTGCACTTTTGATGATTTCAGAATAATTTTTCCTGTTTTTACTCAATTCCCGGGTGGGGAGATACTCACTGGCCGCTTTGCCGAGCAGTTCCTCTGGGTCATAACCAAATATTGAGCGGCAGGATGGAGAAACATACAGGAAGGTTCCGTCCGGACTATGCACTGAAATTACATCACTTGAATTATTGACTAAGATTTCAAAGCGCCGGTAATTATTTAGATTGGTTTGTTCATTTGTTGCATGGCCTTCAGAAAGAGTAGGTTGGGACTGAGTATTAGACATAGGTACCTTTAATATTTAACTGTGGTGCTTTATAACGGGCCGAATTCCAGATAGTAAGGCCATTATGGCATACTCACATTACAGGGAACCTTAAGTAATCTTTTGAGGCTGAACTGTAATAAAGACGTAATATGATTTTAAAATTTAGCAGTTACCAAGACCTGCAACACTAATAAAGGTACACTTTTGCGGCCTGGGAATTTTTAAAGTGCTAAAAATAAAAACAGGTCAGTCTTTTAATAAAGAACTAACCTGTTTGTTTTAATGAATGGATGGATGATGGTTAAACAACTATTTCCAGGGCGGGGTTGGCAACCCCATCTACTTGCTTGTAGCGGTCATGCACCAGGGCGTATTCCAGGCTATCGGCCAGGGCCAGGTAGCTTGCTTCAATCACGTTAGTGCTGGAACCAACGGTATGCCAGGTATTGACACCATCGCTGGAACTAATGGTCACCCGGATTCGGCTGCCGGTGCCTTCATCGTTCAATACCCGTACCTTATAATCTTTTAGCCGGATATTGCCAAGCTGCGGGTAAACCGGCAGCAGGGCTTTGCGTAGGGCGTGATCGAGGGCGTCAACGGGGCCGTTTCCTTCGGCGGCCGTATGCAGAATTTCGCCATTTACGTCCAGCTTGACGGTCGCTTCGGAAATCAATTGACCATCCGGAGCACCGCGCCTTTCGGCTAATACCAGCATATCACGCAGGGCGAAGGGCATAGTGTAATCGGCCTGGGTGCGCCACATAATCAGCTCAAAAGAGGCTTCGGCATTCTCGAATGAGAAGCCCTGGTTTTCCAGTTGCTTGATCTGGTCAATTACTTCGCGGACTTCGGAATCCCCTTTGCGCATTTCCAGGCCCAGTTGATAAGCCTTGTGCAGCACGTTCGATTGGCCGCCCAGTTCGGATACCAGTACCCGCTGCCGGTTTCCGACCAGTTCCGGCACAATATGTTCGTAAGTGCGCCGGTCCTTCATTACCGCCGAAACGTGGACGCCGCCCTTGTGGGCAAAGGCGCTGCGGCCGACAAAAGGCATCTGGTTGTTGTGAGGCAGGTTGGCTACTTCTGAAACCAGGTGCGAAATTTCGGTCAGGCGAGTCAGGTGGCCTTCCGGCAAGCAGCGGTAGCCCAATTTTAATTCCAGGTTTGCCAGGACCGAAACCAGGTTCACATTGCCGCAGCGTTCGCCGAAACCGTTGATTGTCCCCTGGACTTGCCGCGCCCCTGCTCTTACCGCGAAAAGGGTATTGGCGCAGGCCAGGTCGCCATCGTTATGGACGTGTACGCCCAGGCGCACGTTCAGCGGGTCGGTTACTTCCCGGACGCGGGTCATGATCTCCGGTACATCGAAAGTAATCAGGCCGCCGTTGGTATCACACAGCACAATCCAATCGGCTCCCGCTTTAGCAGCCTCGGCCAGGGTAGCCAGGGCGTATTCTGGGTTTGCCTTGAAGCCGTCAAAGAAATGTTCGGCATCGTAAATCAGTTCACGCCCGGCCTGCTTGAAGAAACTTACGCTGTCGCCAATCATCGCCAGGTTTTCTTCCAGGGTGGTGTTCAGGGCGTGGGTTACGTGTAAGTCCCAGGTCTTGCCAAATAAGGTTACAACCGGGGTCTTGCTTTGCATTAACAGGCGCAAGTTGCCGTCATTTTCCGCCAGGACATTGGCCTTGCGGGTGCTGCCAAAGGCCGTAAGTTTAGCATGTTTCAAATTTAGCTGGGTCAGGGCGCGGGTGAAAAATTCTTCGTCCTTCGGGTTACTGCCCGGCCAGCCGCCTTCAATATAATCCACGCCTAATTCATCCAGTTTGCGGGCGAGGTTCAGTTTATCTTCAACCGAAAAGCTAATGCCTTCACCCTGGCTGCCATCTCGCAGGGTAGTGTCATAGACAAAGATGCGTTGCGTATCTACCATTGGCCTTAATTCTCCTTCATTAACAGTTGGGTCAGACTAGTCGGTTCCGGGTAAATCTTTAGAAACCTGACGGGTCTGACCCGCTTGTGTTAGCCTTTTAGTTCCGCAACAACGGCATCGCCCATCTGGGCCGTACCAAGTTTAGTCATACCACTTTCATAAAGGTCCGGAGTGCGGTAGCCTTTTTGCAGCACGTTCTCGATGGCCGTTTCAATCGCGGTTGCTTCTTTTTCAAGTCCATAGGTCAGGCGCAGCAACATCGCGGCGCAGCCAATAGCCGCCAGAGGATTGGCGATACCCTGGCCGGTAATATCCGGGGCCGTCCCGTGAATCGGTTCGTACATGCCGAATTGCCCACCGCTGGCATTCTTGAAGGACCCCAGGCTGGCGCTCGACAACAGACCCATTGACCCGGCCAGCATGGAAGCTTCGTCGGTCAGGATGTCGCCAAACATGTTTTCGGTCACGATTACATCGAAGGCGGACGGTTTGCGGATAAGGTTCATTGCGGCGCTATCGACCAGCATATGTTCAAGTTCGATTTCCGGGTAATCCCGGCCAACTTCATTAGCAACTTCGCGCCACAATCGGCTGGTGTTCAGCACATTGGCCTTATCTACCGAGGTAACTTTTTTCTTGTTATTGCGAGATTTAGACAGTTCAAAGGCAACCCGGACGATCCGTTCGATTTCCTGTTCGCTGTAGGGCAGGGTATCCACCGCTTTGCGTCCACCTTCGTCGGTGTAGCGCTGGCTGGGCTTTCCAAAATAAACCCCGCCGGTCAACTCGCGGACCACTACCAGGTCTACCCCATTAAGGACTTCCGGTTTCAGGGTGCTGGCGTTCTGTAAGACCGGCAAATTTTTGACCGGACGCAGGTTGGAAAACAGGTCGAAAGTCTTGCGCAGGGCGAAAAGGGCCTGTTCCGGTCGCCGTTCCATCGGTTCCTGATCGTACCTGGGTAAGCCTACGGCCCCAAACAGAATGGAGTCGCTGGCCCTGCACATGTTTAAAGTCGCCTCGGTGATTGCTACTCCTTCGGCTTCCAGGGCCGCTCCACCAACAAGCGCTTCTTCGTAGTTGAGGCTGTGGCCGTACTGGCTGGCAATTGTTTGCAGTACTTTTAACGCTTCGGTTGTTACTTCTTTGCCAATTCCATCTCCGGGTAAAACGGCAAGGTTGAGTAGCATCAGGAAAAATCCCTTCTTTAGTTAACGAAATTAGAGGTCAAAGGTCAGTTGCCCGCAGGCAGTAATCAGAAAATATATTACCAGTGTCAGGTGGTTAAATATTAGCTTGAAGCCATATTAGAGTACCACTTCCGGACCGACCTCTGACTACTGCCTACTCCCAAATCTTACATGTACGCCCGGCTGATACCGGCAAGCGGCCCGAATTCATCACGTTTGTAGGGGTCGGCTCCGTTTTCTTCTTCGAAGGGACCCATTTCAACGAACTTGTTTATGGCGTGCAGGAAAGCTTTGGCCGAAGCGGCAATTATGTCGGTGCCTGCTCCGCGCCCGGTGACTGTCCGGCCCTTGTAGATGACTTTCATGGTTACTTCGCCGAGGGCGTCTTCCCCGGCAGTAACCGCGTTGACACTGAACTCGGCAATATGGCTTTCCAGCCCGGCCAGTTGTTCAATCGCTTTGCAAATGGCGTCTACCGGGCCGTCCCCGGTCGCGGCCTGGGTAAGGACCGTCCCATCACTGGTAACAAGCTTAACCGTCGCGGTTGGTACAATTTTATCGCCGGTAGTAACCTGGAATTGTTCCATGCGGTAGGCCGGGGTGCCTTCAGTCTGGACCTGGTCGAGCAGCAAGCTCATGATGTCATCATCGTTGACCGTCTTTTTCTTGTCGCACAACTGCTTGAACTCGAAGAAGGTCCGGTTCAGTTCTTCACCATCCAGGGGGTGGCCCAACTCTTCCAATTTCTTGCGGAAGGCGTGGCGGCCGCTGTGCTTGCCCAGCACCAGGTTGGTTTCACCCGCGCCGACCGAAGAAGCATCCATAATTTCGTAGGTCCGGCGTTCTTTCAACATACCGTCCTGGTGAATACCGCTTTCGTGGGAGAAAGCGTTCGAACCGACGACCGCTTTATTGGGCTGGACCGGGATGCCGGTCAGGGTGCTGACCATGCGGCTGGTCCGGTGGATCTGGGTAGTATCTACCCGGGTATTCAGGCCGAAGAAGTCCTGGCGAGTCTGTAAAGCCATTACGATTTCTTCCAGGGCGGCGTTACCGGCACGCTCACCGATACCGTTTATGGTGCATTCTACCTGGCGGGCTCCCGCCTTCAGGGCGGTCAGGCTGTTCGAGACGGCCATGCCCAGGTCGTTATGGCAGTGGACCGAAATAACGGCCTTGCGAATATTCGGGACCTTGGACAAAACGGTCAGGACCAATCTTTCATATTCGTCCGGGGTGGTGTAACCGACCGTATCTGGCAAGTTGACCGTAG
Organism: Chloroflexota bacterium; assembly: GCA_028287745.1. Classification (GTDB taxonomy): domain Bacteria; phylum Chloroflexota; class Chloroflexia; order Chloroheliales; family Chloroheliaceae; genus 54-19. The sequence goes on from JAQBPB010000013.1 coordinate 7,990, forward strand.
AAGCCCCGGCATCAATCGCGACTTCGATCATCTGGCAAAGGAAATCAACTTCCGAGCGGGTGGCATCCTGGGCCGAAAATTCAATATCCTGGCACAGGCTGCGGGCGTAACTGACCATTTCACGGGTTTGAATCAGGGCTTCCTCACGGCTCATCCGGAACAGGTGTTTAAGATGAATGTCCGATGAAGAAATGAAGACGTGGATACGCGGACGCGGGTTGTCCTTAAGGGCTTCCCAGGCGCGATCTATATCCTGTTTGCGGACGCGCGCCAGGCTGGTGATGATCGGACCCTGGACTTCGCGGGCAATCCGCTGAACCGCTTCAAAATCACCCTGTGATGAAATGGCGAATCCGGCTTCAATTACGTCCACACCCAGGCGGGCTAATTGCTTGGCAATTTCAACTTTTTCTTCAATATTCAGGGTTGCTCCCGGCGCTTGTTCTCCGTCACGCAAAGTGGTATCAAAGATAATCACCCGGCGAGGATCAATAGCCGGGGTAGCTACATCAGGATTCATCTTTCCCTCCTTGAATAAGGCCATTACTTCAATTTATTTCTTTTCGTAGAACGTTAAACCCCAAAGGTTTTGTAAAAAGCAATTCATACATTTAACGTTTAACGTTCTACGGTTAAATCAAGTCTTACTTTTTGTCGTTCAACCAGCTCATCATGGAGCGCAGTTCCTTGCCTACCGTTTCGATCTGATGCTCTTTTTCGGTCCGGCGGAAAGCGTTAAAGGCCGCCCGGTGGCTCTGGTTTTCCAGGATAAACTCGCGGGCAAATTCGCCGGTCTGGATTTCTTTCAAGATTTTGCGCATTTCGGCCCGGGTCGCGTCGGTTACAATGCGGGGTCCACGGGTGTAGTCGCCGTACTCAGCGGTATCGCTAATGCTGAAGCGCATATAGTCCAGGCCGCCTTTGTAGAACAGGTCTACAATCAGCTTCATTTCGTGCATACATTCGAAGTAAGCCGCTTCAGGCTGGTAGCCAGCCTCAACCAGGGTTTCAAACCCGGCTTTGATCAGGGCTGATACACCGCCGCACAATACGGCCTGCTCGCCAAAGAGGTCAGTTTCGGTCTCTTCTTTGAAAGTGGTTTCCAGCACCCCGGCGCGGGCTGCCCCGATACCGCGAGCGTAGGCCAGGGCCTGCTGTTTGGCATGGCCGGAATAGTCCTGGTAAACCGCGACCAGGGCCGGTACGCCGCCGCCTTCGGTGTAGACGCTGCGGACCAGGTGGCCGGGGCCTTTGGGCGCGATCATCGACACGTCAACATTCTCGGGTGGGACCACCTGGTTGAAGTGAATATTGAAACCGTGGGCGAACATTAACGTATCACCTTCTTTGAGGTTCGGTTCAATATCCTGGACGTAGACGGCCCGCTGGGTCTGGTCCGGCAGCAAAACCATAATAACATCGGCTTCCCTGGCAGCCTCGGCAACGGTTAAAACCGGCAGGTGTTTGGCCGCTGTATCCCAGCTTTTGCTACCCTTGTAAAGACCGATGCGGACATCCAGGCCGCTTTCGTGCAGGTTGAGCGCATGCGCGTGGCCCTGGCTGCCGTAGCCAATAATGGCAATTTTTTTATCAGCAATCAGATCAAAATTCGCGTCCTTGTCGTAGTACAGCTTAGCCATCTAAACAAATCCTCCTAGATCGGTGATCAATAAATTATTCTCTCAGTTCAAATCCCCATTCAAGACTTCAAAAGGGTTTCGCTCAAGTCCCTTTACTGCATAGCTTCTTACTAAATAGCGCTATTTGCTACACTGCCCCGTGCAATCGCAATCCGGCCCGTCCGGACACTCTCTTTAATACCGTAGCGCCGTAACAGGGCGAAGAATCTTTCGACATCCTCTTCCGGTCCGGTAATTTCAACTGTAATCGCGTCGGCAGCTACATCCAGCACTCGTGCCTTGAAAATTTCGCTGAATTGCATAATTTCAGCCCGGGATTCCGGCTTGTCGGCGGTAACTTTGATAATCGCCATCTCACGGATAATGGTGCTATCCTCGGTAACATCGGTAACTTTTACAACTTCCAAAAGCTTATAGAGCTGCTTGGTGAATTGCTCGATAACTTCATCTTCGCCCCGGACGGCCAGGGTCATCCGGCTGATATTTGCTTCCTCGGTATGGCCGACACTCAGGCTTTCAATGTTATAACCCCGGCGGCGGAAGAGGCTGACGACCCGGTTTAAGGCGCCGGGTTCATCTTCCAGGTAGACCACAATTGTATGTAAGGTCTGGTTTGCAGTCGCAATAGCCACAATCTTCTCCTTGTTAGTTAACCGGTGGGGCCGGGCAATTGGCCTGGCCGCTCTTACCGGTTAAAAATTTACTCAGCTTCTTCAATCGCGTCCATGTTCGAGCCGCCCGGCGGAACCATCGGCATAACCATTTCCGCTTCCGGGATGACGAACTCGACCAGCGCCGGGCCGGGCCATTCATTGGCCTCTTTGATTACCCGGGCTACTTCGCTCTGTTCGGTTACGCGCCAGGCTTTGATGCCGTAGGCTTCGGCCAATTTCACAAAGTCCGGGCCGCTAATCGGAGTGCTATGGTAGCGCTTGTCGTGGAAGACTGACTGCCACTGCCGGATCATGCCCAGTACACCATTGTTAAAGATTGCGATTTTGACGTGAATATCGTCCTGGACGCAGGTCGCCAGTTCTTGTAGGTTCATCTGGAAACCACCGTCGCCGGTAACAGTCCAGACCGGTATATTCTGATCTTTGATAGCCAGGCGGCAACCCATCGCGGCCGGTAAGCCGAAGCCCATCGTACCCAGACCACCGCTGGAGATAAAGGAGTTGGCTTTTTCAAATTCGAAGTGCTGCGCCACCCACATCTGGTGCTGGCCGACATCGACCGTAATAACCGCCTCACCGCCCAGGACTTGCCGCATCTGCTGGATAATGAACTGAGGTGGCAGGATGCCGCGCCGGTCCATTTCAGCGGCCCGGCGTTTGGTGTCGCGCAATTTCCATTCAGCGATTTTAGCCAGCCAATCGGTATGGGTCTTTTCTTCAACGCTCTTGTTAAGGACCTGCAATACGTTCTTTATGTCGCCCACGATCGGAATTGTTGCCGGGACGTTCTTGCCGATTTCGGCCGGGTCAATGTCAATGTGAATGACTTTCGAGTTCCGGGCGAAAGTTTTCAGGTTGCCGGTTACCCGGTCGTCAAAGCGCATGCCGATGGCGATCAATACATCAGATTCGTTGATTGCGTGGTTGGCGTGAATGCCACCGTGCATACCGGGCATACCCAGGCTCAGGCGGTGGGCCGAAGGGAAAGCGCTCAGGCCTTGCAGAGTCGAAATCACCGGGATTTCGGCTTTCTCGGCCAATTCGGCCAGTTCCTGGTAAGCCCCGGAGGTTGTTACGCCGTGTCCGTGCAGGATGACCGGCCGCTGGGCCTGGTTGATCATAATGGCGGCCTGTTTGATCTGGCGGCCGTGTCCGAAGTAGTTCGGGCTGTAACCGCGCAGTTTAACTTCGGTCGGATAACCGGCGAAGTAAGTCTTGCTCTGGAAAACATCCTTAGGAATATCTACCAGCACCGGGCCAGGGCGGCCGCTCTGCGCCAGGTAGAAGGCTTTCTTAATGGTTTCGGCCAGGTCTTTGGTGTCCATAACCAGCCAGTTGTGCTTGGTGATAGGCAGGGTAATACCGGTGATGTCGGTTTCCTGGAAGCTATCGCGGCCGATCATGGCCCGGCCTACCTGCCCGGTGATCGCCACCAGGGGAGAGCTGTCCATGTGGGCAGTGGCAATAGCGGTGACCAGGTTGGTCGCACCCGGTCCGCTGGTACCCATACACACGCCAACTTTATTGGTTACGCGGCCATAAGCGTCGGCGGCGTGACCACCGGCCTGCTCATGGCGCACCAGGATGTGGCGGAGTTCGGGGTATTCGCCAAGAACCTGGTACAGCGGCAGCAACACGCCACCAGGGTAACCGAACATCGTTTCTACGCCTTCTGCCAGCAAGCATTCGCACAGGATCCTGGCCCCGTCCAGTTCCCTGGGAGTAAAGCGGTTATCAGCTTGGATGGGTAGCCCGGCGGTTGTGCGGGCGGCTTTCCCAATTGGGTTTTCTATCATAGTCATCTCTGTCGTCCTCCAGGTCCTACTTACTAAAATTAAAAACTTAATTTAATAAATGCAATAAAATATTGAAAGGCTGCCAGTTAAAGGTTACGCCAAAAAGCGGGTTAAGTAGCTTAAAACCTACTTGGTCCGTTCTCAGACGCTTCACTGCGCCTAATTATGAATGCATTAAATTCAGGGTATAAAGTCGAATTTGGGTTGCGCTTGGCTCTTTAGAGATTTAGGCGGGTTATCTGGTGCTACAGCTTTGTACACCTACCCGGCCAGATCTTAAAGACCAAGCAGAATAAGTACGAGGCTAATAAGTAGTAGGCTAATAATAATGAAGAGGGAAGAAGGGGCAATAATAGAGAGGAATTGCGGGCGCGGCAGGGCTAGGGCGATGGCTTGAGTTTCAAATTGCTCTTGAGCCATCGCCGCTGGACGGTTAGCTCGCATACTACACGAAGTTTCCCCATAATTCCGATACATTAGCCTGAATCCTTTCTTCAAGCGGCCCACTCAGCCGCTAACTCATCCTTATTATCAAAACTTACTAATTCTTCTTGCTAAAAAACCTCCCAGGCGGGAGGTTTTCGGCTTTTTCTGGCTTTTTAAAGGCCCTGGTTAATTTCCAGCCGTAATCCCCCTGCGTACTACCGAAATTAGGAGTACGAGGCCAATAATGAGTAGGAGAACGGGAACTATTCCGTTTATTTTTTTAGCTTTAGAAATTTTTGCCATATGGCGTAATAAGTTCTTTCAAAATGCTTTTCTGTTTTCAATAAAAACAGGGTACTACGCTTCTTCGCGTATGGTTTTCACAATAGTAACAATATTTTTTATTGCTGTCAATCCCTAATTTGACCAATTATTCACAAACTTCAGGTATTTATTACAAATTGGTGTACCACTTCTTGTGCAGAATGCAAAAAGAGGGCCCAACTCCCGCTGAGCCCTCTTTTTTGTAACCTGGCTAATTCTAACGCTGGTTGCCCATCCGACGGTCATCCAGGCCGTTTTTATCTTTATCGTCCAGCAGGGCGGCCCCACTATCAGAGTCCCCGATAAAAGTTTCACGGTGTTCTTTGAGTTCCTTATCCAGATTGATATTATCCTGGTACTCTACCGCAGCATCCATCTGCCCAAGGGTTTGTTGCTCGTTAGAGGACTCACCAGCGGGTTTCGGCTGCGCCTTTAACGGCTTAATTTTGGGTTTGTCGGACTGCCCGGAGGCTTCCAACTGGCGGTCGCCTTCGGCATGCTCCTGTTTAGCATTGTTAGCGAATTTTTCGGACAGCCTTTTAGCCGCCGCTTCAATATCGATACCGCCCTCAACTGAGTCATCCTGGCTCTTGCTTCCGGCGTTACCGGCCTTGTCCTGGGCATTTTTGCCAGCGTCAGAAGGTTTGTCCTGGGCCTTCCCGGCAGCATCAGAAGCTTTGTCCTGGACTTTCCCGGCCACTTCGGAAACTTTGTCCTGGGCCTTGCTACCGGCTTCAGTTACCTTATCGGCGACCTGCTCCACTTTGTCCTGGACCTTACCGGCGACTTGCCCGGCTTTATCCTGGACCTTTGAGACAAGGTCCTCCGCTTTGCCGCTTACCTGGTCCGGCTTTTCGTGCGACTTGCGTTCGTCACCGCTTCCACCGGCGGCTACTCCGCTTTTATCGCTGGCAGATAGCTTGCTGGTAGTCGGTTTATCAGGCTGGCCCAGGAAATCCAGGGTTGCCCGGTTGAATTCTTCAGCCTTTTCCCAATGCGGTACCAGGCGCGAGCCTTCCAGGTTTATCAGCCGGGCGGCCTGGTTCTGCCGTCGCAGGCTTTCGCCTTCCTCGGTTGTGGTCTGGCGGTCCTGTTTGCCCTGAATAATCAAGACCGGTTTATCTATGCGGCCCAGGGTCTGGCCTATTTCGGCATTCAGCAGGCCGGTAAAGAACGAGAAAGCCGCGTACTCCGCGCCTGGTTGGTGGGAAGCCACATAATACTGCTCAACCATCTCATCGGTAACCTGGCCTTTGTCATAGAACATCTGGTTTTCCATGTAGGACCGGATGTACTTCCTTGAAGCAATGGCGCTATATATCGAGCGGCCGATTACCGGAGTACGCAACAGAAAGTACAGGTAAGGCGGCAGGATTTGGACACCCTGGTTTCCGGCAACCCGGTTAATTCCGGTTGGCGAGGACAGGACCAGCTTGTGGACCAGTTCAGGGCGGCGGTAGGCTACCTGTACGGCGTAGCTGGCTGCCAGGGAACTTGCCACCAGGTAAGCCGGTTGTTTGACAACTTCATCCAGGAATTCGGTCAATTGCTTGATATACACCTCGGCAGTGTATTTGATTGCCGGGCGGTCGGAATTACCAAAACCTAGCAGGTCATAGGCATAAGACTTGTACTGCTCGGAAACCGGGCCAAAGTTTTTGAGCCATTCGTAACCGGTGTTACCCGCGCCAATGCCGTGGACAAATACAACCGGTAATTTGCCTTCCTGGCTTTGTCCGGCTTCCTTGTAGAAGACGATTCCCTGGCGCGAGCGGAAGTAGCGGTTTTCTCCGGTCAACTTGCTTTCCAGCGGAGACACTGCCGCCCAAATCCGGGCGTTATTGGCCGCTAAGCCGCCCAGTACCGCGCCGGTACCACCGACAATCAGGCCGGTCCGGCCCCAGTTAAAGCCCTTCTTTTTCGGCGGCTCATAGAAAGGTATGCTAATTTTGCCGGTTTCAATATCCTTGCGCCGAGCCTTGATGAACTTCTGAGCATCTTTTTGGCCCGTTTGCAAAAGTTTCCCGGCTTCCTTCTGGCGAACCGCGATAACTTTACCAAGTTCTTTTTGCTGTTTTGCGGCGGCTTTCAGGACCGCGTGGCGGCGTTTTCGGAATTGTTTGGCCGCTTTCTTTGGATTGCTAACGGTTACACCTGGAATAACGTTAGCCGCGCCTAACAGTTTTTCGGGGATTTGGGCCTGGGCCAGGCGTTTGTCCAGTTTGGCGTCTTTCAAGGTCTGGGAAGCTTTGTCACCGGCCATACTTAACAGGGTGCTGGTGCTGCCGGATACATTCTCGGCCATCGTAGCGGCCTTTTTATCCAGTTTAGCATCCTTGATAAAGGTACCTACGCTGTCGGCTACATTTCCAGCAATGGACCCGGCCCCACCGGCCACGGCAGCGGCAATCGGCCCGACCGTATCACCGACATCGGCCAGGCGCTTTTCGATGTGGACATCTTTGATTGCACCGCTAACGGTGTCGCCCACATCTGAAAGACGTTTTTCCAGGTGGGCATCCTTTACGGTACCACCAACATTCGTGGCAGCGGCGAGAATTGCTCCACTGACCACTCCGGCAACATCTCCTAATTTCTTGTCCAAATGGGCATCCTTAACCGTACTGGTGACATTATCGGCCAGCTTGCCCGCCTTTTTATCCAACTTAAGGTTTTTAACCTGGCTGGCGGCGTTGTCGGTCAATTTGCCAAGCTTCTTATTGAGCTTCATGTTCTTAATCTGGCCCCCGGCCGAGTCTGTAAAGTCAGAAAACTTCTTATCCAATTTCAAATCCTTCAACTGGTTGTCGGCTAAAAGGGATTTTTTATCCCGTTTCGACCCGGTGGGTTTGTTTTCCTGGTTAGTCTCACTGGTCGCTTTGGAACTGTTCCTGGTGGCTGAGTTTTTCTGGTCGAGAGTATCTGCGGCAGCCTGGAAGAAAAGGCTGGCGCTTTCGTGCAGATCCGCCGAAGGACTTGTGTATTTGCGCTTTTTCTTGTTGGGTTCGTACTTGTTGACGGCCTCAATAAGTGGTTGGGCGGCAGAAGTTACATCGCTCTTAAAAGAGTCAAAGTCAAACTCGCCTTTGTCCTTACCAAAAATCATAGTCCAAACTCCTTTCCTGTATCTCCCACTCCACAAACCTGGGTATATCCGGTCAACAACGAAGTGGAGACTTATACTGCTATGCTCATTGCCTGGTTATTGTATTTGCCATATAAATTTTCTACGGCACCCAAAGCTAATTTATGCTTCCAATACATATTTGCTTATATTGCAATTACGGTGCCACGGCTGGCTCATATAGTTTTTGAAATTGAAGTAAGCCCATTGGTAATAGGTCAATTCAAATAAGCTAGCTAAAAGGCGACAACCTATATGTTCAAAGGCTTGTAGAGGTTTCCAAAGACCCGGATGCAATCCAAAATATTTGAATATGGTCAACAAAGGGGGTAGTGCCATAGTTGAGGAAGGGTAAGTTCTAAACATAGACGATTCCTTCATGACCGTTAGTATGCTATTATATTTACAGCTCATCTTAAATTATCTTTTTTCCAACAAGCAAACCACTACTGGTTAAGTGCCATTCGAGGTATCGCATGTCGTTTTTGCCCAATGTTTCATTGCGTCGCCTTGATGGGCGTATTTTCTGGGCGCTGGTCTTTATGGCCGTTATTATGTTATTTTCCGGAGTAGCGGCCAGCACATCTTTAACAACCGCCGAAAAAAGTAAAGAGGAAGAAGTTGCTCGTTTGAGGCAGGTTGCCGCTCTCCAGGTTTTACGGGCCGGTAATGAAAATAACCGGAATGGCTTAGAACTAATTATTTTATTCAAACTTACCAACCTGGTAGGATTTGTCGATAACGTCCAGCGTAACCTGGAGCCCCGGATGGCAGAAGTGGGCCAGCAGTTTACCGGGAATGACGAAGCTTCCTTGAGATTCAGTAATATTAGAGCGGCGTATGCCAGTATTACCGGGCGTCTCCGGGCCCAGAGGAACATTCCACTTACTCCGGAATTTGAATTAAGCCTTTACCAGGGAATTAAAAATGACCTGGACCGGCTTGACCTTGAAATAAATAACTTCTTGCGCGAACGGCAATTCGTCGCCGAAACTGCTCATATCAACCATACAAACAATATTAATCAGACTCGCTGGTCATACCTATTAATCGGGGCTTTACTATTTGTACTGGCGGTCCTTTTTGCGGTTATTATTGCCCGCATGGTGGCAATACCTTTTGCAATTTTATCCGGCCGGTTACGCCGGATAGCCTATGGGGATTTAACCGAACAAATTGTCCCGCAAGGTACGGATGAAGTAATCGAGCTGAGCCTGATTTTCAACCGGACTATTGTCAATCTAAAGCTGGCCATTGCCCGAATTCAGGCCCAGGTTAAAACTATAAACCAGGCCAGCCAGCAAATCAGCCAATCCAGCGACCGCCAGGCCAGCAGTCTTGCCCAGCAGGCCCTGGCCGTAACACAGGTTACCGCGACGATTGCCGAGTTATCCAATACCAGCCAGCACATTGCTAATTCTGCCGCTTTAGTTGCCCATAGTGCCGACCAGACCCTGGCCAGTGCCAATGAGGGCTATACTACTTTGCATAGCGCCAGCGAGACTATGAATGAAATTCGGGACAAAGTTAACCTGATTGCCGACCGGATTCTTGCCCTGAATTCGGTGGCACAGCGGATTAAAGAAATAACTTTGTTGATAGATACTCTTTCTAATGAAACCCATTTGCTGGCCCTGAACGCCGCTATTGAGAGTGCCGGGGCGGGGGAACAGGGGGTACGGTTTGGTGTGGTGGCCGGTCATGTCCGCAAGTTATCCCAGCGGTCACGCGTGGCAGCGGTGGAAATACAACAACTGGTCAGCCAAATTCAGAATGCCGCCGCCAGCAGCGTGATGGCAACCGAAGAGGGAATTAAAGTGGTGGCACTGGGCGATAAAATGGTTAGCGAAAGTTTGCGCGCCAATGAAAATATTATTAATCAAATCGAGCAGACCAGCCAGTTGGCCCAGGCTATCTCTCATGCGACCGAGCAGCAGCGCCAGGCCAGTACCCAGGTAGCCACCACTATGCATGAGTTGAGCCAAATTAGCTACAATATCAGCGATAACAGCCAGCAATACCTGGTTAGCGCCAATGACCTGGAAGAAGTTGTACGGCAGTTAAATGGGGTTGTAAACGCTTTTATAGTTGAAGATACAGCCGACAAACCGGAAATAAACCCGGTCTTTCCAAACAATTTGCATGAAGGGCTGGTTCCGGAACTGCTCAAAGCCGGGCCCGAAAGTAACTGGTCGCCCGGCTCATTATTACCCAAGTAAGCAGCCTTAACCGGAACGAGCTCTAGCGGCTCTGCCCGGTCTTTTCAAGTTCGTAGACCCCATTGTTACCGGCAATAACGACCCGACCGGCGATATCAATAAACAGGCCGTGCTCTACCACGCCAACAGTGCCTTTAATAGCATTTGCCATCCCCCGAGGGTCGTTTAGGGGTGGGAAGCGGCAGTCCAGGACGTAATTTTGGCCGTCGGTCAGGTAGGGTTGCCCATTTATCAAACGCAGGGCCGGTTCGCTGCCTAACTCCTTTAAGCGTTTAGCCGTATGAGGCCAGCCAAAAGGAATAACTTCCACCGGAATAGGCATTTTCTCGCCAAGCTGATTAACAAGTTTGCTTTCATCGGCAATAATGACCTGTAATTTCGAAGCCGTCGCAACCAATTTCTCGCGAAGGAGCGCCCCACCCCGGCCTTTAGTCAGCCCAAAATTGGCGGTTTCAATTTCGTCGGCCCCATCAACCGTTACATCGATTGTTTCAACATCGGCCAGTTCTTTTACCACCATGCCGAAGGACCGGGCTAAATCGGACGACTTTTCCGAGGTAGAAACCGTGACCAGGCCGGTTAAAGTACCGGCTTCCACCCGGCGGCCCAACTCCTGTATAAATAGCTCGGCGGTGCTTCCACTACCCAGGCCAATAATCATTCCTGACCGGATAAAAGTATCAACTGCATAAACTGCCGCAGCCTGTTTTAGCTCTTGCTGGGTAAAGGCCGGTTGAGACATGCTCATCAAATTATCTCCTCATTTTGAAGGACAGGTTAAGATTAGACCCCGTAAACAGGTCAGGTCGGACGCCTGGAATTACTAGCTGTATTATAACTTATAGCAGGTCCACCTGGACACCCTTTGTCCAGGACCATATTTCAAATCCGGTGCCCGGAATGAGGCCGAAAACCTGCCAGGTTGAGCAGTTATACTTTCTACCTGGCTCCGGTATTATTTTCGCATTTAAATAGTGATAAAATAGACCGCGATAATAAATTCAGTAGAAAGGTCACAGTGCGCTTAAATGTCCCAGGAGACCACAATAGATCTAGCTAAGGAACTGGCCCAATTGCGCCAGGCGGTTAAAGAGCGGCGTGAGAAGTTACACGGCAGCGAATTAAGTGAATTACGCGCCCTGGTGCGCCAGGTTAACGAACGCTGGAACGTCAGCGCACACCTGCCGATTACATGGGGTGGCCCGCCGTTAATCGGGCGCGGGCTGGCCTATGCCAAGCGCGTAACCCGCCTGCTGTTGCGCTGGTACATCAACCCGATAATCGAGCAGCAAAATAATTTCAATGCCGCTTCCACCCGCGCCTTACTCCAGGTCAATGCCTACCTGGAGCAATTGACCCGTGAAGACTACGCCCTGGACCAAAGGCTGGCGGCCCTGGAAGCTCGCCTTGGCCAGCCAGAGGGGACCAGCGCGGCTGCACCGGAAGCTCCCGCCGACTGATTTTATGAATATTATTATTTGTCATACGCAGGTCCCTTTTGTGCGTGGGGGCGCGGAAGTGCTGGTAGATGGTTTACATAAAGCCCTGGAACAGGCCGGTCACGGGGTTGAACTTGTTACCATTCCTTTTAAGTGGTATCCCCGCAGCCAATTACAGGCTCAGGCACTTACCTGGCGCTCGCTGGAACTGGACCGGGCCGGGGGCCGCCCGGTGGACCTGGTAATTTGTACTAAATATCCCAGTTGGGCGGTCCGTCACCCCCGCAAGGTTGTCTGGTTGGTCCACCAGCACCGCCAGGCTTATGACTGGTATGGCACGGCTTTGACCGACTTTGGCGTCTCGGAAGAAGACCGCCGGGCCAGACGGGTGATTCTTGAAACTGACGCGACCGGCCTGGGCGAAGCCGAGCGAATTTATACTATCTCTAAAAATGTGGCGGGGCGGTTGGCCCGCTTTAACGGCCTGACGGGGCACTCGCTTTATCCACCCACCCATCACGACCGCTACCATAACAGCGGCTACGGGGACTATATTTTTACTATCAGCCGCCTGGATAGCGCCAAAAGGGTCCACTTGCTCCTGGAAGCTCTTAAAAAAACTCGCAGCCCGGTCAGGGCCGTTATCGCCGGGAGCGGCCCGGAAGAAGCGGCCCTTAAAGCGCGGGCGGTTGCAATGGGCTTGCAGGGCCGGGTAGAATTTACAGGAAGGATTAGTGATGACGAAGCGGTCCGGCTCTATGCCGGTTCGCTGGCGGTCTATTATGCGCCCGTTGACGAAGATTATGGTTACGTCACGGTAGAGGCCATGCGCTCAAGCAAACCGGTCCTGACCACCCCGGATAGTGGTGGCGTTTTGGAATTTGTCCGGGATGGCGAAAATGGCTACATTTGCCCGGCACCGGCCGAGTTTGCCCTGCGAATGGACCGCTTGTACGAAGATTCAGGCCGGGAACTGGCCGCCAGGTTGGGTCAGGCCGGTTTGGTAACCAGTCAATTAGTGCCTGGTTGGCCGGAAGTTGTGCGGGTTCTCACAGGAAGCAGGTAAACTTTGACTTCGCCAGACCTTCAGCCTTTAGCCATTGCACCGGCCGGGGAACTGCTGGAAGACCTGACCGTTGAAAAAGACGGCCGGGGAATATTCTTCCGGCGGCGCGTCCCGGCTGCTTATTTGGAGCAAATGCAGGTTTCACCGGGTCTGGGTATTTTCTTCCGCTATGATGGCGAGCGCCAGAAGGAAACCCTGCTAAAGATTGCCCGGATGGATTGCGGCAACATCGTGATTGCCCAGACTTCTGAGGCCGAAATTGTAGGTTATGTTACCAGTCACCCCATCATGCCGGAAGAACGCTGGGCGGTCTTGAATCAACCTTCTGAGATCAACCCTCAGGGTACATTATTTGTCTGTGAGTTCGGGGCGGTTGAGGTTAGCCGCCAGTATCGTGGCTGGGGCCTTAGCACCCGGCTAATGCGGGCCGCTTTTGGAACCGATAGCTGGTACGCCGATAAGATAGTCGTTTCTACCGAGCTTGCCTGGCATTGGGACTATGAGCAAGCCGGGGTGAATAAATACGCTTACCGCAATATGTTACGCAAGGTAATTTCATCGGCCGATTTTGAAGCCCTGGATACCGATGAGCCAAATATTTTGATGGACCCGGCCAATATGTTTATGGTGCGAATTGGCCCGGAAGTTCCCAGCCCTATTCAACAACGTTTCTTTTCACTCTTGCACAAAGACAACCGTTGGGGATTTTAACCCTTGAACCCGAAACTTTAGCAAATACTTTACTTAAACCCGAAGAAAAAAGGTTTGATAAATTAAACAACAGATTGGAATTAGCAATGGCAAAAGTACCAATTGAGGTTTTACTTTCAGCCCGGTTATTTGTAAACCCTAAAACCTGGCAGGATACCCTGTTTTTTATTAGCAATATGGGCCAGGGCGGCCATTTTAGCCTGTACTCCATGCAACTGGGCGGCAGCCTGCCACAGCCTTTACTGCCGCCCCATGTGGCCCTGCAAAACCCTAGCCTGATGAATGGCGACTCGTTTGTAATCCTGGGTGATTCAGGGAAAATCTTGCTTATGCTAGACCGTGATGGTGATGAAAATTACCAGCCGATGTTTATCCCACTGGAAGGCGGCCTACCCGAAGCGGCTTTTGGCGACCATTTTGCCGGTTTTTCAGTAAGCATTAATCACGCCGACCAGGAAAATAACCTGGTCTATTTCACCGCTGAAGGCCGGGTTGAAGAAATCTATAAGACCTATCAGGCTAACCTTGTAACCGGTGGACTTACACTTTTGTCCCAGGACACCTGGGGTAATTTTGTGGATGGGGTAAGCCCGGATTACCGGCGGGTTACCCTGAATGGCAGCTATGCGGTCGGTGACAATGTGCTTTACGAGTGGCAGCCCGGTCAGGATAAACCACGTGTTTTGTACGGTTTGCCTCTTGAAGAACGGGCCGCCGACCACCAGGTGGAGCTTAATTCCGTTGGAGGCAGCAGCTATACCGAAAGCGGGCGGGGTTTGCTGCTGGTCACATCGCTTTTTGAAGATACTTTTGGGTTGGGTTATCTTGACCTGGATAAGCCGGGCGAAATCCTGCCAGTGACCATAAGGGAGACGGTCCACAGCGGAGTTGGCGAATTTATGGGCTACCAGCTGCTTTCAGGCAGCCGCTATTTGTTGCAGTACAACATTGACGGCTGCTCCTGGGTCTATGAGGGCCAGTATGACGAAAACACCCGCGAATTAAAGTTGGACCGGGTAATTTGCGGCCAGGGCCAGCTATCAAACGGTGTCCTGGAATCGATCCATTACGATAAAGAGGCCGACCGCTACGCCCTGGCCTTCTCCACCGCAATCTCACCCTGCCAGCTTTATACTGTCGAAGGGCCGGACCGGAAAAAAATTACCGTCCATACCAATGAGCGTATTCTCGGCGTACCGCAGGAATGGCTGTCCCCGGGAGAGGATGCTTCATTTACTTCTTTTGATGGGCTGCGGGTGTCGGCCCGGCTATACCTGCCTGCCCCGGTCCTGGGGTCTGAAGGCAAGCGACCGCTGGTCTACTACATTCACGGCGGCCCGCAAAGTCAGGAACGCCCGGATTTTACCTGGTTTTCAATGCCGCTAATCCAGTTCTTGACCCTGAATGGGTTTGCCGTGTTTGTGCCGAATGTACGCGGCAGCACCGGCTACGGTCTCAGCTATACCAAACGAGTTGACCGGGATTGGGGCGGCCAGGACCGCCAGGACCACCTGCACGCCATGAAGCTACTGGCCGAACACCCACAGGTGGATGTAACGCGGTCGGCCGTCATCGGGCGCTCTTACGGTGGTTATATGACCCTAACCCTTGCCAGCCGCCATCCCGAGTTGTGGAAAGCCGCCGCCGATATGTTCGGCCCTTACGACCTGGCTAACCTGGTCAAGAGTGCCCCAATTACCTGGCGGGCTTACTTCGCTTTAACGATAGGTGACCCGGAAAAGGAACCGGAGTTTTTGCGCGAGCGTTCGCCCCAGACCTACCTGGGACAAATCCAATGTCCTTTGCTGGTCATCCAGGGAAAGAACGACCCCCGGGTTATAGAATCCGAGTCGCGGGATCTGGTTGAACATTTACGTGCGTTGGGCAAAGAGGTGGACTATCTGATGTTTGAGGATGAGGGCCATGATGTATTGAAGTTTGCAAACCGGGTTAAATGCTATAACCGGCTGACTGACTTTTTCCTGGAACACCTGTAAACGGATCAGGGTACCAGGCGGTTTTCAAGAGCGTAGCGGGTGGCGGCGGTGCGGGAAGTAACCCCAATCTTGCTGTAAATTGAGGTCAGGTGGACGTTGACGGTGCGGGGAGCCATGCTCAATTTATCGGCTACCTGGATATTGCTCAAACCCTGGGCGACCAGGCCCAGGACCTCGATTTCGCGGCTGGTGAGTTCATCCACCGCCCGGGAGGGTTGGTTTCGGGTCCGGCGGTCAGGTGTTTCTGGGTCCGGCAGGCCGCCGTACCAGGCTAAATTGCCCCCGGCAAACAGGGGTTGGTGCGGTTGTGCCGCTTTTGTTTCTCGTTTAGCCAGGGCGTCCTCAAATTCCAGCCGGTTCAAAAGTTCTTCCGGCTGGAGATTTTCACTTTCAGCCCAGATACGGTCAAAATTTTCACCCAGTCGGGAAGCCAGTTTCTCGCGGAGTTCTTCAAATAAATCCTTGAAAAGCGGTCCCACCGCCGAGCCACTAAGCTGGCGCAAATGCTTTACACCGGCTAAAAGCCGGACGCTTTGGTGGTCCAGGCCCAGGTCTTCACTTAAAAGGGCCAGGCTTCCCAGCGAATAGATTATGCCAGGTTTATCCTGGCCGCTAATGCGGAGCTGCAGGCTCTCAAGGTTCTGGCGAATACCATCGCGCCACTGGTCAAGGGCAAAGCAGGTCAGGCCCAGGTAATTGAGCGCCCCGGCAATCCCCGGCTGGTACCCTTCCTGCTGGAAAAGGGCCAGGCTTTCGGTCAGTTTATTTTCAGCTTCATGATAGTTACCCTGTTCAAAATCAATTCCGCCCAGGTACATCAGGGAATAAGCGATGCCCCAATTATTTCGCGCTTCCCGGAATAATTGTAAACACTCTTTAAGCCGCTCGGTCGCTTCGTTCAGGTTTGCCTGGCTCCAGGCCAGCGTACCCAACCTGAGCATGGAAAAAATACCGTGTAAGGGGTCGCCTACCTGCCTGAACAGGCGCAAGCTGCCTTTAAAGGCAGTAGCGGCCCGTTCATACCGGCCCAACCCACGGTCTACTTCACCCAGACCATGATAAGAACGGGCCATGCTCCAGGTATCGTTAAGTTCGGCCGAAATTTCCAGACTTTCTTCCAGGTACTCCCGGGCTTTTGTGAAATCGCCCTTCACCCAGGCGACCGCTCCCACCCCATAAAGGGCGTCCAGGATACCCGGCTTGTCCTCAATGGCCCGGCACAGTTCGAGACCACGCTGGCAGAATATTTCCGCCTGCCGGTAATCACCCTGGTTCCGGGCAGTCATACCGGCAAAGAACCAGACCCGGGCCTGGGCCGGGCTTATCCGGGCCGGGTTCCAGCCAGGCCTGGCCTCGGTCTTTTCCAGGACCAATTCCAACCAGTAGCGCCCTTGTCCCAGGTAACCATAGGTATACCAGAACCAGCCTAAAGCCACCACTAACCGTGCCGCCATTGTCAAAAGAAATTCGGGTGAAGCCTCAAGCCCACTGTGGGTTCCCTGGCCGGGTTTGGGGTCTTCCAACAACCAGCCCAGGGCCGTCCTTAAATTATCATGCTCAGCCTCGACCCGCTCCAGCCAGACCAACTGGTCGGTGCCCTGCAGTCCGGTCCTGGCGGCTTCGGCCAGCTTTATAAAGTAGCGGGCGTGGCGTTCCCGTATAAGTCCTTCCTGGCCGCTTTCAGCCAGGCGTTCCTGGGCAAACTCCCGCAGGGTATCGAGGGTGCCAAAGCGCGACTCCAGGTTTTTAGCACCGTCTGGCGGCGGCTCAAGCTGCCGGACCAGGCTTTTATCCACCAGAGACGCCAGGCATTCCAGCACGGCCAGGTTATCTTCACCCGGTTCATGGCAGACCGTTTCCACCGCTTCCAGGGTCCAACCGCCCAAAAAGACTCCTAACCGGCTGAACAGGCGTTTTTCACGGTCGTCCAGCAAGTCATAACTCCACCCGATGGCATCCCGTAAAGTTTGCTGCCTCCGTGGGAGGTCGCGAGCGCCGCCGGTCAGGAGTTGCAGCCGGTTATCCATGCGGTTTAGCAGGGCCTGGGGATTGAGAAATTTGCCACGCGCCGCCGCCAGTTCTATAGCCAGGGGCAACCCATCCAGCCTGGTACAAATCTCCAGTACTGCCCCGGCATTTTCCCGGGTAAGTTCGAAGTCAGGCCGGACGGCCTGGGTCCGCTGCACGAAAAGGTTGATGGCCTCGTAGCGCAGTAAATCGTCCGGTTCGTAAGTGGCATTTTTTGAAAGAGGCGGCAGGCCGAGCGGTTTAACCTGGTATTCCTGCTCGCCGTAGACGTGCAGCACTTCCCGGCTGGTCACCATAATTTTCAGGCCGGGTGAGGCACCCAGCAAGTCGGCCAGAAGTGCCGCCGCACCCACCACATGTTCAAAATTATCCAGGACCAGCAGCGTTTCTTTATCTTCCAAAAACCGGTTTAAGTTTTCGGTAACCGGCTGGTTTCCGGCCTCTTGAACCCCTAATACCTGGGCGATTGCCAATCCCACCAGGGCTGCGTCTGTCACCGGGGCCAGCGAAACAAAAACCAGCCCGTCGGGGAAAACATCGCGTATTTCCGAGGCAACTTGCAGGCACAGGCGGGTCTTGCCGGCTCCAGCCGAACCGGTCAGGGTCAGCAAGCGAATGTCGGGATGCATAAGTAAACCGCTGACTTCGGCTACTTCTCGCTCCCGACCAATCATCCTGGTAGTTAAATTGGGTAATTCAGACTTAGACCACACACTGGGCTCCTGGGTCAGGTAAACCCCGGCCGGAACGTCATAAAGCTATTATGAAGTCTAACGTTAGGCAGTCGGGTAAATTAATTCTAACTACATGATGCCTTATTTTCTGGCTAGTTTCTGTGATGTAAGTCATACTTTTTAATTTAAAGTAATTCTATACTTACCTACAACCCGGTCAAGGTACTTTTACTATGTAAAAACACATAGTGTTTTTGTATTTTTACAAAAATTGCGTACCCATATAAGTAATCCTACTTACAAAAACAAGCTGACTACTTATCTAAATATAGCAAAATTTGTTCAAGGCTCGCTTCTCGGCTATAGCCCTTTTACTTTTACCTGTACCTGCATCATTAGAAACCGCACCGGGTCAAACAAAGGCTGGCCCTGAAACAGGCCCGCAACCTCATTTACCCGTAATAACACCGGGTTTAAACCATCCGGGTAGGTATTTGTCCTTTACAGTCAAACACCTGCTCATTTTATGGTTTTGGTTTATTTTGTTTTCCCTTCCTGGGAAGTTAGAAAACCTGCTGAAATTTGAAAACTTAAAACCAGTCAAAACCCTGGCAGCCTGCCAGAAGATAGCGGGGATTCTGGCCGGTCGCATCGGCCAGTGTCAAAATAGAGGTGTCACCGGATAAGTAGGCCAGTTGCTGGCTGTCCGGTGACCAGACCGGACGCCTGGTTTCACTCCGGGTAGCCGCTGCCCCCAGCATGGTCCTGACCGGGGCGCTGTTTTCAAGGCTGACCACTTTTAGAAGGGCCACCTGGTTAGCGCTTTTGGCCGTTACCGGGAATTGAGGTATGGTCTCGAAAGCTAATTGCTTGCCGTCTGGTGACCAGGTTACTCGACTGGCGGCATCTCCGGCGGCGGTTAAAATTCTGGGAGTGGGATCGTCCAGGGTAATGGTTAAAATTATACCGGCCCGCAATCCACTTGGTCCGACCGCATCGGCGCTGGCCGTAAAATGCCTGTTGTCGGGGTGCCAGGCTACCGATTTAAAATAGCGCAGGTCAAGATTTATATCAGGGGGTATAGGCGTAAAGCTGGCGTTTGCCAGGCCTAGCAATTGGCCTTTGGATTCCAGCAAGGTCCGTTTGGCTTTAGTGCTGAAATTGTAGACGCCCAGGGCATTCGGCCCACGCCGCAATTGCCGGGTAGTCGGATCGAGGTTACTATCGGTAGCGCCCGGTATTATATAGGCCAATCGCAAGCCATCAGCCGACCATGCGCCATATCCCCCTTCGGCAAGGGCGGTTTGTTTGCCGCTGGCTACCTCATACAGTACCAGGCTGGTCTGGTCAAAAACGTCAACCAGGCCATCGTTATTGGTATCGGTAGCCCGCGTCAGGGCCAATTTTTTACTATCCGGTGACCATGCAGCCGCCATGACAATCCCGCCTGTATCAAAAGTAACAGGCTTTAGGCTGCCGCCCAGGTTAACCAGGACCAGTTGTGACTGCCGGGTAAGGGGGTCGCGCCGGAAGGCGGTTATGTTCTGGCCGTCCGGTGAGATGCTGGGGTCCATAAAACTCGCGCCGCCAACCAGCAGTTTTTCGGGGCCGCCGGTTGGGTTTAGCAGGTATAAGCCGCTATCCGTCCCCACCACCAGCGTATTTTTGGGCAATGCTTTACCCGGGCCGGGATTATATAGCTCTGCTTTTGGGTTAGACGGCCGGACCTGTCCGGGTAAAAGGGGGTTATAATCAGGGGTAGTAGTCTTTTGTAAATCCGGGGTTTGATTTGGAAAAGTAATAACCGGCGAAACGGAATGTACCGGGTCAACCGCATGGGTCTGGCCGGGTGTTGGTGTAGTATCTGTCTGTCCAGTAAGGGTTGACTGGGGCGTTAAAGTCGCCTGGGTGGTTGTGGTTGGCTCCCCGGCGCAACCCGTAAGCAAAAGCGCCAGAATCAACCCCAGGCAAAGCTTTATCAAATTGGAAATAACCTTCTGGTGTGTATTGTAAGAGTAAATCAAGTTAAATCCTAAATTCTAGTTTCCAAGACGAGTTAAACCATAACGCATACCGCCCATGCCCTGCACAAGCCCCTTGAGTTCAAGCATAACCAGGAGGCTACTGACTTCCGAAGTAGGCAATTGGGTATCCCGGCAAACCTCGTCTATGTGCAGGGGTTCACCGGCCTGGCGTAAAATTTTGAGCAATTGGCGTTCGGTATCGGTGTCGCCCGCCTGGGACAATTCCATTTGCGTCTGGCGGTCCTGGGGGTCAAACATACCGCCCGGCCGCAATTCTTCCAATATTTCTTCGGCGCAGGTGACTAACCGGGCTGAACCCTGCCGGATAAGGCGGTTGACCCCGGCGCTGGTAGGATTAAAGATACTGCCCGGTAGAGCAAAGACGTCCCGGCCCTGCTCTACCGCAAAATCCACCGTAATTAAAGCACCCCCCTTAATGTTAGACTCGACCACAAAAACCCCCAGCGAAAGACCGCTCACGATACGGTTTCGGGGCGGGAAATTAGCCGCTTCGGGCAGCGTACCGGGAGGGTATTCCGAGATAATCGCGCCGTTCTGGGCTGCCGGGTCGGTAATCCGGGCGGCCAGTGACCGGTTCTCCGAAGGGTAAATTACATCGACGCCGCTCCCCAGCACGGCCAGGGTCCGGCCACCGACCTGTAAGGCCGCCTGGTGGGCGATGGTGTCGATGCCTTTCGCCAGTCCGCTGATAATCGTCACTCCCTGTCCGGCCAGTTCGGTGCAGATATTCTGAGTTGCGGCCCGGCCGTAATTGGTGGCCTGCCGCGTGCCGACGACCGCCAGGGCCAGGTTATCCTGGGGTTGCAGCGAACCTTGCAAATATAGCACCGGTGGTGGTGTATCAATCTGGCCCAACCTTTCCGGGTAGCCGGGCGCGCCAAGGGTTAAAAGCTCAATTTTCAGTTGGGCCAGGCGTTCCATTTCCTGGTCAGGGTCAAATTTGGGCCGGAAGTTCAGGACGCGTTCTATCAGCCGGGGTTCCAGGCCCGCCTGCATAAAATCGCCGGTCCTGGCCTGCCAGGCTCTTTCCAGGCTGCCAAAGAACTCGAACAGCCGCCGCATGCGGACAACTCCAATACCACCCACCCGGCTAAAAGCCAGCCAGTACTTCTCGTCCCCGGCAATATAGGGTTTATCATCTTCTATAAGGGGCATGGGTGTTTTTGCAAATGCTTAATTTATCGGGTAAAAGTTGGAGTACCACAAAAATGTATCATATGTTGAGCGGTTCCGCAACTGGCCTTCAGGGGCCGGGTTTTATCGGTAAATCATAGTGGAATTCCCTTTACCTTGCCTGTAATTGGAAACCCCTGAACCGGACTTTTAGGAAGGAATTTCCGGTCCAGGGCTAAACTTGATCGCCCTGGACCGGGAGGATAACTTTAAAGCGAGGATTAAATTTTTACGCCGCCATCAACATAAATAATCTGCCCGGTGATGTAAGCCGCCTCATCGCTGGCTAAAAAAAGATGCAGATTGGCAACGTCCTCCGGCTGGCCGATTCTCCGCAATGGAATGCTGCTGATTGCCCGCTCCCGCAACATATCCGGAATCTGGTCGGTCATGGGGGTTTCAATAAAGCCTGGCGCAATCGCGTTAACCCGGATACCGTACTTGCCGTACTCCAGGGCCAGGGTTTTGGTCAGACCCCAGATACCGGCTTTGGCGGCGGCATAATTAGCCTGCCCGATATTTCCCCGGGCCGACGTCGAACTGGTATTGGTAATCACTCCGCTACCCTGGATTTTCATTTGTTCAAGGGCGGCCCTGGCGCACAACCATGAACCTTTCAGGTGGGTATCAATGACGGTATCCCACTGTTCTTCAGTCATTTTTGCCATCATGGCGTCCCGCAAGACCCCGGCATTGTTAACAAGTAAGTCTAACCGTCCGTATTTGGCTACCAGGGTCTGTACAATTTCCTGGACCTTCGCTATATCGGTCACGCTACCCAGGAAAAACTCGGCCTGGCCCCCGGCCTCCTGAATCTGTTTCACAAGCTGGTTGCCACCTGCTACATTTAAATCGTTTACTGCTACAATTGCTCCCTCGCTGGCAAAACGGCGGGCCGTAGCCGCCCCAATTCCGCTACCGGCACCGGTAATCCAGGCTATTTTTCCTTCCAGGCGTCCCATTCTTTGCTATCTCCTTTACTTTTCAGGTAACTAATCCGTACCCGGTTAGAGCGACATGCCGCCATCGACTACGATAGTCTGGCCGGTGATGTAACTGGAAGCGGAGGATGCCAGGAACAGGGCTACTCCCTTGAGTTCTTCCAGGTTTCCAACCCGTTTCAGAGCGGCCTGGGCTTCGAACTGTTCACGGTTGGCCTCAATGACACCGCTAGCCATGCGGGTAGGAAACCAGCCCGGGGCTATCGCGTTCACCGAAATACCCTTTGGTCCCCATTCCCGGGCCAGGGCCATGGTCATGGTAATGACACCACCTTTGCTGGTGCTATAACCCAGCATGTTAACCGCTTCGGTCGCCCCGGCCCGCAGCCCGGCAACTGAAGCAATATTGATAATCCGGCCCTGCTTTCGCTCGATCATGTGCCGCCCCACGGCCTGGGACATTAAAAAGATACCGGTCAGGTTAGTATTTAAAACCTGTTCCCACCTGGCGAGCGACATATCTTCAGTGTTCTGGCCCCAGGTCTGCCCGGCGTTGTTAACAAGGATATCCACCTGGCCGTACCTTTCCAGGACCTCGTTTACCGTCCGGTCTACGTCACCGGCCCTGGAGACATCCGCCACAACGGTTGTACAATCGTAACCTTTGTCCCGGAAAGCCGCTTCGGTCGGCTGCAAATACTCGGGCCGCCGCCCGGTAATGGCGACTTTTGCCCCGGCTTCCAGTAAGGCTTCCGCAACGATCTGCCCGATGCCTCGACCACCCCCGGTTACCAGGGCTACTTTACCATTCAGGTCAAACATTTCTTTAACGTTCATTGTTAATCTCTTTCTTGCTTAATCCTGTAAAGCAGCCCACATTTCAAGGTTCGGGCTGGCCGTCCAGATACGTGGGTCCAATCCGGTTATCCCGCCATACATCCGGCTGGCGTCAAAAGGCGCTATCGGCAACCATGTGCAGGCGTATACCCCCTTATCCGGCTCTACAAAGTTGATTTCTTTTCCGTTAAATCCTGGCCCAGGCAAAACCTTTACCCATTCCATACCTCCATTGTACAACTTAGTACAATTCAGAATGGGTCTTTAAGTACTTTTCAAACCAGTTAACTATTGCCGCCGTAGCCCTTATACGGTTAGGTATCTTCCGGAAGCCGTGGCCTTCATCCGGAAAGAGAATGTATTCCACCGGGATTCCCCGTTCGTTGAGGTTTTCGACAACCTGTTCGGCTTCCACCACCGGGCAGTTGGTATCGTTGGCCCCGTGAATGACCAGGGTCGGTGAGGTCAGGCGGCCAAGCCGGTGGATAGGGGACAGTCGCCGCAGCAAATCAGCCTGGGTATCCGGGTCGCCGTACTCTACTTTGGAAATTGCGGCCATCCAGGGTTCGGTCTGGGCGAAGAAAGTCTCAAAGTTTACGATACCATAAAGATTGGCCCCGGCGGCGATCAAATCGGGAAACTCCACCAGCCCGGCCATTGTCATGTAACCGCC
Source organism: Chloroflexota bacterium (assembly GCA_028287745.1). Taxonomy (GTDB): domain Bacteria; phylum Chloroflexota; class Chloroflexia; order Chloroheliales; family Chloroheliaceae; genus 54-19. Next base: position 31,777 of record JAQBPB010000013.1, read on the forward strand.
ATAGGAACCGCCCATTATGCCAATCTGACCGGGCCACCCGTATTTATGGCTCACCACGAAGTCTATGCAGGCTTTAATATCCTTGATGGCGTTAAAGCGGAGGTGGCCGTTATCCAGGTTGACAAAGGTCTTGCCGAAGCCGGACGATCCGCGAATATTGGGCGCCAGGACACTGATGCCGCGCATAACCAGGGCCTGGTAATTACTGCTAAAGAGCGGCCTTTCCTGGCCTTCCGGACCACCGTGGAAACTTAGTACCAGCGGACCTGACCTATCACCGGCCCGGTAGAGCCAACCGGTCAGGGTTACACCATCATGGGCCGGGAACTCGACCAGCTCCGGTACCACCAGCTGTTCCAGGTCAATGCCGGGGTGCGGGCTGAAGGTAATCTGGCGGAACTCGTCGGTAGCAAGGTCCAATATCCAGATGTCCATCGGGCGGTTTGCCCCGGTCAGGGTCAGGGCAATCCGGTTGGAATCGGGAGATAGTTTCAAATTGCCCACAACCGGCGCTGGCAGGGCCGGGCCATCTTTTACTTCGAGGGATTCCAGGTCCAGGAAGGCCAGTTCATTTTGTCCGGACCGGTTCCAGACCAGCACGGCCAGGCGGCCATCCTCACTAATTCTAAATGATTCTAATTCGGCGTCGTCCCGCCCGGCGATAACTTCTATCGGGCCGGGTTTTCCGTTGTAATCAAGTTGTATCCGGCCAAAAGCCTGGTATTCGCGTTCGTCATTAGAGGCCAGGTAAATGGTCCGGCCGTCAGGCGAGAATTTACTCCCGCCAAAACTACCTGGCCCCTGGTGAGGAGTCAATAAGGTTTCCAGGGCGGTTTCACCTGGACCGGCAAGTTCTAGCAAGAACACATTGTTGTCACTGCGAAATTCCAGGCGGTCCAACAGGGCCATTTTGCCGTCCCGGGTTAGGTCGGTCAAATAGCCGATGCCGGGGTTGCGTACCACCAGTTGAAGGGCTGGCCGTTCCCCGGTCAGGTCAAGTATATACCCGTCCATGGCCTGGGGATTGTGGCGGTTGGATGACAGGGTCAGTTTTTGACCGCTGTGGTCCCACGTTCCCAGGTTATTGTTGTCTTTTCCACCATCCGTAACCAGTTGTAAGCCGGTACCGTCCGGCCGTATCAGGTAGATTTGCTGGTTCATACCGCCACCGGGCGCGACCAGCAGGGCCAGTTTATCTCCGGTGGGCGACCACGCAAGGTCCGTAACGGGGTCTTCCAGGGAGGTTACCATGCTGGGCCAGCCGCCGGTTACCGGGATGGTCCAGGCCTGGGGCACACCGCTCAGGTTAGAGACGAAAGCAAGTTGCTGCCCGTCAGGTGAAAAACTGGGTGAACTGCACGAGCCCACTCGTGCCATTAATTTTAATCTGGTTTCCAGGTCGGAAAGGTTAGCAGCTTGCGATTCAGGCTTCACGTGACATATCCCTTCATTTTATATTATAAAAAATTAAATAAATATGATTCTGGAACCAAGAGCAGTACAAGCACAAATATACAGGCCGCTATAAGTCCATAGGGCCTCAGCAAACGAAATGTACCTGGCCTGGCAGCATAAGTCCGAAAAAATTACCGTCCCTTGACGTTAAATAGCGGGTAGGTGTCCTGGTCCGGTAACCGTGACGGTGGCCGTATTACCCTGGAACCTTTCAAAGGCAAGGCCGGGTAGGTTTAAAGTACTTCTTCCAGGCCGTATGTGTCTACTTCGGGTTGTTGCTAAATAAGAGTAGCACAAAGTGCAGCCCGATTAAATTCAGTACGCAACTTTAACCTTACGGGGTGCTAAAACTGGCCTCCGGGGAGGCGTTTCAAGCCTGTGTACCCTGGAGGAAGCGCCAGGCGCAGCTAGCCCGGCCGGGTAGTTTTATTAAAGCAAGAAGGCCGGTCCGGTATAGACAGTAACCGGTGATGGGTGAAAGTCGGTAGGCACTGGTTTGGGTAAGTTTGGCCCTCTTAACCAGCTTGAGTAACTGCTTTATTTTTCTGCTTTCGGTTAAATTATTGTCGCTTTTGAGCCGGAGCAGCCGCATGGAGTAATCTCCATAAACAGCCCTGAGGCTGCGGCTTATTGGACCGGGTAATTCACTTGAAATGCCAGGTGTATGTTTAACAGGGTTATGTTAAAATCCCATCATATTTGAATGTCTATAAATGTATGTGTAAATTTATTTTACCAATGTTGTGAAAACCGGCTATAGATCAACGTAACCAGTAGTAAGGGGAAAGCTATCTTGGAAAAGAAAAAACCTGACGGCAAAGTGATTACCGGTCCCGCTGTACCGGATGATGACCTGGGTGATTTGCACCAGGAATTGCGTATATTGCTGCAGGGTTCGCAAGTCCTGACCGCCTTTTTGATTATTCTGCCTTTTAACGCCAGTTTTGAAAAATTGATCGATTTCGAGAAATATGTGTACCTGGGAACATTTATCTGCGCGGTTATCAGCCTTATCCTGTTTACCGCCCCGGCGGCCCATCACCGGCTTATCCGGCCCCTGATAAACCGGGTCGAATTTAAGCAATTCGCCACTAACATGATTATTATTGGCCTGGTGCCGTTAAGTCTGGCCGTGACATTTGTGGTGCAACTGGTAGTTTCCCAGGTCCTCAGTTTCGAAGCCAGCCTGGTAATAGCCGGAGTCGTTGGCCTGGTATTACTGGGAGTATGGTGGGTTTATCCGCTGGTTAATAAAGACAGGTATTAAAAGTACCGGTAGGACCACTTAAGCCTTGTTAAGCACTTCTAATATAGTCAGGGTAAATTAGCCGGATTAACAGGCATGTTTGTAATTTTGGAACTTTATTAAAGTATAAACCATTCATTTAAAGTTTTGATGATTTGTACCCTGGTGGTACAGGTAAAGAGGGATATTAATGACCCAGCTTGATGAAAAGCTGTACGATGAGAAATATTTTGCCGGTCAGATCAGTAAATCTGACGAAAAAGCCGCCTGGCAGTACGGGCGGTTGTTGAGGTTTGGTAAAGTTTCGGTGGCGACCCACCCGCGCTTGCTGGATGCGGGTTGTGGGGCCGGACCGTCTTTGCCTTTCCTGGTGGGCCAGGGTTTTCAGGTAATTGGCAGCGACTTTATTTATTACCCGCTCCTGGAAGCCCAGAAACGCGCCCCCGGCGTGCCATTGCTCAATTGCAACCTTAACGACGGACTGCCCTTTGCCGACAATTCGTTGGACATCATCCTGGCAAGTGAGGTGATCGAACACCTTTCCAATGACCTTTTGTTTCTACAAGAAGTCAGGCGGGCGCTGGCTCCTGGTGGCGTCTTGCTTTTAACCACCCCCAACCTGTGGGACATTCGCCGCCCACTGGCAAAGCTGACCGGCCAGACCTGGAGCGGCTACCGCGACCCGACCCACATTAACCTGATGGACCCCCAGCGGCTTTCCCGCCTGCTAAAAGAAGCCGGGTTCAGCCAGGTGCGCTGGCGTACCGGCATCAAACCGGCCTACCAGAGGACAGTCCGCCGCCTGGGCCTTCGCCTGGCCGTACCCTATCCACCCGTTATCGGTAACGGGTTGATGGCGGCAGCGGTAAAGTAATATAAGTCATACACCAAAAACGGCCTTACCTTCAAAAGTAAGGCCGTTGCTTTTTGAATTATTCTGATAATGACCTGGATTTTAACACCAGGGTATGGGAAAACGGGTAGGCAGCCCGGCAAAGACCGGCCCTGTCGAACCTTATTTCTTACTCACTTCCCGGTATACCGCCTCAAGCTGGTCCAGGATAACCGGCGTAAAGTAGCGTTTGACTGTTTCATAGCCGCCATGGGCTAATTTCTGGTGCAGGCCATTGTCCTGTAACAGCCGTACAACCGCTGCCGCCAGACCGGCTACATCTTCCAGTGGGAACAACAGCCCGTTCTCGCCATCCTTGATTAGCTCGTCAATTACCGGGATATTGGTTGAAATAACCGGGCACCCGAGCGACATCGCCTCGATCAAGGGAATTCCAAAACCTTCGTAACGGGTAGGCAGTACATAGGCTCCGGATTGGGCAGCGCGCCGGAAAAGGGCCGCTTTTTCGCCTTCGCTGGGAGTATGCAGCAGGATAAGTTTGTCGCGGGCGTTAGCCGCTTCGACCAACCGGATAAGTTCGGCTTCATGTATCGGACTGTGGCCGGTAAAGACAAAGCGTGCCCCGGGGCAACCTTCCAGGATGGCCGGGATGGCTTTCGCCAGCAAGTCGAAACCCTTACGGTACTTGAACTGGCCCATATAAAGCACCAGCGGGCCTTTGAAGCCCTTTACTTCGGCCGGTAGTTCGCTATCTTCCCCGGCCCAATCCTGGTCTATTGCGTTGGCAACAATAGCCAGGCGTTTTTCGGGCACGCCCAGTTTCAGGGCGACTTCTTTGCCGTGGCGCGATAGGACCAGCACTTTGTCCATCAGCAGCAAGGGGCTGTGGTTTAGATAGTTTTTCAGGTGGCGTTTGGGCTTGAACTGCTTGACCATGGCCCTTACGAATTGCCGGACGGATAGAATCATGTCACTGTAACGGGCCGGGGCATCAAAAGGCCGGTCGCGGTCTACAACCAGGTAGGGGTCGTGAAAGAGGCCGTGTGGGGTCATTACCAGCGGTATCCGGCGGAGTTTACAAATAATGGCCGCTTCGTAGGCAAGCTGGTTGGAAAGGTGGTGCAGGTGTACCACGTCCGGTTTCGGGCCGGTCACCAAATCACGGGCCAGTTCCCACGAGAGCCAGCCGCGCCGTTTAACCCGGTGTACCGCTACTTCGTCAATTACTTCGTGTTCCAGCCGGTTAAAGTCCTGTTTGCCACGGTAGGTAATTGCCCGGACCTGGTGGCCGCGCCGGACCAATCCACGGGCTTGTAATCTTTCCGGCCAGCTTTGAAAGGTGGCGGTTATACCGTTTGTTGTAATAATCAGTATTTTCATTAAGCCGATTCTTGGTGAGTAAGCTTACTTGACCGGGATTGGCGGCAAAAGCGCCATCTCACGGTCCGGTAAAAGTTTGGTGGAAGTCAATTGGCCTGCATCCAGGCTGAACTCAAAAAGCCGGGTCTGGCCGACCAGCGGATAGTCCTGGGAGTTGGCCGGGTTGCTGCTCCGCAGAGTAATAAAAGCCGCCCAATCACCATCCCCGGCCGCCTTAAAGACTTCGGCACCCACATCGGCCCCAGCACCATCCAGCCGGGCGGTCATTTTGCGGGTGATAGGGTCAAAATCAAACTCGACCTGGCGAGTCTGGGCCAGCCCCGCCAATGCAATGGAAAAAGTTCCAAAATGGCCGCCAGGGTGAGTGCCCCAGGGGCGCCGGTAGATATCCAGCGTCATAACATAGCTGCCGGGGTCCTGGGTGGTCACCGGCGGAGTCCAGGCCTGGAAGTTACTCTTGAAACGGCCATTTTCCTGGATGGTGCGGGCCGCCAGCAGGGATGCTCCCGGTAACGGGGTCATTCCGCCCGGTTGGCTGGCTTCAAGGGAAACGAGTTCCGCCCGGTTCAGGTAAAGGGTCTGGCCGGGGGTGGCCTCGATTTTTAATTTCGTTCCAGCTGCCAGAGCGGGGCTGCGCCATTGGCTGGTGCCGCCAGGCAGGTCAATACTCTGACCGTTGAGCTTGATGACTTGCGGCCCAAAGGAACTTAACAGCAGGTTCACCCGGCCCGGCCCTTCCAAATTTTTACCGCTCCCGGCGTCATTTCCATTGAACTTCAGGCGGTCTTTTTCGATGGAAAGTTCCAGCGAACCTTTCACCACTTTGTAACGTTCCAACTGAGGGTCGCGGTCCAGGTCGTAGGCGGCGGCAAACTGTTTTTCCTGGCGGCGGTAGAATTTAAGCCCGTGCCCGCTCCAGGACAAATCGGCCTGGCTGAAGCCATACCCCGAAGGATCCTCGTCAGCGGCAAAAAGTCCGGCGCTAACCGGGTGCCCGGAGGGTGGGGCGGTCAGGAAGCGGTAACCGGCCCGGTCCGCCCCGTACAGTGAATGACCGTCACGCCTTAAAAAGGTCTGGACCAGTTCGACCAGGGTCGGTTGGTTGCGGCGGTAGTCGCTGACGATGACTCCGGCCCCGGCGGGTAACCCGGCATATACTTTAGTCATCCAGGGGTCGGCGGCTAATTCGTAGAGCCTGACCTTATCTTTGGGAAAATCCTTTGCCAGTTTGACCTGGGGTGTTTTGCCCAACCGGGCCTCGATTTTCTGCCATTCGGCCGGGGCTAATGGTGTATTTTCATCCTGCAAGTGATAGACCAGCCAGCGCACACCCATTCCCTGGAAAGCGGCCAGGCTGCGTTCGGACGGGAATTCGTTGGTAAGGGCGGCAATGTCCTGCTGGACCGGCGGGATATAAGCGGCTATACCGTTGACGTAAGGCTGCCAGTGAAAAGTGCTGTAATAACTCCGGATAGAAGGCGGGTTAGCCGTGTCGGGTGGAGCGGGTAATTCCAGCACCGGTCCGGCGTTGGCCGGGTCGGCCAGCCAGCGGTAGACCTCCGGCGGGTTAGGCAGCACAGCCGGGTTTGTATAGGTTATATCATTACGGTATTCCAGGAAAGCTCCCGCCAGCAAAAGTGTGACCAGCCCCAGGCCGACTATACGCCGGAGCGGCCATGTTCGCTGTCCCAGCTTGATTTGGCGGCGTAACCCGGCCCAATCGACCCGGCCAAGCCAGGCTACGGCCAGACCGCTAATTACCGCCAGGGCGAAAAGAACAAAGACACTGTAACGGACTGCCGCCCGCAAAGCGACCCAACCGGGGAAATAATTGTAAAACAGCCTGTAGAGGCCCGGTACATCCCAGCCGCGCAGGTGCAGGGTCCAACCCATGCTCATCACCAGGGCGAACAGGCCGATAACCACCCAGGCCCAGCGTTCGCGCTTTTCGGTGTGGGTTAACCGTAAGCTATGTTCCCCCGGCGAATTCCCGGCGGCCACTTTACCGCGCCGTATTTTCAAAAACGCCCCTACCACCAGGGGTCCCAGCAGGCCGATAGCACCCAGCAGGTAGGCCAGGGCACCGGGAAAGAGTGCCCGTTCACCACCGGTCCCGGCCAACCGGGAAAGGCTGTTACCCCAAAGCAAATTGTTAGGGGTTGCGCCGAGATAAAAGCGGTAATTGGCTGAAAACTGCTCCACATCGCGGGGCGTGCGTTCGGCACCCTGGTCGGCCACTACTGCCGCATAGGGTAGCAGGGTTGGCAGGATAAGCAACCCGGCCAGCAGGCCCACCCCCAGCAGTTGGACAATAAAGGCTGGCCGGGGCCAACGGCGTTCGTAAACAAAAAAGACCAGCAGGTAAAGGGCCAGGGCCGGTACCAGGTAGAAAAAGTAATAAAAACTGGATAAGCTGTTCAGGACGAAAAACAGGCCAAAAGCCAGGGCCGTTCCCCAACCCTGCTTTATCGCCTGCCTGAAAGTTCCTTCGCGAGACTGCAACAGCATCCGGCGCAAAAAGAGGAAACAAAAGGGAATCCACTGCGTCGAAAGCAAATTTAGCTGGGATAGATGGCCGATTTTGTAGGAAGCGAAGGCAAAGACCATCCCGGCAAAGACGCCGCCCGCCCGGCTGCCGCTGATATCTTTAACCAAAAGGTAAGTAGCCCACCCGCTCAACACGAAGGATAATAGGGTCAATAAGCCGTAACCTAAAATCAGGTTGCCGGTCAGTAAATAGACCGGTAGGGCCTGTAAGGTCTGGGCCAACAGGTGGTCGGCATATGCCAGGGTATTGGTATAGGGATAAAAAATGTTACCGTTAAATAGGTTGGCCGGGTCGGTGGTCAGGGCGTGACTGCCCCAGCCCATTACCCAGACCTGTTCCAGGGCGTCACCTTCGTTGTTGGTCGAAACGGCCAGGTGTCCGGAAAGGGGCCAGAGCAGAATAAAAGAGATTATACCAAAGAAAAGCAGCGCCAACAGGTCGTAGCGCCACTTTATCAGGTAATTCAGGCTGGTTTGACTCAAATTTTGTCGCCGTTTAACTGACGGATTTTCCTTTAGCATCGCGTTTGCAGGGTACAATACTCGCGCCACTCAGTCAAGTTGACCTAAACATTTCTTACCCTTTTCACTCAGGCCGGGCTTCACCCGTATGTTATGAAGACCTGTCTTGCTGCAACAGGTCTTCACCGTTACAGCCATCTCCGAAGGAACGGGGTTTCCCGGGCAATTCTTTTAAGAATTAGTCCGGAATGCCCGGTTAGGGGAATAACCAGGCATTCCGGTTAAAGCTTAAGCGTAGGGTGTCGAAACCAGCCGCTCGTAAAACTCTTGCTGCCGGAAATAATGTTCCAGCACAAAATGTTCATTGGTATCGTGCTGCCGGTTATTAGAGTTAGCCGCCGGGACCCAATAAGCCGCCAGGCCCAGGCCGTCCGTGAAAGCATCACTGGGCAAAGTGCCGCCCAGCAAAGGAATTACCCTTAATTCACTTTCCCAGTACTTTTCCATGTTCGTTTTAAGCCAGTCAAAGCCTATCCGGTCCGGCGCAGTGAAGGAGGCTGCGCAGGATGACGACTGGTTTATTTCAAATACCAGGTCGGTCGCTTGCTTATTGGCCGCCTCGACCAGTTCCACCAACCGGGTATAGAGCGCGTCCGGGTCAATGCCGGGGGTCAGGCGCACGTCAATATTGGCTTCGGCCCAACCAGGGATAATAGTCCGTCGCTGCCCGCCCTTGCTGGTTGCTCCCTGGGTCGAGAAGGAGTTTATATTAAAGGTCGGGTACAGGAAAGGATCGTAAAAACGGCGGTCAGGTAAATCTTTCGGGAAGAATTTATCCACTTCACCCCGGAAACCGGCCGAAAATTCGCCCATATCTTTTGCCGCTTCCACCATCTGGTCTAATAGTTTTGCCAGTGGCAAAGCCGGGTTGGGCACAACATTGCCGTAATTTCCACTATGAAGCATCCGGTTCGAGGTATTGCGGCAGGTAACTTCGACCATCAACAGGCCGCGCACCCCCAGCAGCAGGGTTGGCCGGTTATCACTTTTTGGCCCATCGCTGCCGACCATGAAATCGGCCTGTAGTTTATCCCGGTGGGTGTCTACGATAGCTTTCAGGTTAGGGCTGCCTACCTCTTCTTCGCCATCCAGGATGACTTTAACGTTCCACTGGAGGGTCCCGGCGGCTTTGGCGCGCAAGACGCCTAGCAGGTTTGCCAGGTGCTGGCCTTTGTTGTCGGCCGAACCTCGCGCCACCACCAGGGCATCCGGTAATTCGGCCTGGGTGAGTTCGGCCAGGACTTTTGCCGGGTCGTGGCCCAGGTAGCGTTCGTCCAGGAAATAGGTTGGTTCGAAAGGCGGGCTGGACTGTTCGCGCCAGCGCCATTGAGTTAAATCGCCCGCCGGTTGTACATCCCAGTGCCCGTACAACAAAAGCGTCCGCGCGCCCGGTTGGTCGGCCGGAACTTCGCCATAGAGGGCCGGGTTCAAGACCTTTTCGGTGGTCGGTTTGGCTGCCCAGATGGGTTCCAGGTCCAGGCCCAGGTCTTTCCAGAAAGCCCGGACCTGTTCGACCGTACCGGCGGTGATTTCGTTTGAAACGGTTGGAATGCGCAGATATTTATCCAGTAAACCCAGCGATTCGTGAATATTCTCCATGTTTCTCCCTGCTTTTTTCTAAAGCCAGTCTTTGCCATTGAGCAGACAATTTTCCAGTAAGCCTGGCAGTAATTCGTAATGGGTTCCCCGGTTCTCGGGGTGAAATTCAAAGCGGTTCCATGCAAAGTATTGTACCACGTAGCTTTTACAGTCGTCCGGATTGACCTATTCAAATTCCTCTGAAATCGGGTAGCCTGGGAAGCCTCCCGGTTAGTACTGAAACTGAGGTTTTTATTTTGAAATTTCCGGATAATCAAGCTTGCCGGGCCAATTTCCCGTTCCGTCCGCCTTACCTGTACCTGAAAAGCTTGTGCGACAGGAGAATGGAAGGAAACTGAACCACTTACAATAGGCACCTGGAACTTTTACACCTGTATTATGTCTAAGTAATTACCGGGCAAGCAGCCTGAAGTTTCCGGTTTGAGTGTTCGAAAAGTCACATTGCGCCCATTCAGGTCACTATTTTTCACCTGGAATTAAGTTGCTCTCAGAGTGGATATGCTATAATAACTTTCACAGACCAGCCCGGTTAAACCAGGATTGGCTAATTCCCAGGCTAGAACGCACTTTACCGTCTATTGATCTAACCAGGCTGAACGGGTTAAATTTATGTCTAAACAGTCTGAAATTGGGTCTACTGTTCCTAAAGCCCGGCCTGGCTCGGATGTACAGGTCGAAGATGTTATCCGGCTACGCAAAGCACATCCCTGTGGAAGTTTCGACTGGCGCGTGGTGCGCGTTGGCGCTGACATAGGTCTGCGATGCCTTGGTTGCGATCACCGGGTTAACCTAGCCCGCTCTGAGTTTGAGCGGCGCTTTAAAAGCTATTTGGACCGGCCTAACCTGCCAGAACAGGGAGCCAAGTAACTTGAAAAGAACTGCCAGGTGTGAACCGGCCCATAAAAGCCGCTGGCTACGAATTGAGGCATAATGTCGAGTAGCTCAGACTACAATCAAAACCGGAAAGAACCTGAAATTTCACCGGCTATTCCCTATGCTGAACCAAACCGGGACGAAACTTTACCACAAGCTAAACCCCAGAATTTCTTCTCCGGTGATGGTGGCCCTAACCTTCTGGAGGGGAAAGAGTCCGGAGGTTCAGCAATACCTTTCGACGGAACCACCGTTCCGCAGCCTGTCAGTACCGATAGCAGCGAGATTAACTGGTCTTTGATTACTCGACCAAACAAGGCAGAAAAGAAACCGTCGCAGCCCTCTATTTTCCGCAACCGCAACTTTATGTTGCTCTGGATATCTCAGGCCCTCAGCCAGACCGCCCAGAACACCTTAAACCTGGCCCTGGTCAATTTCGTCTACATTTTGAGCGGCGGCTCACCGACCCAGACCGCTATAGCGACGGTAGCTTTTGTGCTGCCTGGGGTGTTCTTTAGCGCCCTGGCCGGGGTTTTTGTGGACCGCTTCGATAAACGGCGAATCCTGATAATTACTAACTTGCTAAGAGCCTTGCTCATTCCCTGGTTGGTTTTCATGGCCGATATTCCGCTGGCCTGGGCCTTGCCGCTCATTTTCTTGATAACCTGCCTGTTTTCGACATTCAGCCAGTTCTTTGCCCCGGCGGAAGGCGCGATTATTCCTTTTGTCGTCAAACAGGAACAACTAACCCAGGCCAACTCGCTTTTTCAAGTTACCCTTTTTGCCTCCCAATTCATCGGATTCAGTATATTAGCGCCTTTGCTGCCGCGCTGGATTGGCAGCCTTAACCTTTTCTGGGCTATTGCCGCAATCTATGTGGTCTGTGTCCTGTTTACCTGGTGGCTGCCCAGCGAGCTTGAAAAAGATATGCCGGAACCGACAGAGTCCACCCGGAATATAATGGGTGAACTCTGGCACGAGATTAAAGAGGGCTGGGCTTTTATCCGGTCCAACCGGTCCATCTGGCGGTCGATTGTCTACCTGTCCATGATACAGTCGGTCCTTTTTACGATGACCGCTATCGGTATCCCTTACGTTTCCAAAAAAGACGGCGGGTTGGGCCAGGAAGAAGGTGACATTATTTATGTCCTGGCTCCGTTGAGTATCGGACTGGGTATAGCCGTATACCTGGTAAATAAGCTGGTCACCACCCGCAACCGGGATAAAGTATTAAACTGGGCCACCTATGCCATGGGCATAACCCTGATCCTGGTAGCTTTACTCAAACCTATCGCCGACCTGTGGGTAAAAATTTTTACTCCGGGGGTGCCGATTGGCGGGCCAGGGCTGGTTTTTGCCTTAATTTCTCTCTCAATCCCAATGGGCTTTTGCATTGGCCTGTTGAACATCCCAGCCCTGACTATTTTGCAAGAACAGTCGCCAAAGGACATTGTCGGGCGGGTCTATGCCGCTTACTTCACTTTTGCTAACCTGGTCAGTATCCTTCCAATCCTTTTCGCGGGGGCGATGGGCGATTTGATTGGCCTTGTCCCGACCTTCATTTTGATTGGTCTGGCTGTCCTGCTGATCGGTTACTATTGTTACCGGGACCGGCTGAAATCCAAGAGGATGCAGGCGGCCAGTTAACCGTCACTAACTCAGAAAGGTTTAACGTTGTCTGACATTCTATGGACACCCTGGCGTCTGGACTTTATTTTAGGAGCAAAGAAACCGGGCTGTGTGCTGTGCGACAAGGTTCACCAGGGTGATGAAAAAGATCCTGAAAACCTGGTGCTTTACCGGGGCCAGCATTGTTTTATTATCCTGAACCTGTACCCCTACAGCACCGGCCACCTGATGGTCCTGCCTTATCTCCACACCAATGATTTTGTCAGTTTAAACCCTGAAACACTGGCCGAACTGGCCGACCTATCGCGCCGCTGTGTGGCTCTGCTGAAAAAGACCCACCGGCCGGACGGTTTGAACCTGGGAATGAACCTGGGGAAGGTGGCCGGTGCTGGTATTGACGACCACTTGCACATGCATGTGGTACCGCGCTGGAACGGCGACAACAATTTTATGCCGGTCCTGGCGGAAACCCGCCTGATGCCCGAAACTCTAGAGCAGACCTATACCAAATTACACGCTGAGCTTAAAGAATTCTTCGAAGCGCCACCCGGCGGCTGGCAAGTTTAATTATTTTACCAATCTAAATTTTAGATATAACAAAAACCGGCTACAAGTTGTAGCCGGTTTTATTGTTTGGTATAGTGATTTTTATCTGACCGGATTTTTGTCCAATTAGATGAACTTGAGGGAAGGCTTGCTGATGCCGGGGCCGCCCAGGGCTTTACCGGCTTGCTGCCCGGCCACATCATAACCGGCCTCTTCAATTGCTTCTTTAACCTGCTGCTCGGAAACTTTAGCCGGGTCGAAAGCGACATAAACCCGCTTGCTGTTAACGTCAACTTCTACTTCGCTTACTCCAGCGGACCTGGTCTCCTGGGTAATAGCGTTGATACAATGGTTGCAGGAAACACCGGGCACTTCGAAAGTTAATTCTGTCATTTTATAACTACTCCTTTTTAAGTAGATTGTCTTTATATACCCCTACCAGGTATACCTATATTATATTATTTCACGATGGTTTTGTCAAACCGTCCTGACAGGTTTTTATAATGAGTATGCGGGTGGGCAACCCTCTCAGAGAGTGATTTCCTGCTTTAATCTTTGAATTTTTTTTACATATATAAAAGGCCATTAATCATTTGGTTGTTTAATGGAAAAATAAATGAGTTAAACATTAATGTTTTGGTAATTACAAAAATAAGTGAAATTATATTACTGTCGGCATATTTTATGCCGCGTTAAATAAAAGCCGGGTGCGGCAAATTTTATTGTTGGGCATGGCTGTAAGCTCAGCAGACGTATAATATGCAGAATTTTGTGCCCATTATTTTGTAAAAGAGAATTGCTTCCTGACCGTTTCAACAGGTTATCGGAAGAAATCAATTTTGCAGCGACAAGTGAGGTTTATATGGGGTTTCTCACAACTGGCGATAACACGAAGCTTTATGTAAAAGATTGGGGGTCTGGTCGTCCCGTGATTCTAATTCACGGTTGGCCGCTTTCCGCGGATAGTTGGGACGACCAGGCATTTGCGCTGGCTAACGCCGGTTTCAGGGCTATTGCCTACGACCGGCGGGGTTTTGGTCGTTCTGACCAACCCTGGGAAGGCTATAACTATGACACGCTGGCTGACGATCTTGCAGCTGTAATTGAAGGGACCGGCGCGAAAGACGCTGCTATTGTCGGCTTCTCGATGGGTGGCGGTGAGGTTGCCCGCTATATGTCCCGCCATGGTGGGAAAAACGTGGTCCAGGCCGGACTTATCTCTTCGGTTGTACCGTATATGCTAAAGACAGCCGATAATCCCAAAGGGGTTGATCAGTCTACCTTTGATCAAATGGTGGCCGGTCTAAAACAGGACCGGGCCTCATTTTATAATACTTTTTTCAAGGAATTTTATGGGGAAAGTCTGGTGTCGCACCCGGTAAGCTCAGAGTTATTAGAGTGGTCCCGCAATGTAGCTATGAAGGCTGGGCTTAAACCGGCTATCGGCTGTGCTACAGCTTTTGCCACTACGGACTTCCGGCCTGACATGGCTGCTTTCAAGGTACCGACATTGGTGTTACACGGGACCGCTGATAAAATCGTGCCAATCGACCCAACCGGACGAGAGTCCATTAAAAAAATAGCGGGGGCCAAGTTTATCGAATATGATGGAGCGCCTCACGGGCTTTTCGCTACCCACAAAGACCGCTTCACCCAGGATTTACTTACCTTCCTGAAGCAGTAGGCGCAAGGGCCGCTAAAGCCCATACCCCAGTAAGGGTAATACCGGCCCGGGTCCATTTCCATCCATCAGACAAAGGTAGAGGGATGAAAATGGACCCGGGCCTTAACTGTAACCTCAAAAACCTGCTTTTCCAGAACCTGCTTAAAGAGTGCTTTATTTCCCAACCGGGCTACTAGACCCCGGAGCCTGAGCTTTCTAGAACCTTGCGTGTTGGCTGAGCTTTACCGGGTAGCCAGCCGGGCTTTCTTGATTTTCATGCGGACCAGCGCAATAATTATTAAAACGGTCAGCGTCACAAAAAGCAGGCAATTTTTACCGACATAATAAAATATCGGCAGAAAACCATCCATAATAAACTGGTCCGGATCATTGCGGTTGTAGATTACTTTGACCTGACTGCCGGGCTGCCCAAGGTCATAGGCGGTTGTAACGTATGCTTTCTCTACTACCTGGCCGGTTTCGGTCTTAAAGTTAAAGGTGTACCGGTTGGCGAGGTCTTTGGTCTGGATGTTGTAATTGTTTACAGTAGCAGGAGTAGCAGGCGTGGAGGTAACTGCGCTGGCGGTGCCGCTCCTGGTAGCATCTTCAACCTGGGTTACGGTGGCATTTGCGCGGCCACCCCCGACAATCAACCCAACTCCATTAAGGAAAATCCAGAAAGTCACCAGGTAAAGGACCACTAAGAGAGCCCCAAAGATACCATAAAAGATTTTTGTACCGGTAGGGTTTTCGGTAGAAGTCGGGACAGCCGTTTGGGTTTGCATGGATTATTGCCTCTCTAAAAAGTTTGCCAATTTGCTACTAAATAAACCAGCGGCCCGGATAAAGCGGGTAGCTTGTTCTTTCCTATTATATACCAGTGGAGGTTCTAACTCACTAAAATCCAGCCAAATCTAATAGTGAAAAAGTACAATAATTTGTTAAAATATGGTAAGTTTATTTTCAACAACTTTTCAAGGAGAATAATAAAAGTGGCTTTCATCCATTACCGGCGTATCCTGGCGGGTTTTATGGTTGCAGGTCTGTTTGCCGCAACTACCCTGGCTAATTTTAAGGCGGCGGTCCAGGATGGCGTCAGGGATTTTGCCGCCCGGACCCCTATTCTCGCCCCTGCGCCGGAAAACATCAGGACCGGTATTTCCTGGGATGGCCCACCCGGAATTCTCCAAACCATAAAGGGTTCGAAAACCAACCTGCAGACCACTGCCCCTACTCAGGCAGCTATTATCCAACCCGCATCCAGGCCGGTGGCAACCGGGTCTTTCCCGGAGTTAAGTTTTACATTCACGGCTACTCCGTTACAGGGAGAAGTCATTAACTCGCAGATCCACCCGCCAGATACTATGGGAGCAGTTGGCCCAACCCAATTTGTAATGATGATTAACGGTCTGGGGCGCGTATTTGATAAGGACACCGGCCTTCCCAACACGGCCCTCGATTTCAACCCGGACCTTTTCTTTAAGCCGGTCCTTACCCCGGTGGCTGAAAATTCTACTAACTCAACCAGATATCCGAGGGTTCGTTATGACCGGTTTTCCGGACGTTGGATACTTCTGGTAAGTGATTTACCGGGTGGCGTTGATAAACAGTCTAACCGGGTACTGCTGGCGGTATCTGCTGCTTCGACTATTACGCCTGATACCGCCTGGTCCCTGTATTCCTTTCAACCGGGTAATATTCTGTATGGTCAGGGTTCCAATCAAATAAATTTGTTTACGGAATATCCTACATTGGGCCTGGATGCCCATGCCCTGTATATTGGCCTCAACTTCTATAGCACCGGCCAGGCCAAGTTATTTTTCAACTCGGCTGGCTTTGTTATAAAAAAGAGTTCAATAATTAATAATGGCCCTCTAAAAGGGACCGGATTCCAGGAACTGGTGGAACCTGATGGTCAGGGACTTTATAGCCCACAAGGAGTAGATAATTACGACCCTGCTCCCGCCACCGGTTATTTTATTGGACTAAAAACCCCTGCCAACAACAATCGATTATATCTCCGGCGAGTTTATAATCCCGGAAGTAATACGCCAACCCTCTCAGCTAATATTTCTATACCTATTGATGACCTGACCCAGCCTATCCCGGTCCAGCACAAGGGTAACACCGGGGATAGCCCGCAAAGACCAAACCGGGGGAAACTGGACCCCGTAAACAACCGCTTTTCGAATGCAGTAATACGTACTTTAGCCAGGGGAAACGGCTTAGTAGAAACAATGTGGCTAGCGCACCACATAGGAGTTGATGTTACCGGCTCAAGTAATACCAATACAATTACCCATAACGGCTCTCGCTGGTACGAACTTATAAACCTTACCACTACGCCGGACCTTGGACAGTCCGGAACAGTTTTTGACCCGACAAGCCCTAATCCACAATCATACTGGGTGCCTTCCATCGCTATTTCCGGACAGGGCCATGCCCTTATGGGTTTCAATGCGGCCGGGCCGGACGCCTACGTGAATGCCGCCTTTGTTGGGCGCCTGGTCGGGGACCCGGCCGGGTTTATGCACCCGCTAACCCGCTATACCGCCACTAACTCGGCTTATAATCCGCCCGTGAATGATCATTCTCCTATTAACCGCCTCTGGAGTGAATATTCGTATACCAGCCTTGATCCGGTAGATGATATGACCTTTTGGACCATTCAACAGGTTGCCTTTAACAACGGAACACCCAATACGGAAATTTATGGCATACAGGTAGCTAAAATCAAAGCGCCACCACCGGCGACTCCACTCCCGTTAGGCCCGGCCCTGACCCCCGGTCTAAAGAGTTTTGAAATAACAATTAGCGGTAATCCGGTGAATGGCTCAGGTTTTTTCGAACCCGGTCCCTGGTCTACCAACCATTTGAAGGTTGATATAGATGGCGAAATAATTATTAACAAAATCGTTTCGGTCACCCCAACTTCTATTGTCCTGAATGTTTCGACCTTGTTTGCTACTACCGGTCTTCATAGCGTAACGATTACTAATCCGGATGGACAATCTGTGACAGGCAAAGATATAATTAATGTTTCAAATTATAACTGTACTCAAATGGTTTCAAATACTGCCTCGGACGGGAGCGAAGGCTCATTTAGTCAGGCCCTTACCAATGCCAGAAACGGGGGTTGTAAAAACATTGTCCTGGGAACTCTGGACCCCATAAGTCTAACCGGCAGCCTGGCGGCATTACCAGCAGGTGTCACTATTACGACAAACAAGCCCTGTGATGCTGGGAAGGTTGAAATTGTCAGGTCACCCGGCAATGTCTTTAGTGGCGATGGCCTTAGCCTGAATGGCGGCACCTTTTTTGGACTGGCTATTCACGGGTTTAACGGTAAGCAACTGGTGGTCCTGTCGGGTGATAACCGGTTAAAATGTATTTCCACTGCGCAGACCTGACCTCTTATTCTCAGTGCTGCTTTGAGGGTTCTCAATTAACTTCCAACACAGGGTATAATACTGGTGTTATAATCCAGCCTATCGGTTTTAGGTAAGCTTGAGGCCAGTAACCTCGTCCTGACTTGACTAACCTACTCTTTAATGTTAAGTTTTCATTAATAATTCTACTTACTGGTTCGGCTTCAGTTGAACTTTTTCACCCGGTAGTTAGTTTTTTCCTTTCCTGGTTTTGTTCTTTAAATCCATCAGATTTATGCAAACGGGAAACGACAGCTTAAGCCTGCTTCAGGTGATCTACTGCCGGGAATTTGTGTGCTTTTTCGGTTACAAATTAATTTAATAAGGCTAAAAAACTTTCAATGGAGTAAGTTTAATAAAAAAAAGAAAAGCCTCGATATAGAGAAAGAAAATTCTTATGGCTAGTTTAAGTAGCATTCTCGGAATGGTAGCCGGTGCAAGTGGTGGGGAGAGCTTTAGCCTGGAAGGTTACGAATTACTGGTTGACCTTGTTCTGGCTGTCCTGGCCGCTTTCCTGGGAGGCCTTGTTGCCTCCCGGCTTAAACTACCTGTTATGACGGGTTATCTGTTGGGTGGTATCGTTATCGGGCCGTTTACCCCCGGACCATCTTCGGATATACACCGGGTGCAAACCCTGGCTGAACTTGGGGTAGCCCTTTTGATGTTTGCTCTCGGTACCCAGTTTTCACTCCATGAACTTAAACAAGTAGGCAAAGGAGCCGCCGGGGGCGGTATCCTCCAGGTAGTGATGACTATACTCCTGGGTATACCGGTCGGGTTGGTACTTGGGCTAAGCTTTACCCAGTCTCTTTACCTGGGCGGCATGCTGGCAATTTCAAGTTCGATTGTAATTCTTAAATTGCTTCTCAGCCGCAGCGAGGTAGAAGCCCTACAGGGCCGGTTGGCCCTGGGCATTGGTGTGGTGCAAGATATTTCCGTAGTAGTTCTGGTCGTAGTGCTTCCGGCGCTTGCTGCCCCAAACCAGGGCACCCTGAGTGATTTGCTCATAAATGTTGGGCTGGCCCTGGTAAAAGCAGTTGTTTTCCTGGGATTAACCTACTTTGTAGGGACCAGAGTTATTCCCTGGATTCTTTACCGGATAATCAGCCTGGGCCTGCGTGAAATGTTTTTACTGACTATTCTGATAATCGCGGTCGGTACGGCCCTGGTAGCGCAGTTAATTGGCCTTTCCTTTGCCCTGGGGGCCTTTTTGGCCGGTATGATCGTAAGTGAGTCGGAAGTTGCCGATGATGTCCTGAACGAAATAATCCCCCTGCGCGATGTTTTTGCCAGCCTGTTCTTTGTCTCAATCGGGATGTTAATCAATCCGGGCCTGCTCTGGGACAATTTATTGGGGGTGCTGCTGGTAGTATTCGTAATTTTGGTAGGGAAGTTTGGGATTGTGGCCGGGTTATTACTGCTGTTCGGCTACCCATTTAAAGCGGCTTTTCGGGCCGGGCTGCTGCTTTCCCAGATTGGTGAATTTTCCTTTGTTCTGGCCCGCACCGGGGTGGATAAGGGAGCCCTGACAACCCAGATTGAAGCCCTGGTATTGAGCGGAGCTTTAATTACAATTATTCTAACCCCGGTTCTTTACCAGTATCTACCACCCCATTTTGACCGACTGGAAGAATGGCTTGAAAAGCGCCGGATCCGGTTGCGAGCGGCCAGGATAGCGGCCGGGGTAATCAAGGAAGATATAAAGCCCGCCCAACCCCTGGTACCGGAACCAGTAATTTATGATTGGCCTGGTCGCGACCCCCGGTTGGACGGTATGATGAAGAATTTGAGCCAGGAAATTCAGCGCGACCACCGCAGCGCCGCCGAACGCTGGCCCTACCGCAAGCATGTCGTTATTTGCGGTTATGGCCGGGTTGGGCGTGAACTGGCCGAAGCAGTCAGGCGGCGCAACTTTGAAGTGGTTATTATTGAACATGACCTGCGGCGAGCGGCTGAAGCCATTGCCAAGGGTATGCTGGTCTTTACCGGAGATGCCACACGCCAGGTTGTGTTGAAGCAGGCCAGGGTTGACCAGGCCAGGGTTTTGGCCGTTACCACGCCCGACTTACCGACTGCTGAAGCGATTACCCGGGAAGGACGCCTGCTGAATAAAGAACTGGAAATTGTTACCCGGTCCAGCGATATCCGGGCAATTCGGGCCTTGCGCCAGGCCGGGGCGGGGAACGTTGTGCAGCCTGAAATTGAAGCGGGCCTGGAATTCATTCGCCGGACACTGCGGGCCTATGGCGTCAGCGGGGTAGAGCTACAGGGGTTGATAAACGGGCGGCGTGAGAAACATTACGGGCGGCAGAAAAGCTAATCCTGTCCCGGAAAATACCAATAAGCCTGATTACTTGTATCTAAGGTGAAGCGGATTATTCTGGCTTCACCTTTTATTAATAAATTTCCTAAATTCCTTCGGAACCGGCCATTTCTTTAGATAAAATTAAGACAAATAACACAAACCCTTAACGTACTTAACTTACAATACAACTATACCTACCGGGGGGTAGAAAAACCAGAGCAATTATTTTCTCTTCTCTTAAAAACTTTCCTGTCCTAGAAAGGAATGACCCAATGCCCAAAAAACTGTTATTTATTGATGGATCTCCGCTCCTAACTGTTACATTTGAAGATTTTTTCAGGGCAATTGGTTTTGAGGTAACCAGTGCTTCGACTAACTACGAAGCATCCCAGTTACTGAATAAATTTGAATTCGATTTAATTATTACGGATTTTGATACGCCTTGCATCAATGGCAATAAAATCATTGGTGAATTGACCCAGCGGTCAATTCAGACTCCGGTAATTGCCCATGTTTGCGATAAAAATAATATAAATTATTCGCCTCTTGTTAAAGAGGTAGTTTTAAAACCGGCTTCTATTTTCCATCTTCTCGAAGCGATTGATAAATCTTTGAGTATCGCAGTAAGTTAAGAAAAAGCCGTACCTGTTTACCGGGTGCGGCTTTTTCATTTCATACAACTGTACCAAAGTACAGGCCGCTCAGCCCAAATACCCGTTGTTTCATGCCGGTCTCCCGGCTATAGTTAAAACAGTCCTGCTTTTTTACGATCTTGAATTTGCAAGGAGTTAGTTTATGACCATAACCGAACCCCAACTGGATACGCCTTTGACCGCCTGGCAGTCTGTCGCGACCCTTGACCAGGTCAAGGCTAAAGGCAGTTTGACTGTCCATACCGGTGACCACGTAATCGTCCTGTTCCTGTTTGGGGAACGGGTATATGCGGTGGATAATCGCTGCCCTCATATGGGTTTTCCGCTCGACAAAGGCACCGTGCGTGAGGGAATACTGACCTGCCACTGGCACCATGCCCGCTTTGACCTGGCGAGCGGCGGGACATTTGACCAGTTTGCCGATGACGTGCGCAGTTTCCCGGTTAAAGTCGAAGGTAATGAAATCTGGCTTGACCTGAGTCCGGTGGGCGATTACCGGGAGCGCCAGCAAAAACGGCTCCGGGATGGTCTTGAACGCAATATCCGGTTAGTAGTTGCCAAAAGTGTGCTGGGTTTGTTGCAAAATGAAAAGGACCGCGACACTGCCGCCAGCCTGCCATTTGGCATCGGCCTGGATTACGGGGCCCGCAACCGCCGGGATGGATGGTCAACCGGCCAGACCATCAATACTCTGTTGATAAACTTGCTTCCTGACCTTGAAAATGATGATAAACCCCGGGCGCTGTATATCGGCCTGAACGCGGTTGCCCGCGACTGTAACGGGCAACCGGCCCGTTTCGCGCTTGACCCGCTGCCGAATTTATCAACTGATTTACCGGCCCTCAAGAAATGGTTCCGCCAGTTTGTGGAAGTCCGCGACAGCGAAGGGGCCGAACGCTGCCTGGTTTCGGCGATAGCCGCCGGGCATTCCCCGGCCGCGATTGCCGATATGCTTTTCGCGGCGGCAACCGACCACCGGTTTATGGATACCGGCCACCTGTTGGACTTTACCAATAAAGCTTTCGAAGCGCTCGACCGGGCGGGTTGGGAATATGCCCCGGTCACGCTGGCAAGCCTGGCCCCTGTCTTTGCCCAGGCCCCCCGGCTGGAAGAAACCAACGAGTGGCAGCAGCCGGTGAACCTGGTTGCTATCTTGAACGGGGCCTTCGCCCATTTACCCCAGGCTATCAGCACCGGGTCTGGCCGTACCTGGGACGTGGCGGCCAATTGGAGCAAGCTGGTTGACACTATCCTGGGTGATGACCCTCAGGCTACCAGCGACGCCCTTTTGATGGCCCTGTCCGAAGGCGCCACCTTTGAAGAACTGGCCCAGGTAGTTGTTTACGGTGCCATCCGGCGGGTTGCCCAGTTTCATATTTCTAACGAATTTGGTGATTGGAACACGGTCCACCACACCTACACATACACCAACGCGCTCCACCAGGCAATGCGCCGCAGCCCTTCACCGGAATTGTTACGGGGCGTCTGGGACGGCGCTATGAGTATCTACCTGGACCGCTTCCTGAATATCCCGGCCACCCGCTTGCCCAGGCTGGACCCACCCGCCGATGTGGTCGAACCGGAAACTCTGCTGGCAAATTTATTGGAACTATTCAACCGCCAGCAGCAGGTAAACCAGGCCGGGGAACTGGCCGCCCAATACCTGGCAAGTGGGGCCGACCCGGCCCACCTGATCGCTACGCTTGGCAAAGCCCTTTTGCGTGAGGACGCCGGGTTCCATGCTTTACAGTGTGTCGAAGCTTCCACCAGGCAATATTACTCACTGGCCACCCGGCCGGAAACCGCCCCGGTGGCCTATCATGCCCTGGTAGCCGCCGCCCGGTTCCTGGGAGCCCATTTCCCGACACCCCGTTCGGCCAACCAGACCTACCAGATTGCCCTGAGGCTGCAGCGCGGCGAAAAAGTTTTTGAAGAATAAGCATAAAAAAAAGGACCGCCCCACAAAGGTGGTTCTTTTTGTTTTAAATTTGTATCAGTAATCAAGGAGCATTTTACTCCCCACGGACCGGCCAGGCGAGTGTAAGTCCTTCCAACCGGCGGCTAACTATGCTATAATCCGGTTAAGAACATTTGTTTGTGAATTGAAACCAAAGAGGCCAGTATATGAGCAAAACCCTGGTTATTGTTGAATCTCCCGCCAAAGCCAAAACTATTACCCGCTTTTTAGGGAGTAGCTATACGGTGCGCGCTTCAATGGGCCACGTCCGGGACCTCCCGGCAAAAGAATTAGGGGTTGAGGTAGCAACCGGCACATTTAAACCGACTTATGTCGCCGTAGCCGGCCGCTCGAAAACTATTAGTGAAATCAGGGCCCTGGCAAAAGACGCCACTCATGTTTTACTGGCAACCGACCCGGACCGGGAAGGCGAAGCCATTGCCTGGCACATTGTTGCTGCGGCCGGGTTGGGGCGCGGCCAGCAGCAAATCAGCCGGGTTGAGTTTCACGAAATTACTGAACGCGCCATAACGGCCGCTATCAACCACCCGCGCCAGCTTGATATGAACCTGGTAAATGCCCAGCAGGCCAGAAGGGTGTTGGACCGCCTGGTCGGTTACAAATTAAGCCCGCTGCTCTGGAAAAAGGTCCAGCGCGGCACCAGTGCCGGGCGGGTCCAGAGTGTTGCTTTACGGATTATAATCGAGCGCGAGCGAGAAATTGAAGCATTTGTGCCGCGAGAGTACTGGACCATTGAGGCTGACCTGGCCCGGTCGCCTTTTTCCAGGCAGAAAGCTGACATCTTCCACGCCGCCCTCTGGAACCCTAAAGAAAAACGCCGTCAAGAATTTGAAAATGGTGACCAGGCCGGGGAAGTCCTGGCAAAACTGGATGGGGCCGGGTGGACGGTTGGAAACGTAACTAAAAAAGAAGGCTTGCGCCGTCCGAGTGCGCCTTTTATTACCAGCACATTGCAGCAGGAAGCCGCCCGCAAGTTACGGCTTAAGACCCAGGATACCATGAAGATTGCCCAGCAGCTTTATGAGGGGGTTAGCCTGGGTCCGGAAGGCACCACCGGCCTGATTACCTATATGCGTACCGACAGCACCCAGGTCGCCGGGGAGTCTCAGCAGGCCGCCCGTGAGGTCATCAAGGACCGTTATGGTCCGGACTACCTGCCTGACCGGCCGCCTTTTTATGCCAAGAAAGCCAAAGGCGCCCAGGAAGCCCACGAAGCCATCCGGCCTACCAAACCGGGCCGTCAGCCCGAAGCGGTTAAAGCTTACCTGACGCCTATCCAGTTCCGGCTCTACCAGCTTATCTGGCGGCGTTTTATCGCCAGCCAGATGGCCCCGGCTCGTATAGAACAAACAACGGTGGACATTGAAGCCCGGCCCCGGCCAAACCATACGTCGCCGGAAGTTTATCCTTTCCGGGCCAGTGGCGAGCGGGTAATATTTCCCGGGTTCCTGGCGGTCTACCGTGAAGGCCAGGGCGATAGCGAAGAAGATGAAGACGCGCCTGCCGCCAACCGGGAGGGTAGTTTGCCCCGGCTTGAAACAGGCAATCCTTTAGACCTGCTTAAACTTTTACCCGAACAGCACTTCACCGAACCACCGCCCCGGTTTGGCGAAGCCAGCCTGATTAAAGTCCTGGAGGAATTAGGCGTCGGACGGCCCAGTACCTACGCGACCATCATGTCTACTATCCGGGATAGGGGCTATGTCGTTGAAACCAAAGACGGCAAAGAGCGCAAGTTCCATCCGACCGAGTTAGGCCGGGCCGTCAATGACCTGCTGGTGGCCCGCTTCCCCGACTTGCTGGATGTACAATTTACGGCCAGGCTGGAAGGCGAATTGGACGATGTGGCCGAAGGCAAACTGGCCTGGACTCCGCTGGTCGCATCGGTATACGGGCCAATGATGGCCCAACTAGCCATAGCCGAACGTGAGGTGGGGAAAATCGAGGTTCCCGCTGAAACTTTACCCATACCGGAAAAACCGGCTGGCCGCAGCTATGGGCGGTCAGGTAGTACAGGCAGCGGTCGCGGCAGTTATAAGCGGCCCAGCCGCGCAAAAGCCGGGACCGACTCCACAGGCACTGCAAAACCGTGGGAGCCCTCTACCACTGGGACAGCCAGGCCACGCCGGACAACCAGGGCCACCGCTGCAACCGGCGAAGCGGCTCCGGTCAAAAGACCCACCCGGCGAAAAGCAGTGACGGTTGCGGCAGCCGCCGCAGGTGAGAGTAGCGGTGGTTCGGCGGTTAAACCGGCCCCGGCGGCGGTTGCCACCGGCGAAACTTGCCCGCTCTGCCAGCAGCCGATGGTCCGGCGCAAGGGGCCGTATGGCGAATTTTTAGGCTGCACCGGCTACCCTAAGTGCAAAGGTACTCGCAAAGGCTAAGAATTTCAAAATAAATAAAAACACCACCTTTCAAAATCAAAAGGTGGTGTTTTTATTTATTCAGCTACTAATTCTTGTCGATTTCGCGGGCAAGTAAGATTGCTTCCGCGATCTCGCGCATGCTCTTGCGAGTATCCATGCTCAACTTCTGAATCCGGCGGAAAGCATCGGCTTCTTTCAAACCGTACTGGTCCATCAGAACGCCCTTGGCCCGTTCGATCACCTTACGAGCTTCCAGAGTTTCTTTCAAGTCGCCCATTTCTTTTTCAAGTTCCCGGAATTCGCGGAAGCGGCTTAAGGCAACTTCAATTGCAGGCATCAACTCATCCTGCCGGAACGGTTTAACGATATAACCGACAACCCCGGCTTCCCTGGCACCGGAAACTAATTCTTGCTGGCTGTAGGCAGTCAATAACAGGACCGGCGCGATTTTCTCTTCGGTTAAAACCCGGGCTGCCTGAATTCCGTCCATTTCTGGCATTTTAATGTCCATAATAACCAGGTCCGGTTTTAATTCGCGCGCTAAATTGATGGCCTGGCGCCCGTCACCGGCTTCTCCGACGACCTGATAGCCAAGACCACTCAACATTTCCTTCAGGTCCATCCGGATAATTGACTCGTCGTCAGCAATAACTACTCTGGTTTGAGCCACCTTCGAAACCCCCTCTTTTTGAGGCCGCAAGCTTTGCACCGTCATAATATTTCCTTTAACCCCTTTCGATTTGAAAACAAATCCACAACATCGGGGTATCACACAGTGCGACTCCAGCGGCGCGATTAATAATTAAAGAACGCTATAATTGCTTGCTAATATTTCCTTGACCAAAAATAAATTGTTTTGATCACAATTACAATTATACACTACAAAGCAAATTATGGCAATTTGTATAATGGCTATTTGCGATTGTGCAAATTGCACATAAATTAAGTCATTTCAGGTCATTTTTAGCTCATTGCAACACTAAAATAGGCTAATTTTAGGATAAACAGCGGTAAGCTTTAGTCAAGTTGAACTAAATTAAACAAATTTAGTTTGGATTAAATATTTAACCAATTTTTAAAACTCATTAAAAACAAAGCCTGTCACGCAATAAAATGAGGTTTATCTATAAAAGCACCCAAATATAACATCCACTTAAAAGAAAAACACCACCGGGAGTTACCGGGTGATGCCTTTTGTCTATCAGTTCAAGGTTGATACACAGGATGGTTTACGCGGGAAAATTAAATCCAGCAAAACACCTGCCCCATTGTTGCATGGATAACAATCCGGGAAAATATAACGTAACTCCTCCATACTGCGCCTGCCAAATAGCAAATCAAGAAATGTAAGGCCAGGGAAAACGGCGTCACCTTCCTGGTAGGTTTTCGGCTGGAAGGGAACTACCTCTTTAAGCCGCCCATATTCAAAATTTAAAGAAAGCTGGCTGGTATAAAAGTTCAGCCTTAAAGCCCCGGTGTGATTTTCCATTGGGCTGCCGATCAGCCGCTTTTCAATTACAGACCGGATATGCATCAGAAAACCGGCTAAATCCGGTACCCTGACATAAAAGGCGTAAGGCTGAATGGGCTTGCCGAACAGGCTCCCCAGGGCTATGTAGACCGGGTGTACTTCGCCAAGACTAAAGTTCAGGCCCACCAGCGGATCTTTCCGGCTTCTATTTATATCGTCGGCAATACTTTTCAAGGCCCGTAGAAGGAACTGGGACACCGACCGCAGCGAGAAACCTGACCGGACGGCTAATTCTCGGATAACCAGTCCGCCACCTGGCTGTCCTGGTATGAATTCGGTATAACCGGCTACCACACCATCGAGGGTTTCTACTATATAGAACTGGTGGTAGGACAAAGATTTTTCTTCCGTCCGGCCCAATTCGAAATGCCACTCGGTCTGGTCCCTTAACCGGGAAACCAGGCTGCTCGAACAATGAATAGAATATAGTTCGGCCAGGACCGGTATATCCGCCGTGGTAGCCGGGCGAAGCCGGAAACTTTCTTGCGCTCCGGCATCCAGTTTCTGAATTGCGTGCCATTCTATGCGGCGGCCGCCTGATAAATCCAGGGCCATTCCGTAACCAAACTGGCGGTAATAATAGGGAATACCGGTGATGACCTGGACCATTTCTCCCCTGGAAGCGCTCAGGGCGTGGATAACATCGAACTGCGCCCTGACCAGACCCCTGCGCCGGTATTCCGGGTCGGTGCCCACCGCTTCCGGCCGTCCCACCCTGAAAGGAATGCCGCCAAAGCTCCAGGTCTGGGAAATCAATGTCAGGCTGGATACTATCTTCCCGTCATTATTTTCATCAACCACTACCAGGAAATCACTGGCTTTGGTTGTCGGGTGGTCGCCTTTCATCAAATCCCTGGTCCAATTTGCCACATAAATATCCGGCTCGGCGGTTTGAGAATGTACCATCCCGTTAAAGTCGGCCAGCGCGTCTACATCACCCGGACGGCCCCACCGTAACACCAGACCGTTGCCAAGTTTGCGGGGTAGATTGAATTTATCAGTGATTGGCAGCAACTTGTTCTCCTGTTGTCTAATTAGCTAGGTTAGATGAATATACTATAGCAGCCGTCCATGGCAAAGTCAACACTCCGGCAGACTTGTGATGCTTCATAAGCAGTCCTGTCAATTTATTACAAACCGGTTACCAGGCTCAAACAGGAAAAAACTCGGATGGAGTTAGAATTACAGCGGGTAAGCATCCGGGTTGCGCCAGCGCTCGCTGCGCCGCTTTTTAAAGCGTTCAATCATTGCCTGGTAAGCCTGGTTTCGTTCCGGTACACGCCTTTGCCTGGGTGCGTCCCAATGGCGGCCTTTTTCACCGTTACAGGCCGGGTGGGTCAGGCCCAGGTTTTCCAGGTCGTCACCGCCACCCAGCACTCGCGGGTAAATATGCTCGATATTTGCCCCAAATCCGTCCGACCGGCGGAAGCTCAACCGGCCATTACAAATAAGGCACTTGCCTAACCACTGCCCGTCTACCTGCTCAAAAGTTTTATCACTCTGGGCCACACGATTCATCAGTTCAACCGTTGCCGCTGACTTCATACCAAATTTCCTGTAATAAAAAAGCTTTTCGTAATCGGAAAGCTTCTTATCACCAATATTTATTCCACCAGTGGCGGCTATACCGGGATTGTACCGGCCATTACGGGTGGGGAGGTGGGTAGGGGTGAGCCGCCTTTTTTCTCGATAGTCAGGGCCACCTGTTTATACTCCCCCAGGGGCCGGGGTGCTTTTAACTCAAAGATATTTGTATCCGACTTGCCCCCCGTACCCAGCAGACCTACCGGGTGAGGTTGACTATCGGTCGTGATGAGCCATGCTTCATATTCTTTATCACCAGGAAGAGTGGTCATATTCTGGGCTACCAGGTAGACCTTATTGGTAGAAGGGTCGGCGAACATACGAATGCTTCCGCCAGTACTGTTATCGGTTGATTTGAGTTCGGTCACTTTAAGGTCAGGCGAAGTTAGCAGCCGGGCGAATTGCTGGCGGGTCTGTTCTTCATCGCTTAGCCTGTTATGGGTATTCAGCCAGAGCAGGCCAAACACTGCTGTTGTTACAAGAAGCACCAGGGCCGCTGCATAGGCGCCAAAGCTGAAAGCTTTACTTTGCCAGAACGTCTGGCGGGTGGAATTGGACAATTTAATTTTCGGACCTGGCGCAATCTGGTTACCGCCCATTGAAACCAGCCGGGGCCGGGCTTCCTGGGGGGTTTGGCCGGGAGCAACTTCTATACCGGCTTTCTGGCGCAGCCTTTCGAGGCTACCGGAAGGCAGTTCGACCGGTGCTATACTTAAAGCTAACCCGGTGGTTACGGCTTCAAATTCGGCCAATAACTTGCGGGCCTGTTCATTGGTCTGAAGCAGTTTTTCGACTTCAACTATTTCCGCTTCATCCAATGCGCCTATCGCATAACCGGCTATTAATTCTTGAATTGTATCGCTATCCATTTCCATCAAGGTAATTTCCTGACTAAGACCTGCAATTTACTGCCTTGGCCGCTTTAAACCTGGCACTTCTCACACGTATGACAGGTAAATATAAAACCTTACTCGATATCTTTAACGTAACCTTTGAGTTTAATTAAACCCTGCCGAATTCGACTCTTAACTGTGCCTAAAGCCTGACCGGTTTCCTGGGCAATTTCCTGGTGCGTCAATCCCCCGAAGAAAGCTAATTCAATTACCCGGCGCTGTTCCGGCGGAAGATTATCCATTGCTTTCTTGATGGCGGTGCGCTGCATTCCCAGCCAGACTTCTTCTTCAATGGCTACCTGCTCATCGGCCATGTAATTCAAGCGTTCCTGGGCCTCTTGCTGGTCAATTGAAACCGCCTTGTTGCGCTTGCGCCGTAATTGGTCAATACAGAGATTGTGGACCACACTTAAGAGCCAACTGCCAAAACGGCCCCGGGTAGGATCAAAACTTTTAGGCTGCTTCCAGAAACGGACAAAAGCATCTTGCACAGCGTCTTCGGCTGCTTCGTGGCTGTTAAGGATTTTCAGGGCCAAACCAAAAGCCTGACGGCTGTAACGTCCATAAAGCTCTTCTACCGCCGTAAAATCTCCAGTTTGTACACGGGTTACCAGGGATTGTTCGTACTCTTGTTCAGGTGGTTGGTTACCAGGTCTGACCTGCATTAAAACATCCACACTTTCCTGTTGTATCCGGTCTTTTACTTTACCGTAATTTTGGAGTAGGGTTAATTTTTGCCAATCCAAAGTAATTGGGTTTATCGAGGGTATTGGCCCAATGGACGGTATTTTAGTGTGGAAAGTGTTATATTGCAAATTCTTACGCCTGACAAACCTAAATCAACTTTATCCAGGAGTCATAAGCAGTTTTCAACGGTAATTGTACTGACCCGGCTATACCACCGGGTTTTCTTACCTACAAACATAATACGTAATCCAGGTGAGTTTGGATTGGCAAATAAACAGCCGCTATCCCATTCCAGCCGGGATTAAATTCTTTTTAAATCAAAGGAATTAACGAGGAAGGGTAATCCGGCTGCCCTCGTTAAGGCCGCCAATTATTTCGGTCTGGTCGGGGTTGGTCAGGCCGGTTTCGACCGGGACTTTTTCAGTAGTGTTATCCGGCTGGATTAGATTAACATATTTGCGCAGGCCAATACTTTCAAGTGCCCGGTTGGGTACCAGCAAAACATTATTCCGGGAGAGGCTGGTAATAACCAGATTGGCCGCCATGCCGGGCCTGAAATAGAGGTCAGTGGGCCGGGTAAAACTGACTATCGCCGGGTAGACCGTACTTCCGGTCCGCTGGGCGGGGTTGGGCGACACCAGCGATATTTGACCTTCAAAGTTCTTGCCGGGAAAGGCATCCAGGTTAAATGACACGGCCTGGCCTACCGCGACATTTGCCACGTCCAGTTCATCTATATCGGCCCGAACCTGCAGGCGGGTTAAATCGCCAAAGTTAATAACCGCCTGGCCGGGATTGACATAATCGCCTTCATTTATATCTATCGAAAGAATGGTGCCTTCAAAGGGAGCGTACAGGCGGGCGTTTTCCAGGGCGGTGCGGGCCTGGGTCAGTTGAGCGTCAGCCAGTTCCGATTGGCGGGCCAGCGAATATAGTTCCGAGGGGGAGGCGGGCGCTGCGTTAGGGTTGCTCTGGGCTTTTTCAACCTGGGCGCTCAGATTGAACCGGGCGATTTCTCGTTGAGATTGAGCCTGGGACAATTGCCTTTCTAATTGGGTCGTATCCAGTTCCATGAGCAGGGTTCCGGAAGGCACAAAATCACCCGGCTTGACCAGGGTCCGGCGAAGGATATCTCCAGCTCGGAAACTTAATTTCAACTGGCGGACCGCTTCTATTTTCCCGGTCGTGCGGACCACGGCACTTATACTGCCGCGTTGGACCTGGTAAGTTGTGCCGGTGGCGGTCTGGCTGCCGCCTATAAAAAAGCTTGCCAAAAGGACCAGACCGGCCACAACCACAATTATTAATCCTGATATTCCAAATCGCCGCAATTTTAACATTTTATCCGATACTTCTAGCTATCACCCAGGATTTGCCGGTAGACCGAGTATACTTTACCGAAAACAACCTGCCAGGTATATTGCTCTAGCACCTTTGCCCGCCCGGCTTGCCCAAACCGGGCGGCCAGTTCAGGTTGGCCCAGGAGGGTTTTAATTTTGCTAGCCAGGTCTTCTATCGAGCCGAACTCTACCAGCAAACCGTCCTGCTCGTCGCTTATAACGGCCGGTACACCCCCGGCCCTGGCCCCGATGACCGGCTTGCCGCACAGCCAGGCTTCCATATAAACAATGCCAAAGCTGTCGGTGCGGGAGGGCATAACAAACAGGTCGCCCGCCGCGAAAAGGTTGCGCTTTTCTTCCGGTGAAATAAACCCCAGGAACCGGATACGCTGCCTGTCCTGACCGGGCAATTCATCAAAGAAACGCTGGAAATGGGTCATTACCGGCCCGGCAATCACCAGGGTTGCTTCAAAACCTTCTTTCCAGAGCCGCTGCATGGCCTGGACGGTATGGTGGGTCCCTTTGTCAAAAGCGGCGGTCCCCTGGAAAAAGACCATTGGGCCTTCAATCCGGTGTTTCTCCCGGAAGGCCCGGCCATCGCCGCCTTCAATTTCGCTCGGGTTGATACCAACCCCGACCACGTGCATTTTTGCACCTGGGACGCCTTTTTCTAAAAGGAAATCTCTTTCAAGGGTGGTCATTGTAAAGACCGCGTCAGCCTGCTTCATCCAGGCCAATTGATGGCGCATGGTGTAGAACCGCCGGACCGCCGGGTTGGCTGGCTCGCCCAGGTGGACAAATGGGGTTAGCACAAAGGCGGCGTCATGCTTGCGGGAATAATCAAAGGCCGCCCGTATCAGGCTGTCGAGCGGGGCATTGGCGGCATGGACCAGGTCAAAGGTGGTTTCCCTTCGCTTTAGTTCCCGGCCCAGAGCGGGTACCAGCGGAGTCAGGCGGCAGAGTTGGTTCAAGGCCGGTATTGCCAGACCATCCGGTACATGCGATTCGCTGAGAATCGAAAGGACCCGGCGCATGCCCGGATAGAACAGGGGTGAGACCAGCGGAACCCGCCGTACCGGAAAGCGCCGGATTTCCACGCCATTTAACCGTCCGGTGGTTTCCTGAATAGTCCGCCGCCTGGCACTCCAGAAATGTTCGAGGTCCCAGGCGTTGGTGGTATAGACGGAAACGGCGGAGGCCGGTTCCGCCGCCGCCAATTTCTCGGCCAATTGCTGCATATAATATTCGGACCCGCCTATATAAGGGTAATAACGCGGATTAATATGCAGGTAGTTCCGGCCTGGTCTGGCCGGGGTTTCGGGTGTGTATGGTGGTAATTGGGTAACAGTCATGAGGTTTTTTTAAGAAAGCAATGCTTGTTCACGGGTAGCCCAGCGTTGAAGGGCCCGCATTTTATTTTCGACCAGCGGATAGAGCGTCCAGCAAGCCCCGATAGCAAACCACCCACCCGTGATAAAGCGCAGTTCCCAGCTAGACTCGCGCCACCCAAAAAGTTGAGTGAAGCTGTCCAGGGCAATCGGCGGGCAGAAAACCAGGCAAAATTGCCATGTTTTCAGCGGCCGGAGCCGGTCCCTTAAAAAGTAAAAGACCAACCCGGCCAGGAAAAGGCCGCCGTAGATAGCCATACAGCGCTGGCAAATGCACATCGGCCGGTCACCGATATAAAAAGAATGCTGGGGGTTCTGGACACAGACATAGTGGAACAGACTGTAGAGCAGATTGCCGGGAGCGTCCCACCCGGCCAGGATTAGCAGAGGCGCTCCGAAAGCCGCCGCCAGGCAAAGGCCATTGGTAATGGTTGCAATTGCCAGCCAGTGGGTGGACATGAAATAGCCAAAGCCAAAAAAACTTTGCATGAACCGGCGCGAAAAATTCTGGCGCCAGGGACTAATACCCTGCACCTCATAAGCTAACTTCAGGGGGTCGGGTTTCCCCTGGTTCAGGCCGGGTTCTTCACCGGCCGCCTGGTCTTTTAGCATAAAGGCAAGAGTCAACTTTTTAGAGCTTGGGCGCGACCGCCGGTTTAGCGGGTTGTTTTAATACTTCCTGCATTTTAACGGCCAGGTCGGCGTCGGAGGTAATCGGGCCAATATGGAACTGGCCTATTTTACCGTCCTTATCAATCCAATACGTTTCAGGGTATCCGGTAACCCGGTAGCCGCCCGGTACATCACCGGTAGAATCTACCAGCACCGGCATTGTCAGGTTATTGTTTTTGAAGTAACTCTTGGCGGCGTCGGCGCTGTCCCGCACGTTTACGGCTAAAAAGACCACGTCCTGGTTTTTGTACTGCAAATAGGCCCGTTGGAGAATTGGCATTTCATCCTGGCAGGGTCCACACCATGTAGCCCAGAAATTTACCAGGACGGTTTTGCCGCGCAATTTACTGAGCTGGACCGGTTCGCCGCCTAGTTGGGCCAGCCGGAAGTCAGGAGCCGTATCACCAATCCTTAAACGTTCCGCCGGTGGTTTATCCAGCAGGCCGGAAGGCCCGGTGACCCCCGTGACGGCTACCGTATCCGGCCCTTTTAATGCCGCAGTGAGCATTATGAAGCACAATCCGATAAATAATAACCCAAAAATGCTGCCTACGGCGAACCGGGCTATTTTAGCGGCAGTCGTATCAGGCCGGGGCGAGGGTTTCCCTGCTGGGTCGATTGGTTTATTGCTTGCCATTACCATTTTTAATATTTTTCGCCAGTAAAAATTTAATAATTAAGGTGGTTAGAAGAATAACGCTCATAGCAAGCAAAGTTAACTTTGCTTGCTATGAGTTTAACACTTAGAATCAGGCTGCGCAATATGAGCGCATTAGAAGGCTATTAAAGTGATTTGCGGCGGTTTGCGGTAAAAATATGTAACAGTAAAAGCGAATTTTGGATTACAATTTTTAATTGATCCGTTATAATGTGGAAACAAATTCGTAAATGCCGTAGAATTACATTGACAATCCCTTAATATAATGCTTTTGCTAAAATACGCTTTTCCTGAGGCAGGTTCCGGTTGATATTTTGCACCGTTGCAATAAACCAAACTAATTCTTGTATATCTGGAAAGTACTTATAATGCCTACAAAATACCCTTATCGTTTGACCCATCAGGGCTTTATGCAAATGGAAAACTGCCTTATTTACCGGCAATCAATTTCCGTGAACCATAAAATGCACTGGCATGAATTCTATGAAATAACTTTTGTTATGGCCGGGAATGGGTCGCAGATACTTAACGGTAAGCAAGAGTACTTAATACCGGGCACCATCTTTTTCCTGACACCTACCGACTTTCACCAGGTTTCACCCGACCCAGGAAGTACCCTGGAAATTTTTAACGTGATGTTTACCGAAGAAATGTTTACCGAAGATCTGCGCCAGCTCCTGTTTAAAGATAACCTATCCTATATGACTGTGCTGGAAGGCACCCAGTTTAATACGGTGGAAGAAGAGTTTAATATTATCAACAATGAGCTTGGTAAAAAGAAACCCGGCCATGAAATAGTGGTAAAAGGCGCCCTGGAGCATATCGCGGTAGAATTGGTTAGAAGCTGCCTTGAAAACACAACCCCGGCCGGTGTGACCCTGCCAAATTTACAATTCCCCTCTATTCAACGTGCCCTGACCTATATCCATAATTATTTCAGAAAGCCGCTTACCCTGGAAGAAGCGGCCGAGCAAGCCCAACTGGCCCCCAATTATTTCAGTGAATGTTTCCACAAAGCCACCGGGGTAAGTTTCCAGGGCTATTTGCAGAACCTGCGCATGAAGTTTGCCGCCGCCATGTTAATTTCTTCCGACCTGCCAGTTACTGATATTTGCTATGCTTCCGGGTATAACACCCTTTCCCATTTTACGCGGGCTTTCAAACACAGGTACGGCCAATCCCCTACGTCTTACCGCCATATCAAGCAGTTGACTGAT
The DNA here is from genome assembly GCA_028287745.1 of Chloroflexota bacterium. Lineage (GTDB taxonomy): Bacteria > Chloroflexota > Chloroflexia > Chloroheliales > Chloroheliaceae > 54-19. Next base: position 66,790 of record JAQBPB010000013.1, read on the forward strand.
GTTGAAGTAAACAAAGACGTTAATTAACCAGGCCGCCCTTAACCCCTGGCTTGCTTTGGCCTACCGCTGCAAAGCATCCGGGTTTATTCCACACAGCATTGTGCCCTGGCCCGGCGAAATATGCTGTTTGTCCAGCGGGTGGTTTTCCGGGGAACGCAATTGGAACAGGGCAACCCGGCGGTCCCGGTCACTGGTATTTGTATACGAACCGTGGACCGTCAGGTAATTGAAGAAAACTACATCGCCAGACTGCGCTTCCACCGGAGCCGCTTTTTCTAAAGGCCAATCGTCCAGCGAAAGATACTGGCTGCCCGCCTGAACAGGCAGCGGCCCGGCCCGGTGGCTGCCAGGCACCACGCACAAACAACCGTTCCGGATAGTGGCCGGGTCTATATGGATTAACGCCGCCAGGATACGGTCATCTGAATGGGGGAAATAGGGATAATCCTGGTGCAGCGGAAAAGGCGAGCCGATGGCCGGGGGCTTGGCATGCAGCTTGGTATGGTGAAGCTGAACATTCGGCCCTAACAGTTCGGTGGCCACTTCCAACAGGCCGGGATGAAGCAGCATCCGGGTAAAAAGGGCCGAATGATTTTGCACGTTATGGATGCTATCGACCCGTGTCATGGTCTGGGTCGCGTTTCCTATTCCGGCGCGCTCGCGCCACTCCCCCTGCCAGGTGGCCTCGGTTTTGCGTCCGGCCTGCCTTGCACGTACCAGAAGAGCCTCGGTTTCGCGCTGGATTTCCGCGACCTCGGCAGCATTGAACACACCCGGTACCAACAGGTAACCGTTTTTCTGGTAAAAGTCGGTATTAGGCATATCATTTCCCCTTTAAGGTCGCCGGTTATTGCCCTAGCGACCCCCCATACCGGTCAGCGTAACGCCTTCAATAAAGAACCGCTGGAAGAGTAAAAATACTATCAGCACCGGCATCATGACCACCAGGCTCCCGGCCATCAGCCAGGCCCAGTTAACGGACCCACCGGCTGCGAATTCAAACTGCCGCAAGCCAAGTTGCAGGGTGTAAAGTTCTTCGCTTTGCAGGTACAGCAGCGGCCCCATAAAATCTTCCCAGGCATTCTGAAAGATGAAAATTGCTATAGCCGCCAGGGCCGGTTTGGTCAGCGGCAGGACTATTTGCATCCAGATGCGTATTTCGTTGGCACCGTCAATTTTCGCGGCTTCGGAAAGCTCCATTGGGATACCGCGCATAAACTGGCGTAGCAAGAAGATATAAAAGGCGCTGCCGGTAAAAGCCGGGATGGTCAGCGGCAGAAAAGTATTAACCCAGTTTTCCGACCCCTGGAAGCCAAAAGCGGGCAGCTTGGAGAATAATATGTACTGGGGTATTAAAACCACAATACCGGGCAGCATCATAGTAGCCAGCACCAGTGAAAAGACCATGTCGCGACCAGGCCAGCGCAGCCGGGCAAAAGCATAAGCCACCAGGGCGGTGGAAATTATGCCGCCTACCACGTTAGTCAGGGTTATTATAATCGTGTTAATCCACCAGCGGCCCCACAGTTGATTAAAACTGAATGCTTCAGTATAATTTTCCCAGGCAAACCTCTCCGGTATCCACTTGCCATCTCCCGCCAGGCGCGCATCTTTCAGAGAAGTTGAGATCATCCACAGGAAGGGTACAATAAACAGGAAACTCATCAGGGCCAGGATCACCCAGGCTACAAGTCGCCAGATTGAAAACTTTCTTTTCCGGGTTTCTGTCCGGCGCCCTAATACAGTGTGGGACTCGTTTACTTCCTCAATTACAGTTGCCATAGTTATTCACCTTACCGGCCTTCAGTTTCATAATGTACCCAGCGTTTAGCAAGCCAGAGCTGGAAGACAGTTATAAGCAGGATAATCCCGAACAAGACCCACGCCATAGCCGAGGCATAACCCATTTGAAGGGTAGCTTGCCCGGTGCGTCCAAAGGCCCGGTTGTAGAGGTAAAGCACGTAAAATAGCAGCGAGCCATCAGGTCCGCCCACATTTGAGTCTTTGCCTGTGATAATAAAAGCTGTGGAAAAGATTTGAAAGGCACCTATAATACCGGTAATCACCTGGAAGAAAATAGTGGGCGATAACATTGGAAGGGTTATATTAACAACCTTCTGCCAGCTGCTGGCTCCATCAATTTCAGCCGCTTCATACAACGAGTTTGGCACACCTTTAAGGCCCGCCAGGTATATTAAAATATTGCCGCCAATCCACCACATGCCCATTATGACGATGCCGGGTTTTGTCCACATTGGATCATAAAACCAGCCGGGCCGGGCGCTTTCCGGGATACCTATAAGCCCAAGGAAATTGTTAAAAAGGCCGTCCGGGGCCAGGATCCACTTCCACAAAAAGATTGCGGCTACACCCGCGAGCACCTGGGGTAAATAGAATACGGTGCGGTAAAATTGCCCACCAGGTAAATCCATGTTTAACAGGAGCGCTATGCCGATGGAGGCGAGGGTTACAATTGGTATTTTAACTAGTACAATCCAGAAAGTATTGCCCAGTGATTGATAAAATCTCTCATCATTAAACAGATTGGTATAGTTTTCTGTGCCAATCCAGACCGGGTCATTGGTAATACTATAATTAGTGAAACTGGTGTAAGCAGAGAACAGCATCGGTCCGACCGTGAAAAGAGCGAAACCGATGATCCAGGGTGCCGCGAAGAGCCAGCCTGTGATAGCTTCCCGCGTGGCCGGTCGCCAGAAGTTCTTGTGCTCTGTGGGATGCTTAATTGCTTGAGCCATCTCAACTTCCCTTCCGTAACTATAGGGATAAGGTCTGGCTTTAGTAAAGCCAGACCTTAAAGCTTGTTATTAACCCTTGTATTACCTAACTACTTTTTCTTGGCAATTTCTGCTTCAATTGCCTGTTGCGCCTCGTCCATAGCGGCTTTGGCGTCCTTTTTGCCTTCGAAAACATCGCGCTGGCGCTTGTCTACTTCCTGGTTGTAGTTAGCGTACTGGCTGGCAAAAGGAATAGTTTTGGTAGTCTTAAGAGCGTTTAACATCAAAATCCAGTTCGGATCGGCGGTAAGGACCGGGTCGTTGGCGGCCTGGATATTAGCCGGGATTTCGTAAGTGTCACGGGCCCAGGAAGCGACAGCCTTCTGGTCGGTAGCGCACTTGATGAACTCCCAGGCGGCATCCTGGTTTTTGGAACCGCGCGGAATTGACAGGGCAAATCCGCCGCTATAGTTAGAGGGTTGAGCGGTCTGGTTGTAAGGCAAATTGGCAATACCCCAATCCAGCGCTTCACGTCCGCTGCCGTCGGCTTTGGCAACCTGCGGGCGGTAGAAGTTAAGCTGCGAAACATAGCCGTTAATATCAGTAATCATGGCAACCTTACCGGACATAAAGGCATCGTTGGGGGGCGAAGTGAAGGTATTGCGGAACTTGTCCAGGTTGCCAAACCCACCAAAGGAATCGATCCATTTCTTCATCCAGTTGAGGGCTTCAACAACCTTGGGATCGTTGGCAATCGGCTTGCCATCTTTATTGACATACTCGGCACCGTTCATGGTGGCCCACATGTCCCAGCTGCCGTTGATCAACGGAGAGAAGCCCAACCGGGTATAGGAGCCATCGGCGGCTTTTTTGTCCAGCTTGGGAGCAATCTGCTCTAACTCGGCCCAGGTTGTCGGGGGTTTCTCAGGGTCAAGACCGGCTTCCTTGAAAGCGTTTTTGCTGTAATACAGCATGCGGGTATCGGTAGAGAAAGGAATACCGTAAGTTTCGCCCTTATAGAGAGTTTGCTGCCAGGTGAAAGGCCAGTAAGCCGAACCATCAATACCATCGCGAGTCGCCAGGGCTTGCAGGTTAGTCTCGATATTGTTGGCTGCAGCGGCGGCCAGTTTCGGCCGGTCCTCTACGATAACGTCAGCCATACCGGTTCCGGCGGCAACAGCGGCGGTGTTAGCGGTATAAAGGTCACCGAAGGGCTTAAAGGTTTCGGTTATTTTGATATTTGGAAGTTCTTGCTGGCAAATAGCCACCACGCGCCGGATAGCAGTACGGCGAACCGGAGAACTCCAGAAATGCCACAATTCGACCTTACCGGAAATGTTTTTGTTAAGCTTGATCCCGGTTGTCGCCCCGGCCGGGGCGGCGGCACCTGTTGTTGCAGCTGCCGCTGTCGTGGCAGTCCCGCCGGCGGCGGTAGTAGCTGCGGCGGCGGCGGTAGTAGCTGTTGCGGCAGTGGTGGCTGCGGCTGCGGTCGTTGCGGCCGCCGCAGTTGTAGCCGTACTGGCAGCAGCGGTTGTAGCCGCGGCAGTCGTTGCTGCGGCCGGAGGGGTAGTCGCGTCACCGCAGGCTGCCAGCAGCAAACTGCAAATGCTGGCAACCAGCACCAGGAAGGACACACGACGGTGCATCTTTATTCCTGTTTTAGACGGTCCAAACATACGTTGTTCTCCTCTCTAATTCGATGCGAAAATATAACCTTGCATCGTTTATGCCTTGTTGTCGATCACTTCTGAAAAGCCAAACTTTAACAGTCCGGCTCGTTATTTTTTTTGCCGTACAGTTTTTGAACAGAACTATGGTACCTGGACGTACTGTAAGTAAACGGCAGCTCTTGCAGCTGCCTGAACATTAATTTGTCTTTTGTCTAATGAAAACGCCAGTCTGAATGAATTACAGTTTCAGTCCGGCAGATAAGGATGTACCAGCTACACCCGGTTAAACCGGCAAACAGGAGCAGCAGGTAAGTTAAGTACCAGTAGGCCAATACCACTGCTAAAGAAATCGACATAACCGTTCTGGTACTTCTAAATGAAATTTGTCTGACCGGCACCACCAGGAAGTAACCTACTGGCAAAGGGTACTGCGATAAAACCGAGAAGGAAGCAAAGCTGGTATGCGCAACTTGCGTAATTGTTGCACATTACCGGGCGGGATTGGGTTTATCAAACCCTTGACGAAAAGGAACCTTAGAATGTAATTATCGCCAAACGTTTTTTTGTAGCTCCTGTAGAAAGCCGGGAAACAGCAACCCCAGGAGTTAAAAATATTCAAGCGGTAAACTACTTTTCACTTCTAATCTAGAAACCGTACGACAACAAAAGTTTTAATAATGAAACTAAAGGGGCCTTAACGTAATTGTACTTAAGTATAATACTAAACTCATTACTGTCAAGCAATTTGCCTTTAAATTTGCCCTTTAGTGGAACGTTATTATTCCATCAGCGTAAGTTTTTCAGATGTACCGGCAACTGCCCGGTCGGACTATAATCCCCACATAATGCACCAACTACCGCCGTGATCGAGGCGGGGTGGTCACTATATGTCAATAGGACCGTACTGATACCCGGTTCGCGAGCGGTATCATAGGGGTTGCGCAGGGCCAGGTGGATTACATTATCCCCACGACCGGCCAGGCGCCCGAGCAGCATCATCTGATTGGGGTCAAGTATGGCGCTGCGTGTTGTCACAACCAGGCTATCGCACTCTTCAATAAAAGTATCTAAAACTTCAACCGAGCCAGCTTCACCGGAAGATAAAGTCAGGAACTTTATGTCCCGGAAACGCTGTCCCAGCAGCAGGGCCAGGGTTGAAGTGCCAAGTGGCTCGTTGCGCGTCCCCTCGACAGGAGAAGCCGTCCCGGCTATAAATTCAATTACGCCAATGCACTTCCCACGCAGCGGCAGCAACCCGGCGGTATCGCGTACCAGCGTAACCGCCGCTTGAGCCACCTGGGCCGCCACGCCGTGATGGTTCATTTCAGGCCAGGCCGGTAATATGGTCGGGGCGTGTAAAGTGGCCTTTCCCCTTAGAGTTTGCACCCTGGTGACCGCTTCGTTCAACCGCCTGTCCGGTATTGTGCCATCCTGAGCGGCGGCCAAAAGCGCTCCAAAAGTAAGTCGCTGCTGGGCCAGGCTACCCAATAACATCACGCAGTCCGCCCCGGCCAGGACCGCTTTTATGGCCGCCGCTGCAATACTGGCGTTTCCCTTCCTTGAAATGGCATCCATTATCAGCGCATCGGTGAAGAGTACCCCTTCAAAGTTAAGCTTTTGGCGCAGCAGTCCGGTATTGATACGGTGCGATAGAGTGGCGGGAAGTCCGGAGTCGTCCAATCCGGGATAAACCACGTGAGCCGTACACAGGCTGTCCACGCCGGCTTCTATAGCTACTTTGAAAGGCAGTAAGTCCACTGCCCACATTTCCTCCCGGCTGCGCTCTACCACTGGTAGCCCCAGGTGCGAGTCGCTGCTGGTCGCACCGTGTCCCGGGAAATGTTTCGCCATACTGAGCGTACCGGCCCGGTGAAGGCCCTGGATAGAGGCCAATCCGCAACTGGCTACCAGCTCAGCATTATCCGAAAAAGCACGGGTGCCGATAACCGGGTTAGCCTGGTTAGTATTTACGTCCAGCACCGGGGCAAAGGCCAGGTTCAAACCGAGCCGTCCCATTTCGCGCCCCAGTATCTCGGACACTGCCCCGACTACCGGTGGGCCACCCGACGCCGCGAGACCCATCTGACTGGGCATCTCAACACAGGGGTAACGCAGGTGCGCAACCTGGCCGCCTTCCTGGTCAATGCCTATCAGGAGCGGAGCGTCCCCGGCCTCAGCTGCGACCTTTTGCAGATTAGCAATCAGCCGGGCGGTAGCCCAGGGACCGGCCAGGTTGTTCCCGAACAGGGCCACGCAGGCCGGGTGGCATTCCCGGATAAAGGCGGCGGTTTCTTCGGTAACACTGTAACCCGGTATGCCCACGGTAATTAAGTGGCCGACCTTTTGCGCCAGGTTCACTCTACCGCACCGGCGCGCCCTTCCTTTTTCAAGGTCTGCCGGACGGTTGCGGTAGCCGCCGGGACCAGCGTGGCCCGGTAGGCTTTCCAGCTTTCACGTACGACCGCAAAATCTTTCTCTTGCAGCGCCTCGTTAACCGTACCCCAACCAAAGCGCTGGATATGATAAAGCGCCGGGATACCGAAGGTGCCATCTTTTTGAGCCTGAATGTAGTCGTACCACTGCTCCCGGGAAGAACAGGGCCAGTTGTCGGCATCCAACAGCCAGTAGGGCGAGGCGGCCCGGGCGATGCGGGTACGGTGCGCCATGTCCGGCGCTATGCTGGCGTAAATATCCTGCAACCCAGCCACGTCATTTAGTCTTAGCACATCCACCAGGTCGGCCAGGTAAGGATTGGCGGTGTGTGTAATAATCACCGCATCCGGCTTGGCGGCCCGCGCCGCTTCCGAAAGGATTACAAGCCACTCGCGCATCAGTTCCAGGCCCCATTTGCCACCGGCTGAATTAGTTACCGGCAAGCGTTCCGGCTGCCAGGCGGTAAGGTCCGGGTGGTCGCCGCGCTGCGCCAGAGCTTCTAATTGATCCAGGGCGGGGCCTCGCGGTATCAGATGCGTAAAATCTACTTTGAAACCGTCCGCGTCCAACTCCTGCAACATCCGGAAAACCTGTCCGGTCAGGAGTTCGCGGAATTCCGGGTTGCCGGGGTCAACCGAAACCGGTTGACCGTTTTTATCATCGATGCATTCGCCGGGGGCCAGTCCCTGCGGGTCCCAGGCTTTCAGCCACAAAAGTACGCGCCTGCCCCGGTGGTGTTGTTCCGCGATAAACCCGTTCATATCAGGCCATTTGGCCTGGTCAACTTCGTTCAAGGCGTAGTTTAGCTGCCACTTGTCATCAATAACGACAATACCCGGGTTGATCTGCCGGGCATCCATCAAGCGCACCCATTCCTGGTAATTTTCCTGGGTGGCCCGGTCCGGCGCTTTAGGGTTACCCAGGTGGACTTCCTGTGACACTTGCTCGCCCCAGCCGCAGAAGATGGGTTCGCGCCACCACTCGTGGGGAACACCCCGCCCGTGGTCCGGCGTTACTCCGGCGGACCGTAAGGCCGCGCAATAGCTTTCAATCGCGGCGTATTCATCCGGGGCGACCAGGCATAACATGGCCGGGCTTTGCCAGCGGCCTTTAATCCGGATGTGCCCGTCATAAACCAGGCTGAAACCAAAACCATCGCCGGGATAGCTGTAATCACTAAAGTTCCACTCGCCAGGCTGGGCGGCAATACCCATTGTTAGCCAGTTTGTCTCGCCTTCCAGGGCGTAGCAAAATGGGGCCGGGGTAAAGAACCAGTTGCCACCGTGATAGGTTTTATCGCGACCGACACTGATAGTCATGTAATCCGGCTGGACGGTAACGCCAGGTTTCGGGTAACAGATATAACAAGTGGTGATGGGCGGGCAGCGGTCGCCGGTATAGCGTACTACCCCGCTGTTAGGTTCCGGGTTAAACAGGCGGACCGCATGGGCTTTCGACCCCTGGTTGTGGTCGCGCCAGATAAAGGCCCGGTCCAGCGCTCCCTCGCCATAAACCGTAAAGTTATAGCTAAAGCCTGCCTCCCAGGCCTGTAATTCGACTTCTTTTTTATCCCAGCGCGAACTGCTGCCCTGCCACCTGATAACGGCCCTACCGGGCCTTTCTTGACTTAATTCAGGCTGGCCCAGGACCGTTTCTTCGTCATGCGCATCCATTGTATCCAGGGAGGAGGCGATATCTAAAGTAGCGATATGGCGGTTCCCCAGATAAAGTTCTATTTCAGGCTGTTTCAGGGAAACCTCTAAACGGTAGCCCTGGCCCTGTATTTTGATAGTGTTTTCGCCCGGTTGGGCGTAGAAGGTTCCTTTACTGCTGCCTGGTGGCAGGTCCATCACTTACTCCTATTTCAACATCGACGATTTCACAAATTGTATGTATGACGGTGATATGACATTCTTGTATGCGAGCAGTATCAGTGGAAGGCATACAGAGGGCAAGGTCGGCAGCATCCCCAATGGGACCACCACTATTGCCGACCAGCGCCAGGGTCCGGCTACCGTTTGTGCGGGCGGCCTTCAAGGCATTGAGTACGTTGGCCGAGCGGCCGCTGGTGCTGATACCGATTACCAGGTCACCGGGTTGGGCGAAGGCTTCTACCTGGCGGCTGAATACTTCCTCGTAAGAAAAATCGTTAGCCACGCAGGTTAAAACGGTGGTATCGGTGGTAAGGGCCATTGCGGGTAGGGCAGACCGTCCGTTAAGTTTGTAACGCCCGACCATTTCCCCGGCGAAATGCTGGGCGTCGGCGGCTGACCCACCATTGCCGCACACCAGGATTTTGTGACCGCCCTGGACGGTTTCAGTAATCATCCGGGCTGCTTCGACTATTTTTTCGGGGAGAGTTTCGGCCAACCGGCGTTTAACTTCGGCGCTTTCCAGGATGTGGCGGCGCACCATTTCGGTATATTTGGCCTCAATAGAAATACTCATAATTTAATTTTTTCCTCTTTATCACGCACCAGTAGCGTAAAAATTTCATGAGGGCGTACCTGGAAACGGTAGGTACCATCGCCATCCGGTGCCAGGTTGTCGGATAGTTGTCTTTCGGCCAGGTTGGCGTGCCGTACCTGACCGTTTAGTCCCAGGTGTAAAACTGCCTCCACCGGGTGCGGGGCTGTATTGTAAGCCCGCAGCACCAGCGCTTCGCCGTCTTCGCTCCGCTTGCAGGTACTAAAAAGCAGTTCGTCCGGTTCCAGCCGGTAGAAACTCTGGCGGGCGGGCACGGCGGAGCGGGCCAGGTTCAAAGGCGTGCTATACACGGGTGTAACAAAAGCTTCAGCTTCCTGGGCAACCCGGCCCACCAGCCAGTCGCCCTGGTGCGGCACGACGGCGTAATCGAAACGGTGGCGTCCCAGGCACTGCGCCTCGGGAGTTTCCAGGGGTGGCCCGGCGTGTTTGTACCGGGTGGACAGGTCGTCGCGGCTGAGCCAGCCCACGCTGCGCAGTAAAGTAAGTCCCAGCCAGATGCCGTCCGGAGTTGTCTCGGCCTCGTATTCGGGCAGACCCCGGTTAAGGACCGCCAGGCCGCCTTGCTGGTCGGAAACATCCACGAAAGCCCGCTGCGGGTGATAATTTACTTCCTGTTCTTCGTCAAATTCGGGGACCCTAGCGCGTTCATCGGCTGATAGGTCGGCTGGGCGGCTGACCACCATAAACTGCCCCTGGGCATTGGCTACTTCGGTATGTACACCTGTAGCAAACAGCGCCCGCAGGCGGTGGTCGCAGCCGGTATTATCCAGCTCGGTCGTAATCCCAACCCGCCGCTGCCCCGGGCTTAGCGACACCCTGGTACAGACCGGTATGGTTACCTTTTCGGCTACTCGCCGGGTGCGGTCGGGAGCCAACCGGGCCGGGACTTCCAGGGCCAGCCGTATTTCCAGGGTAGAGCGTACCGGGCCGCTTTCGACCATTTTTACCGTAGCCTGTCCGTTAAGACTGCTGACCGGCGTATCGTCCAGGGCCGGGCAGAAGCTGTACTCGTCGCCCCGGTCGGCTTCACTGCGGAAAACGTTCAAAGGGCCGTAGCTGCGCCCGCTGGCTTTATCCAGCAGCTTGAAGGAACCGTCAGGGGCGGTTTCAACCCTGATCAGTTCATTTTCCAGCACCGGATTAGTTTCAGGGGGTTGGGTCCGACCTGCTTCGGTTTGACCTGTAACGGGAATAATCTTCAGGCTGGCATAACCGCCCGCAGGCAGGTCAGCCTTTATTAATACATCGACTTCTTCACCTAGCCAGCGCTGCCAGCGCTCTTCAACGTGGGCGGGGTCGGGCCGGGAAACAACCAGGGCTGGACGGCTGCGCCCGTCGCAGTGATAGAGGCGGCGCTGCGGGTCCCACTGAATTTTGATAGGCTGGCGGCTAATTTCCTGGAACTCAACCGGCTGTCCGTTGCCGTCCTCCAGACGGAAAATAACCCCCGGCTGTAAAAAGTGAAGTTGCTGGTGAACGGTTTCGGTGCGCGGTGTGGCGAGAGTGTTAAAGACCAGTAGCCCTTCCGCGCTGCCGGCGGCATCAGGCTGTCCGGTGCGGGCCGCCAGGCCGGAGACGGCTCTTTCCACCAGGTCGCTGCCAATTTCCTGGACCCAGCGGTAGCGGGCTTCGCCATCTTTGTGGACCGCGTCCACGCTGCACCCGCAAATAGAGTCGTGCGGGTGATTTTGCAACAGGTAGCGCCAGGCGGTATTTAACAGTCCGGTATCATGATGCCCGCCCAGCATCCAGGCCAGTGCTTGCAGCGGTTCCGCGCCTCGTTCCAACAAAATGCTGCTGCGGAAATCGGCCTGTTTAAGATACATGCGAGTAGAAAGCACACCAGGAGTAATCCGGGCCGGGCGGTTGTAACGCCACTCGCCGGTTTCAACTCTTAATTCAGGGTTAGCCTGGCGGACCAGGTCAATGTATTCGCCAAGGGTGCCCTGTTTCAGATATACCTGGTCCTGCAGCCGGTTCGCCTGGTCTAAAAACTCCTGAGTAGCCGGTTGAGGTTCGAAATGGTCGCAGCCGTTCATAAGCAGCACTGTGCCGGTGGTGGCGCAACCGGTAAGTTGTTCCAGAGAGGCAATCAGCTTTTCTCGCAACCAGTAACCGGGAGAACGGGCCAGTTCCATAGCGTTGTAATAACCGCCCGGCAGGTAAATGGTGAGCAGCTTTGTACCGTCCGGGGCTTGCCAGATAAATTCGCTGGTTGGCGATTTCACACCGCGAAAGATAATTGCGCTATTGAGGTCCATACTCGCCAGGACCTGGGGAAGCTGGCCGGGATGGCCGAAGGTATCCGGCAAATAGCCTACTTTGGCCGGGTCCGCGTGCAGGGCAGTCATCTGGCGGCGCCCCAGCAGCAGGTTTCGGACAAGGCTTTCAGCACTGGGAATAAAACCGTCCGGTAAGACGTACCAGGGGCCGAGTTCCACCCGGCCACTGCGCACATACTCAACCAGTTCGGCCTGCTTTTCAGGTCGGATTTCCAGGTAGTCTTCTACCACTACCGTTTGCCCATCCAGGGTAAACCCGGCGTAATCGGCCCGTTCTTTCAAAATGTCCAGCAAATGGTCGATCGCGTCCACCAGCATCACCCGGTAACGCTGAAAAGGCATATACCACTCGCGGTCCCAGTGAGTATGGTTTACAACAATCCCGGTAAAGGGCGGTTGGGGCCTGTCTGCCGCCGTGGCGGGCGTTGTGAGAGAAAAATCCTTTGTAGCCACATTGGACCGGTTGTCAGGTAGAAGAGAATCCGGCATTAGTTCCATTGTTTATCCATAAAAGATTGGAAATTAGTTTGTAACTGGCTGTACTGGCGGGCCAGGCGGTTATCTACATCGGACAGGAGCGCGGTTTGCGCACCGTTAGGCAGGTGATTTGGTAGCATAAAGTCAAATTTCTGTAACATTAGCCGCCGCATACTGCGTTTCCAGGTGGACATGCTGGAATTTATGCGTTTGCTGAAGGCACCTTGCACAGAATCGCCCGGTATAAAAATCACCTGGTTGGTCCGGCTGAATTCCAGTTTGACCCCGATACAGCCTGGGGTATGGCCGGGCAGGTGTAAGATCTCCAACCGGTAATCGCCCATCTCATAGGTTTCGCCGCCATTCAGTTCCAGGTCAACCGGAAAGGGATGGAACGGCTCGTTATATAAAAACCCGGCGCAAGTCAGTTCAGGGTCGCCGGTACGCACGGCTTCGGCGTCCAGGGTATGCAGTGCGAACTTTGCAGTGGTTTCGTGACAGAGGTGTCCAAAAGCTTCTACGTGGTCCCAATGGCAATGCGTCCCGATTACCAGCTTAAGTTGTTTGATATCAGCGACCATGTCGAAGTTGGCCCGTAAAGCTTCATAGCCCGAATGGCTACCACTATCAATTAAAATACATTCACCATTTGACTCATTCACGATCAGGTAACTGCAAGCATCGCGTGAGTGACTATAAAAACCTCCGCCAACCTGGTACAGCCCCGGCAGCAACCGGACCGGGTGAGGACGGTCAAAGGTTTTCTTCTGGTTTGGTGTATGACCCAAAGGTGAAATGGACTTCCGATCTACAACGGCTGTCATACAATTTTTTCTATATTGTTGTGCTTTTATTTGTATTACAAATAAAGGCAGAATTAAATAAAATAGGGCGTCACTATTTTAAGTCTACTAAACTCTTATTTACTACAAGTTTTATCTCTTACCTACCACAGTAAGAATTCGGAGCAAGCAAGTTAAGTAACGATCGCCGACACAAGAATTCGATAACACTAATTTATAGTGTTAAATTTTAGTACTACCTGGTAATTGCAACCCGGAGATTGTAAGTCAATCAAAAATTTGAAGGGGGAGGTTTTTGATACCGGTCAATGGCTTAATCTCGCTTAACAATAATACTCCTGATTGCAATAGTACAGCTATAGGGCTTGTATTAAATTATAGGGGGCTTTAAAAAAATCCATATCGCATATTTTAAGAAATATTTGTCATATTTTCAGGTTATTTAATTTTAGCTAAAAAGATAATTGCTTTTGGAAAATCCTGTAACTATACTAAAAAAATATCAACAGAACGTGGGATAAAAAGCCGCCTTATTTATTAAGGTTACCAATTGCAAATTAAACCTGGTGAAATAATGTCTTCTACATTTCCGCCTATATTAGCCGAAGCACGCCAACGCGCCGAAGATATTTTATTGTCTAATAGTTCCGAACTGGGCCTTTTAGGGGGCGGTGGTGGAGCGTACCGGCAGGTCTGGGGTCGCGACAGTATGATTTGCGGGCTGGCCCTTTTGCGCCTTGATGCTGGCCGGGCCGTTCACCGGAACTCCCTGGCTACCCTGGAACGCTACCAATCGTCGCTGGGCAATATTCCCCATAATGTAGGATTTCCTTCCGAACCTGACCAGGCCCTTGTGGCTTATGGCGGTAACCTGGGCCACGAAGAGCCTTCCGGCGAAGCGATAGTAGATAATGCTCATTCAGGGTGTATAGACAACAATTTGTGGTTCGTGCTTGGCCACTATATGCACTGGCGCGAAACGGGCGACCTGGAATTTCTCCGCAAATCCTGGCCCGCCCTGCAAAGGGCCTTGCTCTGGCTGCGCTACCAGGACTCGAATGAATGCGGACTGCTGGAAGTCCACGAAGCGATGGATTGGGCTGACCTTTTCCCGAACCGCTATAACTCGCTCTATCCTAACGCGCTTTACGCCGGGGTCTGGCAGGCCATGACCCAGATGGCGGCGGCCCTGGGCGAGCCGGACGAACTCTACGCCGAAACGGCGGCGGCGACCAGCTGGAAGATTAACCAGGTGCTATGGGTCGGGCCGGAGGTGCCCAAAGATTGGCAGTGGATTGACCGGAACCGCCGCGAATGGCTCTACCCGGCGCGGCTGGTAGAAACTGAGCTCGTAAACCGCCCATATTACCTTCCTTACATGGGCTTCCGGTCCTATGGCGACCGCTGCGATGTGCTTGGTAACTGTCTGGCAATCTTACTGGGTATTCCTTCCGGGGCTCAGTCCACCCGCATCCTGGACTATATCAAGGGCGCGGGACTGGACTCACCTTTCCCGGTCCGGTCGCTTGACCACCCTATCCAGCGAGGCGACCCGGACTGGCGCGATTACCTGTTGCTACGCAACCTGAACAAACCTTTTCATTACCATAACGGCGGTATCTGGCCTTTCCTGGGTGGCTTTTACGTGTCGGCCCTGGTCGCAGCCGGACGCCAGGATTATGCGCTGGACCAGCTTATCCGGTTGACCGAACTTAACCGGCAGGGCGTCAACCAGGCGTGGGAATTTAACGAATGGGCCCACGGCCAGAGCGGGCGGCCAATGGGTTTTGCCCGGCAAAGCTGGTCGGCGGCCATGTACATTTTCGCTTACGACTCAGTAATGCAGGCTAATACCCCTTATTTTAATACCCTTCGTGTGAAATAGCCTTTCCTGAAGTAATAGTACAAAAGTTTAAAAGAGGAAGTAAATGACACAACTGTCCACACTTACAACAGAAAAACCCGACACCCAGGCCAGGCCAGCCACCAACCGGACCGGCATCGTGGTAGGACATACGCATTGGGACCGAGAGTGGTATTTGCCGTTTGAAGGCTTTCGGGCCCGGTTGGTAGCGATGCTTGACGGCCTGGTGGAAATATTGGAGCGCGACCCTGAATACCGCTCTTTTATGCTGGATGGTCAGGCCATAATGCTGGAGGATTACCTGCAGGTGCGGCCGGAGATGGAAGAGCGCGTGCGGCGGTTGGCAAAGGCGGGACGCCTGAAAGTTGGCCCCTGGTACACCGCGGCCGATACCCTGTTGCCTGACCCTGAGTCGCTGGTGCGCAACCTGCAGTTGGGCCGTTGGGCTTCTCAGAGAATGGGCGCGGAGCCGATGCCGGTCGGCTATATGCCGGATCTGTTTGGGTTCAGCGGCCAGATTCCCCAGATTTTAAGAAACTTTGGTATTGAAAACGCCTTTGCCTGGCGCGGTCTGCACCCCGAAGATGCCGCAAATGTTTGCTGGTGGTCCTCGCCGGACGGCAGCCGGGTACTAACACTACGGCTGAAAGAAGGCTATTCTGAGGCGGCGGTCGGCGTGGTAGACCCGGAGCGCTTTCTCCGCGAACATCTGCCCGGCCTGGTGGAACAGCAGGATAAAGGGCTTAATCGCAACCGCCTGTTCAAGATGGGCAGTGACCATTTTATCGCCAGCCCGCGACAGCCATGGCTTTCCGGCCGGATAGCAGAGCAGGTGGGACACCCGGTTGAGGTCG
>JAQBPB010000112.1 GCA_028287745.1 Chloroflexota bacterium
AGGCTTCGCCATCGGCGGTTCCGGCCGCGATACCGCCTACGATAGCCGGTAAGGCCCAGGTATAGGCTTTTTCAAAAACCACGTTGATCGCCGGGATAGTGTTGACGCCCGGTACGATGTCAGCGATGCCATTGCGGTGAGCGTCAATGTAGTCGCGTACAAACTCGTAGTTCACCGAGTCATCGTAAGTACCGGCCAGACCTTTGGCCTTGGCTTTTTCGAGCGCGTTCGAGACTTCGGTCAGGTTTACCCTGGTGTTACCGTAAGTCGCAATTACGTGCTTGTCGTCACCGGGGTAGAGTACCTCGGGCACAATATCTATGCCGGTCGCGCTCTGAGAGACGTGGTACTTGGGCGCGGGCAGGTCTTCGTACTTGGGCGAAGTATCCAATACCTTGCCAGTCGGCTGGTTGTTGGTCGGGTCGTAGAGCGGGATAACCTCGCCCTTGCGTCCAACCCACCGGGCGTAAGGCAGAGCGGAGGAGAGCCAGCGCAAAGTATCGTCATTGTTATTGCCAGCCTGGTTGATTTTGTACAGCATGTCGGTATTGGTCCACCAGGTGCCATAGTAAGGAGCATTGGTCAACTGGCCGTTAACCCACTGTGGGCGAGAGTAGAAGTCGGTCCAGTTGGAAACCGCCAGCCAGTAAACATCACCACGCGGGATTGGCCGGTAGAGATAACCCGCCGTTGAGCGGAAGAACAGGCCGTAAGCTACGTCGCGGCCCAGGCGAGGCATCATCCGGCAAGGAGTTACCCCGGTGTAATCGAGCGAGCGAGAGTCAGCCGCGCAGGTAGTAGTGGACTGCTGCCACAGCGGGTCAGCTTTATACTGCCAGATGGGCGGGTCGCCGTGCGGATAGTCCGAAGACATGGTGCGTTCAGCCTTGGCCCAGGAAGCCGACTCGTAGTTGTTGGGAGCCGCGCCCAGGTCAACAAAGTGGAAGCGGTAACGGCCACCCCAGGTCCTGCCATAATCCACGCCGCTCCAGTCCCTGGTATCCGGGTCGGTTATGCGCCAGGAACCACCGTCTTCAACCGGTTTCGATACGATACCACCGTTAATTACCTTGTCCGTGCCCCAGGTATGGTAAGCGTTGGGGCGGAAATAATTACTGGTGTAATCTTTCGTGAAGGTATCAAAGAAGAAATAGGAAGAGCCGGTATTTAAGCCCTGGGGCATGCGGTCCAGGTTCAAACCGTTCTTATCATAATAAGGGTCATGATAAGCCCCGGCATCGGTCTGGATGATCGAAGGGTTCAAACACTCGTTTGTTTCCAGGTTCTTGAAGGCGCAGGTCCATTTCGCATCGTAACGCGAATTGAAAATCCAATCTTCTACCGCGTAAGCGTCTACCAGGTCAGTTTTGGTAGGGTCGGATACCTGGTAAGCAGTATTGCCGCCTTTAGCCAGCAAGCGATACTTGCCATAGAGAGTGTCGTAGCGGGCCAGGTCCTGACCGCGAGAAGCGGTGTGGAAAGTCTGACTCGGAGCGGTATTGTCTTTCGCTACCTGGAAAAGAGCCTGGGCATATTCGTCGCTGGCCTGGATAATCCGCAGTTTGTAGTTGTAGCGAATGCCCAGGAAATACGGGTCACTGTTACTGAGGTGATTCTTGTTCCAGTTCAGCAGGCTGGCGCCGACGTTCTGGATCTCATCGCCACCGGGGGATTTCTGGGCGATAGTCGGCTGGTAATTATCGGGAGTCCATTCGCGCAACTCGGCTACCTCGGCCGGGGTCGGGGCATAACCGACGAAGATTACATTCAGCGGGTAATCGACCGTTAAGAGACTCTTAACAGTATCTTTTGTTTCAGGGAAAACCATCGCAGCAGGTACGGCAATGCTCTTAAGGTTTACCTTGCCGCTGTAAGTCGCGTTCGCGACCAGGTAGGCGATAACCTTGACCGTGTAAGTGCCGGGGCCAAGCTTGCCCAGGGCAACCTTCTCGCTGTTGGTGCCGCCGCTGGCGCTCTGGCCGATGAGCTTTGATTTACTGTCGTAAATGTACATATCAAAGTCGTCGGTAGAACTGGCCCAGTTGATCTGGACGTCCAGACCGCCATCGTGGCTGTCCCAGTAGTTTGCGGGGTAGTTGACCGTAAAGTTATAGGAATCGCAGTTTACCGTCGAATTGACACAGGTCGCCGGGTCGGGCGTTAATGCGGTATAAGGGCCACCGGTCCAGGTCTGGGTAACGGTTTCGTTCCCGGCCGGCGGGTTGATTGTGCTATTACTCGGATTAGAGGCTTCTACTTTATTATATCCGCCAAGTGGTGCTATTAGACTTAGCGATAATGTTAGAACAACCAGCATTGTCCAGGTGCGAGTTGATTTCTTCATACACTTAATCTCCTCATACGTTATGTACAGCGAGCAAAGCTTAACAATAAAAAATGGGTATAAGAAAGTAGAACCCCATATATGTAGCTTTTAACAGCCCGGTTGATGGGTTTCCATTTCAGAATTCTCTTTTAGACAAGATTTTGGATTGCCTGCAAACTACTTATAAGTTAATCCTTACACACTTAGGATTAAACATTAAAAGCAGTTTTTGCTTCCGAGCGGTTTTTACTAAACAAAATACATGGACTTTAAAAAGTAAGATTTCCCTTACCGCTTATAACATAGAGGGGTGAACAGTCAGAAAAAATACAAAATTTGTAAACAACTCTTAAAAAACGATTAATCTAAAGTGGCTACCCTTTGGATAAAGGACTGTGGAGGCAGGCGGCGACCAGTTCACGGACTTCCGCCAGTAAAGTTTCGCGTGAATAAGCCCCTTTTTGCAGGATCTTCTCGACCGAACCGTTCAATAAGACCCGGTCCTCGGCGGTAATATCTTTGGCGGTAACTACTACTACCGGAATATCGCGCCATTCCTTGCGCTTGCGGAGTTCCGCCACAAAGCCGAACCCATCCATCTCTGGCATCATCAGGTCCAGCAGCACCAGGCCGGGCCGGTTTTCCTTGACCCGTTCCAGGCCAATTCGCCCGTTTTCAGCTTCGTTGACCGACCAACCTTCTTTCTCAAGCAACCGGCGAAGCATTTCGCGGGTGGTTGGGTCATCTTCTACCAGCAGGACCGAAGCCAGCGAGGGAGCGGGCATATGTTTCTTGAGGATAAGCAGCAGCCGTTCCCGGTCTATCGGTTTGGTCATATAATCGGCCGCACCCAGCGCGTACCCCATTTTTTTGTCGTCAACAATAGTCAACATGATGACCGGGATATCCATCAGAGCGGGGTCTGACTTGAGTTGGACCAGGACGGCCCACCCATCCATGCCCGGCATCATTACGTCCAGGACGATGACCTGGGGCCGCAATTCACGAATTAATTGCAGTCCTTCCAGGCCACTCAGGGCCGTCTTAACCCGTAGGCCTTCTTTAATCAGGGTCCGGCCCACCAGTTCACAGACCTGCGGGTCGTCATCTACCACAATTACCAGGTTCTTATCTTTATCAAGTTCATCCGGAACGGTAGTGGCGGGCGCGGCAGCACCAGGGTCTTCATCGGACAGGTGGGCCGGTAGCCGGACGGTGAAGGTAGCGCCCTGGCCCGGCTTGCTCTCGACATAGATCGTACCACCCATCATTTCACAAAAACGCCGTGTAATCGCCAGGCCCAGGCCAGTGCCGCCATACTTGCGAGTGGTCGAAGGGTCGGCCTGGGTGAAAGCCTGAAACAGCCGGCTAATTTGCTCATGAGTAAGCCCGATGCCCGTATCGGAAATTTTGAAGACTATCCAATCCCTGCCGCTTTCGTACTGGCGGAAAGCCTGGAGAGTTATCGCGCCGTTTTCGGTAAACTTTGAAGCGTTACTCAACAGGTTAAATAAGACCTGGCGAACTTTAGTCAGGTCAGCCCGCATTGTGCCAATTTCGGGCGGGAACGCCAGTTGCAGGAAATTATGGTTCTTCTCGACCAGGGGTTGTGCGGTAGAAACAACTTCGCGCAGTACGGTAGGCAGGTTGAACTCTTCCAGGTAGAGTTCCATCCTGCCCGCTTCGATTTTGGAAAGGTCAAGAATATCGTTAATCAAGGTTAGCAAGTGGCGTCCGGCCGTGTGAATCTTGGTCAGGTCGCTGGCAAAGCGCTGCAAGCCTTCCTCGGCGGCTTCTTCCTGGAGCATTTCGCTATAGCCGATAATGGCATTCAGAGGCGTCCGCAATTCGTGGCTCATATTTGCCAGGAAAGTGCTCTTGGAGCGATTGGCCGCTTCGGCCGCTTCTTTGGCCCGGCGCAGTTCTTCGCCTACCCGCTTGCGCTCGGTAATATCCTGGATACTGCCTTCATAATAAAGTAATTTATGGTCGGTATCGTAAACGGCCCGGGCGTTTTCAGAAATCCAGATAATGCGGCCCTCCCGGTCGTAAATTTCCGACTCGAAGTCCTGGATGTAGCCGTATTTCTGAATCAGGCTTACAACTTCGGGGCGGCGGGCCGGGTCCGCGTAGTGCTGCCGGCCGACATCGTTAACGGCGCTCATCAACTCCTGGGGGCTGCTGTAACCAAAAATACGGGCCTGGGCCGGGTTGGCACTCAGGTATTTACCTTCCGGGGAGGTCTGATAAATACCTTCCATTGCATTTTCGAAAATGTTGCGGTAGTTGGCTTCAGCCATGCGGCGGGCTTCTTCGGCCTCTTTACGTTCGGTAATGTCCACAAAAGTGACCACCGTCCCGGTGACTGTGCCAGCCTGGTTGATGGGGTAGGAAGAATATTCCGCCAGGAAGATCGAACCGTCCTTGCGCCGGAGTCGCTCATCTTCAAAGCGAAGGCTGCGGGTGGAATTGGAAGCGCGCAGGATCGAACAGGTCCCACTATCGTGGTGGCGGCCATGTAACAGGTCGTGCATTTTAAGGCCCAGAACTTCTTCGGCCTTATAGCCCAGCATTTCACAGGCGGCCTTATTGATAAAAGTGCAGCGGCCTTCCAGGTCAATACCGTAAATACCTTCGCCGGTTGACTCCAGGAGCAAGCGGATATTGCTTGCCAGGCGCAACTGCTCTTCTTCGGCCCATTTCCTGACCATAAACTGGCCGACCTGGTTGCCAATCGCTGCGATTATGCGCAGCAGGTCCTGGTCCGGCTCGTTGATTTCCTGGTTGAAAAACTCAAGCACCCCCAGGAAATTAGGACCTTCCATTATCGGGAAAGCCAGGGCCGCGCTCAAACCATATTTCGTAACCAGGCCAATTCGTGGGTAGGTGGCAGTATCTACGGCGGCATCTTTTTGACTGACCCACATAGCCTGCTGGCTGGCCCAGACCCGGCCCGGCAGTCCCAATCCCCTGGGATAGACTAACTGGCGAGTGCTTTCTTCAAATTCTTTGAGGTCCTTGCCAGCCGGGTACCAGACGTTGACACAGCGCAGGATATCGGCCCGTGTATCCAGGCGCCAGACCGCCCCAAAAGACCAGTTAAGCCCTTCGCCAATTACCTGCAAAAGGCGCGGGGTCGCTTCGGTGATAGTGTTGGCTTCGGCCAGGACGCGAGTTATATTGTTCTGAACCGCCAGCAGTCCCTCGTTACGCTTGCGGGCGGTAATATCACGGGCAATCCCGATATAGGTCAGCTTTTCGCCCAGGCGCATTTCCCCTACGGCCAGGTCCATTGGAAAGGTCGTGCTATCCTTGCGCTTGCCGACAACTTCCCGGCCCGGCCCGGATATTTTGAATTGTTCTTCGAAAGGGGCGGGAATCAAGTCGGATATCGGGCGGCCGGTAATTTCCCCGGTCAGATAACCAAAGATATGCTCGGCCGCCGGGTTGAAAGAAACCAGGATACCGTCCTCGTCAATCGTCATAATACCGTCTACCGCGCTATCAACGACGGCCTGGCGGTACGCGCTGGCGGAAACCAGGGCGGAGGCGATTTTATTAAATGAGTTGGCGACCTGGCCCAGTTCATCGCGGTTGTCCAGGTTCACTCTCTCCTGCATATTGCCGGAAACCATCCGCCGGGAAGCGGCTTCCAGGTTGGATACCGTCCGCATAACAGCCCGGTAAAAACCTTCCAGCAGGTAGAAAACCAGTAACAATACGGCCAGGGTAAAAAACAGGGAGAGGGCTTTCCTGAAATTAAAATTATCAATCCGGCGCTGGAGCAAGTTATCCAGTTCATTGACCGCGTGGTCCCACAGGTTAAAACTGGCCTTGAGCGTTTCGTTTACTTTTGCGGTATAGGTGGCGGCCGGAAGCGTAATTACGGCTTTGTTTATCAATTCCTGGTTAAGCATGTCCAGCGTCTGGTTGCCGGAAATGTCATACGTTTCGACCAGGCCGGAAAGGGCCGGAATAAGGGTACCGTTGGGGTTATTTTTAAAAGCCGTATCCAGGTCCTGGATGGCGCTTTCGCGGTTAGTCTTGAGCGAACCGTAAAGGACAATCAGTTGGGCGCGTTCGTCGGAAGTAAGGACTTGTTTACCGATCAGGTCTTCCCCGACATAACGGGCCTGGGCCAGTAAGTCCTGCGACTCCGGCAATTTAACCAGCACCGCGTCTTTGAGATAGCTTGAATCCAGGTTAGGGTCCAAAATCAGCTTGGAATTATCACCTACCTGCATTATCAGGGAACGCGTGCTGCTGATTAAGAGGTTATAGGAGTCAACGGAAGTTTTCAGGTCAAGGGTAAAGCCAACATTCCTCAGCCGGGACCAGCTTAAGCGCAAATTAACAAACTGGGTAGTGGTAGAAAGCTGCTGGCCCAGTTCATCATCAACCTTTTTAAGCGCTTCAAAGACCTGGCCGACCTGGACCTGTTTAGCGACGGCCTGGGTACGCAGAGCGGTATTGCCGCTTACTACGGCATTAGCCAGCATTTTTTCTTCAGGCAGGTATTCAAGCAGCAGGCGCAGCGGCCGCAAATAGCGGGTGCCGTAGATTTCTTTCTGGGCCATGCTGGTGCCCTCATCAATTACTGAAAGCAAGAGAAATAAGACCATTGCCAGGGGCATGACTAATAGCAGGGTAATTAAAACAAATTTTTGCCGGTATTTTAACCGGTTCATGAGGGTAATTGCCGGATTAAATAAAAATTTCATTACTGGTTCTGAATAAGGGTATCTTACAGGTAACTGGCCTGGCTGTTAATCGAACTTTGATAATTTTCTCTTGAGTCTATAACTTTATTCTACCTGCGCCGGTAGCCGCTTGCTGCTAGGGTGCTTTCTATAGTTCTGGAGGCAAGGACATTATTATCCTTATAAACCTTAACATAATTATTGCCATTAGTCATGGGCTTTTACAATGGCTTTTGTCACATTTTTCAACCGCTTTTTGCCCTAAATGTGCTATAATTTTTCAATGTTGGCTGGCCGGTCTGGCACCCCTTTATTTCAAAAGATAAAACTATTTAACCCTGGCGAATAAAAGACTACCGGCCCAATAATAACTGCTTACTATATTAAAAGGATTATTCTTAAACTAACTATGCCAGAATTACCTGAAGTTGAAACAACCGTCCGCGATTTGCGGCGGTTCTTACCGGGCCTGACCATTGATAAAATGTTGTATGCCGACTGGCCCCGCATGATTCAAACCCACCCGCCGGAGGTCTTTGGTCAACTGCTGGCCGGTGAACAAATCCAGACCCTGGAGCGGCGGGCCAAATATATCATTATCAATCTTACCAACGATAAATATTTAATTTTCCACCGCAAGATGACCGGCAATTTGTTCTTCCGCGAAGCCGGGGCGCCCGCCGATAAATACACCCGGGTGGTACTAGGTTTCACCAACGGTACGGAATTGCGTTATACGGACCTGCGCAAATTTGGCCGGGTCTACCTGTTCCTGGGCCAGGCCGAAATGCAAGTATTACTCAGCCGCCTGGGGCCGGAACCGCTGCTGGATACCTTTACTTTTGGGCATTTCCAGGAGATTTTGCGCGGCCGGAAAGGCACCCTTAAAACCCTGCTTTTAGACCAGAGCCTGCTGGTTGGTCTGGGTAATATTTATGTAAATGAGGCTCTTTTTGTGAGCGGAATACATCCGCAGCGCAATGCCCAGAGCCTGAACGATACCGAGCGCGAAAAACTCTACCACGCTATCCGGTTGGTCCTGAATACGGGCATCGAAAACCGGGGCACCACCCTGAGCGATTACCTGGACGGTGAGGGCCAGAAAGGGCGCAACCAGGAAACGCTGTTTGTCCACGAACGGGCGAAAGAACCCTGCCGGACCTGCGGCTCGCTGATTATTAAAATTGTGGTCGGACAGCGCGGCACCTATCTTTGCCCGGCCTGCCAGCCGGAAGCCTGAACTTTAGACTTCTCATATTGAGAAAATATAGAAAAAGGGACACTAACTGCGAAACGCGGCTGGAAATTCGTTACCGGAGTGAGCAACCTGGGCTATAGCTGATCTGTTATATAGTAATGAAACAGGTTAGCGGTTTCCGTGTAACGTGAACCACAATCCGTTCTAATAAAATCGTGTGCTATAATTGACCGGACGGAATGGTAAGGTAACAGGAGAGAGAATTGCAGACTTTAGAGGCAGGCGGGCCAGGCCCAAAAGAGATAGACCGGCAACTGGCGGAAGCCATTGACCCCTGGCTGGAGCATATGCGCTGGCGGCCGGACTTTGAAAAATGGCGTAACGGTCGCCTCTGGCAGGAAACCAAACAAAAACGCACCCTGGAAATTCTGGAGCTTTTTATGAGTGTTGCCGGTAAAAAAGGCACCGGCCTCAAAGGGCTCCGCGTGCTGGATCTGGGCTGTGGGATGGGCGGCTTGAGCGTGGCGCTGGCCCGCGAGGGAGCCACCGTCCAACCCTATGACTATAACCCGGCTTACTGCCAGATTACCCGGCTGCGCGGCCGTCGCTACGACCTGGAACTAAACCCGGTCAACGGTGGAGGCGAGCATTTGCCTTTCCCGGCAGGCCATTTTGATATTATCGTCTGCATGGATGTGCTGGAACACGTCCAGCGCCCGGAAGACCTGATGGCCGAAGTGGGCCGGTGCCTCAAACCGGGCGGCTTGCTCTATATTACGGCGATCAACCGCTTCGCCTTCAATGACCCGCACTACCACGTCCGGGGAGTAAACTGGCTGCCCCGCCGACTGGCGACGCCTTTTCTACGGCTGACCGGCCGCTTTAAAGATAACTCGCGCTTTACCGACCGCCAGACCCTGGAAGAAATGCATTATTTCCGCTATGGGCAGTTGCCCCGGTTGGCCCGTCATAACGGGTTCGTCCGGACGCTCGAAATGGGCGAACTGGAGTGGGGTATAATTCCGTCCCCGGCCAGGACCAAATTGAGCTCGGCCAAAGGCTGGAAAGCCCTGGTAGCATCCGGGCTGCGCAAGACCCGCCTGCTCGGACCGCTATACCGGCTCTACCGCTTCGGCTACAAAGGGACCTACCAACTTTTAATGATAAAACCGGCCTAGCTGTGAAAGTTGCCCTTTACAACGTCACTACTACCACCAAAACCGGCGGGGTGGAGTCATTTGTCTGGGAACTGGCCCGCTACCTCACTCAAAATTATGCGGATTGCCAGGTAGATATAATTGGCGGCACTTCCCCAAAAGGATTCTGTTATCCTGAGCTTGATTCACGTATCCGCGTAATTACTCGCCGGTTTATTGCCCGTGAGCGGCTCCGCAAAATACCCCTGCTCAACCGGCTTTACGGCCAGACCAAACTTTTGGAGCGGCTCAGTTTTGGCCTGGCCTGCCTGCCCCTATTAGCTCGCGAACGCTACGATATAATCCATATTCAAAAGCCTTATGACCTGCCGCTGGCCCAATTGGCCGGGCGGCTGTTTGGTTCCAAAATCCTCTTTGGCTGTCACGGCAAGGACTTCTTTCCGGCTGACCGGCTTTTCGCCGGGAATTTACCGGCGGTATCTTGCAGCCACTATAACGCCGAAATTGTTAAAACACACTTCGGCATCGACCCGGTCGTAATCTATAACGGCATTGATACAACCCTGTTTTCGCCCCGCCCGGCCAGACCGGAACTGCGGGCCAGCCTGGCGGCCCCGGAAGAATTTATCGTAATGCAGGTCGGGCGGCAGGTCCGCTGGAAAGGAGCCCAGTATTTAATCCAGGCCCTGGCCTTGCTCCACGCCAGAGATATCCCGGTCAAGGTCTTGCTGGCCGGTGACGGCCCCTATCGCAAAGAACTGGAAGCCCAGGCCCACCGGTCCGGGGTAGCCGAGTCGGTCGTTTTCCTGGGGAATGTGCCAAACCAGGATTTACCGGACTATTACGCCCTGTCCGACGTGGTAGTCGGGACAAGTTTCGCCAACGAGACTTTCGGGATTGCGTTGTGTGAAGCTTCGGCCTGCGAGCGGCCGATTGTCGCCAGCGACTTTGGCGGTTTCCGCGAGGTCGTGGTGGATAAGCAGACCGGCCTGTTCTACCATCCTCAGGATCCCCAGGAACTAGCCGACCAGGTGGAATGTTTGCTGCTGGATGCGCACTGCCTCCAGAAAATGGGCCAGGCCGGGCGGCGCTTTGTGGTAGACAACTTTGGCTGGCCCGCCGTAGCGCGCCGGGTCTACCAGCAATACCGGAACCTCCTCCATAAATAAGCGCCGCGCCATCTCGCGTTCGATTTGAAAGAGCTGCCAGGGCCCGTATGCTATAATCAAATGAGGGTGAACCTGGCAAATTTAAGTAAAGAGCATTTTACCACTGCTTCCAGGGCCAACTATATAGACCACTATTATGATACGCACGAATTAGATGGGGCCGGGTCCAGGCAAAACTTAGACCAGTTCCTGGCTATTTAATTCTTAATTTTGGTCTTGCAGGGCTTTTTCATATCAAGCGCATCAGAATAATCAGTAACGTCAATTACCAATCAGGCCAACACCCCAAAGAATTAGGCTGAAACCAAGAAAAGGAGTCGCAATGTCGGAGCGGACAGGTAGCGCGGGAATAGCGGGAAGTTACGAGGAATGGGACGAGCGAGTCGTTCAACCGGCCCTGAAAAAAGCGCCGGAACGAAAAGATTTCAAGACTAATTCCGGCCTGCCTATCAAAAGACTTTACACCCCTGAAGACCTGGCCGGGCAAGTATACGAGCGCGACCTGGGCTATCCCGGTCAATTCCCTTTCACCCGGGGCGTCCAGCCGACCCTATACCGCTCGCGGTTCTGGACCATGCGCCAGTACGCCGGGTTTTCTTCCGCCATCGAATCCAATAAACGCTATCATTACCTGTTGAGCCAGGGCCAGACCGGCCTTTCGGTGGCTTTTGACCTGCCAACGCAAATGGGATATGACGCAGACCACCCGATGTCGGACGGCGAAGTTGGCAAAGTGGGCGTTTCGATCTGCTCATTGGACGATATGGAAGAGCTGCTCCACGGGCTGCCGCTGGATAAAATCAGTACCTCCATGACTATTAACTCCACCGCTTCTATTTTGCTGGCGTTTTACATTGCCGTTGCCAAAAAGAACGGAGTGCCGTCCAGCAAAATTAACGGTACCGTCCAGAACGATATTCTAAAAGAATATATTGCGCGCGGCACCTATATCTACCCGCCCGAACCTTCGCTGCGCCTTATTACGGACATGATTGCTTACTGCACCACGGAAGTACCCAACTGGAATACTATTTCTATTTCCGGCTATCATATCCGGGAAGCGGGCAGCACCGCCGTCCAGGAAGTTGCCTTTACCCTGGCCGATGGTATCGCCTATGTGGAAGCAGCCAAAGCCGTCGGACAGGACGTAGATAAATTCGCCGCCCGGCTCTCCTTTTTCTTTAACGCGCACAATGACTTCCTGGAAGAGATAGCCAAGTTCAGGGCGGCCCGCCGCCTGTGGGCCAAAATCATGCGCGAGCGGTTCAAGGCCCAGGACCCGCGTTCCTGGATGCTGCGCTTTCATACCCAGACCGCCGGTTCGATGCTAACCGCCCAGCAAGTTGAAAATAACATCGTGCGGGTCACGGTCCAGGCGCTTTCGGCAGTGCTGGGCGGCACCCAGTCGCTCCATACCAACGGAATGGACGAGGCGCTGGCCCTGCCGACCGAAAAAGCGGCCCGGATTGCCCTGCGGACCCAGCAAATCCTGGCCTACGAAAGTAACGTGGCTGATACGGTAGACCCGATGGCCGGTTCTTACTACATTGAGGCCCTGACCAACGAAATAGAGCAAAAAGCCCAGGAATACCTCGACAAAATTGACGCGATGGGCGGCACCCTTAAGGCGCTGGAAAACGGCTTCTTCCACCAGGAAATTGAAGACGCGGCCTTCCAGTGGCAGACCGAAGTCGAGAGTGGCAAGCGGATTATTGTCGGGGTGAACAAGTTTACGATTCCTGAAGAAGAAAAAGTGGAAAGGCTGGAACTGAACCCGGCCCTGCGAGAGGAACAAATCGCCCGGTTGGCCGCTTTAAGAAACCGGCGCGACCCGGCCGATGCCCAGGCCAGGCTCCAGGCGCTAACCTTAGCGGCCCAGGGTACGGAAAACCTGATGCCCCATATAATAGGTTGCGTGGAAAGCCTGGTAACCCTCGGCGAAATTTGCAACGCTTTGCGAGGTGTCTTTGGAGTATACCGGCCAACCTAAATGGAGCTTCGGGAATAACGGCCCGGATAAAACCGGGCATTAAAAAAGCGAGTTATCTGGGGGACCCGGCTGGCTCGCTTTTTTATTACGGCATGATTTTTACTTTTTGGTAGGCCGGGTATAATTTTTGGCCGGGGAGGTAGCCGCCATAGACCGGGAACCCTGGGTTTTTTTACCGGATGAGCCTGGTTTTGAAGCGGTCTTAGGCTCAGGGGCAGCACTTCCACCATCCAGCTTAGAAACCTGGTCCGCCAGGTTTTGTTTGGCGGCTTTGCGCTGGGCTTTTGCCTCCAGGGCGGCCTTTTTACGCCCTTCCCTGACTGAAATCAACGCCATAATTATAAGTATAAAGACAGCCAGGTTAAGGATTAGCAGGCTAAAGATGGCCTGTTCCGGGTCGTCAAAAAACTTGCCATCGAACGGAATAATGTGCAGGAGAATAAAGCCGCCAGCCATAACTACCTCTTAATTTTGAAATACACTTGACAGGATTAAAATAGTTTAGCTTATATTTAGCATAAAATCAACAATCGGCTGAGGTACCTGGTCATTTAAGAGTAAATAAAAGCAGGTCCCGGATGTTAGGGTTAATTATCCTACCCTGATGCCGGGACCTGCCTACTTTTAGTTAGGTTAGAGTTAGAGTTTAGTTATTTACCAGGACGAGCCGTTGCCATTGTTGGGCCGATTATTCGGGTCCTGGTAGTTGGTAGGCTGCGTATTATTCTGATTATTCCGGCCAAAAATCCGGCCCAGGAGACCGCCACCGCCCTGGGAAGGATTGGCAATCCGGCCTAAAAGCCCCGGTCCATTGGGATTAGGGTTAGCAATTCTATTCAGGAATCCGTTACGATTGGCCCCTTTTTTACCAAACAAGCCCATTTTAGTTCTCCTCTCGTTAATCCTTTTTCTATTCAAGCGACTTTCAAGGTTCCGTTTTATTTGCGCTTGCTTCACACTTTATCTAATGCAAAATAAGTGCCAGCATTTTATAAACTTTTAGCTTATACTTAATAAAGTAGCGAGGAAATTTGAAACCGGGGGGCCAAAAGGCTACAATCCAGTGGTTCACATTGATAGAATGGAACGGGCCTGTTATAAACAGGGAAAGGAAGCCGAGGCTTTATGCAGGAAAATAATGAAGGCTTATTGGATAATGATGAAACAATCCTGGTTATGGTGCATAAACGCATCCGTAAACGCGCCGGATACGACCTGGATAGCCTTGATATAACTAAAGCCCTGGGTGAGCTAGGTTATCCTCTAACGGAAGACGAAGTGCTGATAGGACTGAGTCACTTGAAGCAGGAAGGGTATCTGCGGGCTTTCGAAGATACCGATGAGTCCAGCCGGAACGGTTCGCGAGTTGTGCGCTACTGGGGCCTGGAAATTACGCCCGAGGGTGCCATGAAGGCCATCGACCTGATGAACCAGTTTCGCTATGGGGCATAAGTGTAAATTTAGACGGTAGCCGGTATAACCGCCGCTTGCTTCTAAGTCAGACTTTTACTATTTCGAATTTTGAGTCTGATATCAGATTTAACACAACCCTGAAGGAAAATGGCATGACGCTTGAGAAAGAAAATGTGGGGAAACCCGCCCAAACCGAAAGCGATATTGTACGCCTGTTTGAACAGCGTGGGATTCGCTGGACGCCGCAGCGCCAGATGGTATTGGATACCTTCCAGCGGCGCAGCGGGCATATTTCAGCGGAGCAAGTCCATTCTGAGATAAGTAAACTTTTCCCGAGGGTCAACCTGTCAACGGTTTACCGGACCCTGGAACTGCTTTGCGAATTGGGTATAGCGGTCGAAGTTGAACCCAACAAAGATGGCGACCGCCGCCGGTATGAACTGGTCGAAGGGGCCGAGCATTACCACCTGATTTGTGAGAATTGTGAGGCTGAAATGGAACTGGCCCCGGAAGTTATCAAACAGCTACAGGCTCAAATCCAGGAGCGGTATAACTTCCAGCTTAAGTTGCCTCACTTTATCGGGTTAGGGCGCTGTGCCAGATGTCAGGAACATAAAACCACGGGACAAATTTCGCCGGAATAGTCCACTGCTCAATGGGGCTTTCGACCGGCTAGCAATAACAACTTTACCGGTTAACCAATAAATTTTACTTGCAATCGCAAAGGAGTAGCCAATGGCAGAACGGGAGAAAGCAGGGGGCGCGGAACAGGGCGCAGAATTGAACATTAATTTAAACCAGGAAGTAAAGCGCCGGGAAGATGAGATGATCCGGCTCCGGCGAGATTTTCACCAGCACCCTGAACTTTCTTTTGCGGAAGACCGCACCAGCCGCATCGTGGCCGACCGGCTGGAGAAATCCGGCTTGAAGGTCCGTACCCAGGTCGGTAAGACCGGCGTAGTCGGTATCCTGGAAGGCAACCGGCCTGGCCGGACCGTGATGTGGCGGGCCGATATGGACGCCCTGCCGCTGCAAGAAGACCCTGACCTGTTGCCTTTCCACTCGGAGATACAGGGTGTTATGCACGCCTGCGGCCACGACGCCCATACCGCGATAGGCCTGACCGTTGCCGATATCCTGGCCCGCTACAAAAACGATTTGCCGGGCCGGGTGATGTTTGTCTTTCAACCGGGCGAAGAAGTCGGCGGCGGAGCCAGAGCTATGCTGGCCGACGGCCTGTTCAAAGAAGGCGGTCCGGGCGGCGGACGGCCCGATGTAACGCTGGGCCTGCATGTAGGCAGCCTTTTCCCGGCCGGTAAAGCCCTGGTCAAGGCCGGGCCGCTTATGGCCGCCGTGGACACCCTGGCCATGACCATCCGGGGTAAGGGCGGTCACGCCGCCACGCCACACCTGACGATTGACCCGGTAATGGTCGCCTGTGAACTTGTGGTGGCCCTGCAAACCCTGGTCAGCCGGGAAGTCCCGCCAATGAGCGCGGCGGTCCTGACATGGGGAGCAATTCATTCTGGCACCAAAGACAATATTATCCCGGTCGAGGCCCACATGATGGGTACCTTACGCACCTTTGAACCGGAAGTACGCCGCCATATGTTGGAACGCATCGAAACGATGTCCAATCACCTGGCGAAAGCCTTCCGGGCCGAAGCGACTTTCCGGGTCACCGAAAGCTTACCGCCGGTCATCAACGATGCCGCCCTGGCCGCCCGGGTCTGGGACAGCGCTATCCGGGCGCTGGGCACCGATGGCGTAATTGATGGCGGACAGCGGATGGGCAGTGAAGATATGTCGGTCTTTATGGAAGAAGTACCCGGCTGTTTTATTACGATTGGCGCCGCCCGGCCCGGCGAAACACTGCGCCCACACCACAGTCCACTTTTTGCGATGGACGAGATTTGCCTTGAAACCGGTGTGAAGGTAGCTACCCAGACTATCCTGGACCTGCTACCCAACCGATAATAAGAAAGTTTGAATTGATGCCGGAGACAAACGAAGTGCCCAAGCTGGTCATTGGCGCCAGCGGCCAGACCGGGCGGCGGGTAGTTAAAAGCTTGTTAGAGAAAGGATTTAAAGTGCGGGCCTTTGTCCGCAATCAGGAAAAAGCCCAGGCGCTACACGATTTCTTAAATTCCGGCGAAGGCGAAAGCTATAACGACCGTCTCGAGTTTTTTCAGGGCGACCCCCTGGACCAGAGCCAGTTAATGGGCGCTACCCGGGGAGTGGATAAAGTCCTGACCAACCTGGGCGGCAGTCCCAGCACTACCGAGGAAGAACGCGAAGCCATCGAACACTACTTCCTGATAAAGCTAATACAGGCTGCCGGGCAAAACGGGGTGCAACAGATTATCATGTGCTCCTCAATGGGAACTGAAAACCCGGAGGCTATACCGCGCCTGGCGAAAATCTTGCAGGCAAAACGGCGCGGCGAACTGGTCCTTGAAAAAAGTGGCCTGGTTTATACAATTATCCGGCCGGGCGGCCTGCATAATAACCCTGGCGGCCAGCCGGTCAACCTGGCCCGGCACCTGAACGGGTTTGGGACCATCAGCCGGGACGATGTGGCGGAAGTTATGGTCCAGGCGGTAGTGCAACCGGCGGCAGGCAACCGGATTGTAGAAATCGTAAACTATGAAACGGGCTTACCGGCCAATTCCGCCGACCTTTACAGCCAACCGTAATTTTAACTTTTAATGACAATGAACCAGCTTACACTGGTTCATTTTTATTTGCCTAAAAGCTGATCGATTAGACCCTTGACAGGAATTAGAAACGGAACTAGAATTTTTTATGTTCGAACATATTACTATTTTGGTGGCTACCGGCTTTATTCAATCTTTTCCGGGTTAGATAAAAAGCGGTTAGAAAAGGCGATGAGTTAACCAGGCAAGCTGCCGGAAAGATTAAGAAGGCATTGTGCGGTTAAACGCAGTAGACAAAGATATAAACCCGGAAACCGGCCCCACCCATGCCGGGCCAAACCGGCTGCTTTTAAGCCTGGTCTTACGAGGTGGGGTAATTGCCAGCGCCAGCCTGCTTATTGTGGGACTGGGGCTATTTCTGATAACCGGCGATACGGGTTATGCCGCCGGGAATCTCTACACCGGTACCGGCACTGCCAGACAATTTCTCACTTTTCACGATATAACGGTTTCCGGCCAGGAAACCTATTTCCCGACCGAGGTGCCACAAATCTGGCAAGATAGCCTGGCTTTTAAGCCATTCG
This sequence comes from Chloroflexota bacterium, assembly GCA_028287745.1. GTDB lineage: Bacteria > Chloroflexota > Chloroflexia > Chloroheliales > Chloroheliaceae > 54-19. Next base: position 17,195 of record JAQBPB010000112.1, read on the forward strand.
CCCTTATCATGCTGGGGATACTGGTACTGATTGCAACGCCGGTGCTGAATTTGCTGCTGATCGGGTGGGGCTTTGTCCAACAAAAAAACCGGCCTTTCACACTGATTTGCTTGCTGGTGCTGGTAATCCTGGCAATCAGTTTTTTCGTAGGAAAGGCCGGAGGTTAATTAACTTAAACTCGTAAAGAGTTTATTCTATTGGCTGGCTTCGGTAGATTTTAGGGCTTTAAGCCGTTTGGAACTAAAGCCGATCATCTTTTTCTCTTCCTCATCCCACAGGCTCAGGAAAATACTTCTCAACCCGACTTTAATCCCGATAGCATCGGTCTGCTGAAACAGCGGGTTGGCGTCGTGGCATTTCTGCAAATTATAGTTTGGAATACGCGGATTGAGATGATGAATGTGGTGAAAGCCGATATTGCCGGTAAACCACTGTAGCACCAGGGGCAACTTGTAGTAAGAGCTACCCTTAAGGGCCGCTACCACAAAATTCCACTGCTTACCTTTTTCCCAATAGGTATCTTCAAACTGGTGCTGGATGTAAAACAGCCAGACACCGGCAGTTGACGATAAAATCACCATGGGCAGGGTAACCAACAGCAGCGGCACGAGGCCAATCGTAAAGACCAGGGCAAGCAGCATGGCAAGAATAGCCAGGTTTGTAAGGTAAACGCTATAGCGTTCCCGCCGCGAGGCGCGAGAGTTGGCAAACCGGTGCAGGACCATAAACAGCAGCAGGGGCGCGACCACAAACAGCAGTACCGGGTGCCGATAGAAACGGTAGATCAGTTTCTCCCAGCCGGATAGATTCTGGTATTCGTTAAGGGTAAGGGTCAGCACGTCCCCATTATTCAGCGCGTACTTCTTGATGGTCATGGGGAGCAATTCACCTTCCACGCGGCGGCCAAGGTCGCCAACCGTGGCATGGTGCAGGGCGTGAAAATGGCGCCAGTGATAATAAGCCGTAAAACTTATTACGCCACAGATTGAGCCGAGAATATCATTGGCCTTCTGGGATTTAAAGAAGGATTGATGGCCGCAATCATGTAAAATGATAAATACCCTGAGCTGGAACCCGGCCGCCAGGGGCGCCAGGGCCAAGGTCAGCCAATACGAGTAATTCAGGCTTTGAAACATTAAAAATAATGTTACAAAAAATGGGATAAAAGTGTTGGCAATCTGCCAGATACTTATTAATACGTTGGGATGCTTATAAGGGGCGACCATTTCACGCCAGCCGAGGTCTTTAGTCGCCACTGGACTTTTTTCCAGGTTAATCAAAATCAAAATCCTCTCGTTTTTCTTCTCAAAGGTTTATATAGCAAACCTGAAGCCTGCCCGGCCCGCCGGGTGCATTGCGAAGTCCGGGTGCATTGCAAAGTCCGGCTGAATTGAGGTGATGGGCCTCAAGCTGGATTTAATCAGGCTGCTATATACCGATATCTATTAGCTGAGAAAGAAAGCGAAAACACGAAAGAGGAGTCTGAAAAAGCAGATCTTACGAGAAGCTTATTTATGATTTTTTTTAAAATCACTATTCCAATTTCCATCAGGCTCTTTTCTCTTACTTCCTATACATAATATTATAACATAGCCCTTGAACCCGGGTCTATTCAGCATAGTTAGCAATACCAGGGCCAGAAAAGCTCACCAGGGGCCAAATTAATTAAAATCCCTCGCCTGCCCGCTATAAAAGAGGGTACGGCGAGGGATTCGAGTAAGGTTTAAGGTTTAAGAAAAGGGCCGCTCAGTTTCGCAAGTAAAAGTTCTCCAGGTCATCGTTCTGCTGTTGCAGCCAGCGGTTTAGCTGGTCGTTGTTTATGTAGCCCAGTTCAATCAAAACCCGGCCAATCGGTTTGGGGTGGCCGCGTTCTTTAAGGTCGCGGTGCAGCCGCAGGGCCATTTCCAGCTGGTTGGGGGTAATTAAACCCTGTTGGACAAGGTAATCACCCAGGTAAGGCACAGCCAGGCCGCTCTTACTGGAAGAGTTGTTTACCGGGTTAAAACTATTAACGTAAATGGAGCTCTTCTGCCGCTTCTCCAGCTCGTCGCAGCGTTGTTTGGCCTGGTTCAGATAGGCCCGGGCGCTTTTATGGCCCGGCTGTAACTTGAGAAGCCTTTCCAGAAAACCGATAGCCTTATAGGGATCATCGCTAAGATAAGCTTGCCACAAAAGCGCGTATTCATTATTGGGATCAAGTGTCAGTATGTCGTAAAAATAGGCCCGGGCTTCGATTTTATGACCCAGATTGGCTTGCTCAACTGCTTTTTTCAAGATATCCATTATGGTCGGGTCAATCATCCCACTCATTTAAAAATAGACCCCTTATTATTTCTCGTTTGTTAAAGCTTTAATTTAACGCCTGGCAACGGTACTTTTACTTAAAGATTACGAGTATAAATTCTTTTTAATCTAATTCTGGTAAAAACAAGGGTAATCAGTGATTCCTACCTCTAACTTACGTATTGGAAAAGGAATTTTCAGAAACAGGATGGGAGAAAAACCTTTTCTTGTAGAGAATATAGCATTTAAATAAAGAAAGTCAACTACCAAAAGCAAAAATTGCCTGCTACCATAGGAATAAAGTCCTTCTGAGGCAATTTAAGTTACCCCAGAAGTCCCCAGGAAGCAGGCAGTTAAAGAAATTTAATATTTTAGACAGGCAAAGGCAATTTTAAGAGTTGTTTTAATTCTACCGCCAGGTAAGGGTTCCACATCGCGCCAGTACCGCTCTGTACGCCGTCCGCGCCCAACTTCAAATAATCCAGCGCATCCGTCCCGGTCATCACGCCACCGACCCCTACGATGCTGAAGGATTCTTTAGCCAGACCGACCTGATTGCGGGCAGCCAGTAAGCGGGCCGTCATTGATAGTCCGGCCTCTTTTATACCGGCCCCACAAATGCCGCTGACCAGGCGTCCTTCGCCGGGCAGCGCGGCCTGACCCTCGGCCTGGTAGACTTTTGCCGGGATAGTGTTAATCGCAGCCAGACCGGACGCGCCATTCCTGGCAGCGGCTTCCACAATCTGTTGGACAAGAGCCTGGTCTTCCAGGAAGCCCACTTTCAATAAGAAAGGAGTTTTAGCGCCCAGGGCGGCCCACATGGCCCGCGCCACCGCGCTGACTGCCGCCGGACTCTGGTAAAGGCTACCTTCGCCACTGCTTACATTCGGGCAACTCAGGTTGGCTTCGACGATATCGGCCCCGGCTTCGGCGGCCCAGGCGGACGCCTGCGCAAAATCATGGGCCAGGTCTTCCAGGTTAGCACCATGCCGGACCGTACCGACCACACTGACTACCAAAATCTGCCCGGTGTTCAACCCGGCTTTGGCCTCGGCGACATCTTCCCGCCAGACTGCCGGGTCGCGGCTGGGCATTCCGAAGGAATTGGTGATACTTAAATTCAACTGGGGCTGGCTTTCGTCCAGGGCGGGCAAAGTGTAAAGGCTCGGTTTGTCGCCGGGATGGTGGTACCAACCGGGCGCTGTTTCAACCGGGCGGACATTCGGGAAAGGGTGTGAGGGGAAATAGCCGGTGCGGACGGTCTTGTAAGTCAGCACATCAAAGCCCAGGCGGGCGTAGAGCTTGATATAAGCCGAATTAAGCAGCGGCCCGGCCGGGACGCCCAGGGTGCTGTTGACCGGGTAGCCCACGAAGTGAGCCGGGGCCAGGCCGGAGTTCAGCGCGGACAGGTCAGGCAACTGGCCCTCAAAATCGGGGCCGGCCGCGTAATTGTCATCATAGCTCAGATTTATATTATAGGTTGATTTCATTTTTTATTTTACACTCAAAAATTTAGCAAGTGGCAGGCTTTGAAAGTCCCAAAACCTGCCACTTGCGCTTTTTTACCAGCGGCCCAACACCCCGGCCAGAATTGCCATCCGGACGAACATACCATTGGCGGCCTGTTCGAAATAAACCGCCTGGGGCAAGCTATCCACTTCCTCGGCGATTTCACCGACGCGAGGTAAGGGATGCATAATGATCGAGTCCGGTTTCATCCGGCTGACGGTTTCGGCATTGACGCTGTAGCTGCCCTGGACCGAACGGTAGGCATCTTCACTATCGAACCGTTCTTTCTGGACACGAGTAATGTACCACACATCGGCTTCCTGGGAAACTTCATCGATGCTGGCGGCTTCGCGGGTTTCCACCCCTCGCCCTCGCAACTGGGTTACCAGGTCGGGCGGCATCTGCAAACTGGGTGGGGCAATAAAGATCAGTTTAATCCCGGTATAGAAGCTTAACAGGCGGGCCAGCGAGTGGACCGTCCGGCCGTGTTTCAAATCGCCGACCATTGCCACAGTCAGGCCATCTATCCGGTTACATTTTTGGATAATCGTATACATGTCCAGCAAAGCCTGGGTCGGGTGTTCGCCGACACCGTCCCCGGCGTTAATCAGCGGGACCGGGCCGTTACCGGCCAGGCGGCACTGGACGTGAATAGCCTGGGCAGCGGTAGAGGCGGCACCCTGCTGGGGGTGGCGCAATACCAGCACATCGGTATAGCCGGAAAGGACCCTGACCGTATCGGCCAGGGTTTCACCCTTAGAGACCGAGGAAAACTGAACTCCAACGATATTATGGACTTCGCCACCCAACCGCTTCATGGCGATACTGAAACTGGCATCGGTGCGGGTACTGGCCTCATAAAAGAGGTTTGCCAGGATTTTTCCGCGCAATATATCGGTTGAGCCATTCATTTCCTTGATGCGCTTCATGCGGGCCGTAACCTCGAAAAGCTGGTCAAGGTCGCTCTTGGTAAATTGCTCAACCGAAATAATATCTTTACCCTGCCAGCTACCGCTAACCGGTTCAGCAATTTCAATTCCGGCCATATTATCATTGAAAGTCAACATTTTACCCCCTTTTACTAAAATAAGACCCGTCCACTCCCCGGTGGAGCCAGTACCCGGCCATCTTCAAAGACAAGCTGGCCGCGCAACCAGACCCGGCGCACTCGGCCCCGGCCCAGTTGCCCTTCGAATGGCGTCCAACCGCATTTGGTCAGCAGGTTTTCACTACTAATGACAAATTCCGAATCATCTATTTCTATTTCACTATCTCCCAGGGGCAGGCCAAAGACCCGGCGCGGCACGAGGGCCATCAGGTCCACCAGCCGGTCAAGGGTTACTCCGGCCCGGCCCTGCTTTACCGCCCGGTAGAGCAAAGGGAAAGCCGTTTCAAGACCCGGCACCCCAAAAGGCGGTTTTGGGCCTTCTTTTTCAGCCCGGGTGTGGGGCGCGTGGTCGGTCGCGATCATATCCACCGCGCCATCGGCCAGGCCCTGCCAGAGGGCGTCCAGGTCGGCACCACTTTGCAAAGCCGGACTCATATGGCCGTAAGGCCCGAGGTGGTCCGGTGCGGCATCTTCGCTGGTCAGGAAAAGATGGTGCGGAGCTACTTCACAGGTTACTTTCAGGCCGCGCTCTTTGGCCGCCCGCACCAGGACCAGTTCATCCCGCTTGGAAAGATGGCAGATATGGATACGCCGGTCATACAGGGCGGCCAGTCCAATCGTAGCTGCGACAATCGGCCCTTCGGCGTGGATCATAATCGGCCTGGGAGAGTTCCAGCCCTGAAAGACGGACAGCATTCCTTCCAGGCCACCAAAGACCAGCGGCCCGTGGGTTTCGCCCAGGTAAACCTTAAGAGCGGCCACCTGCGGCTCGACCTGCGGGTAGAGTGGAGCATTGATTGGCGTGGCCCCAAAGTTAAAGCCCACATCGCAGACAATCTTCGCGGCGGCAAGTTGCTTCTTATATTCCAGAGCCTCCAACGAACTGGTCGGCTGCGGATTGTTGGGCATATCCAGGAGGGCGGTATAGCCCCCGGCGAGGGCGGCACAGGTGCCGGTGTAAAAATCTTCTTTATCCTCGCTGCCCGGTTCGCGCAAATGCACGTGAGGATCAGCTAAACCAGGTAGTTTCATTTAAGCCCCAGGTAGGCTACCACATGCTGGTAGCGGGTTTCATCTATCGCCCCGGTTTCGCGGTAGCGGGTCAAAAGCTGGCTGATGGTCGCCACGGCGTGGGGCTGATAGCCCTTTTCGCGCAGACCGGCCGCGCCGCCCTGTTCACGATCAACTACCACTAACAGGTCTTTGACGACCAGCCCGGCTTTTTCCAGTTTCTCAAGAGCGTCAAACTTGCTGTCCCCGGCCGAGATTACATCATCCACCAGCAGGACACGCTGCCCGGCCTGGTATTCGCCATCAATCGCCACGCCAAGGCCATAACCTTTGGTTTCCTTGCGCGGCGAGATCATCGGATAGCGGCCCAGGTAAGTCATAACGGAAACAATCGGAGTTACCCCGGTCGGAATATCGGCCAGGAGGTCAAACTTGAGGGGCGCGGCCAGTTTTAGCAAAAGTTCGGCCGTTAAGCCCAGCGCTTCGGGAAAGCTTCGTAACAGCCGGAAGTTCAGGTAGATTGGCGAGAGCGGCGCGTCAGGTTGGGTCTCGTGCAGCTTGATACGAAAGGCGCCAAACTTGACCGCGCCGATTTCAAACAGCGTATCGGCGAGTTTAGCCCGGTCTTGTGCGGTTATAGCAGATCTCAGGTCCGAATTATCCATTCTGTTTTATTTATACTCCTCAATTTAAAACCGGCGTTCGATTAAAATTTAGTAGTTTTACTGCTACAGTCAGCCTCAAATTTGCCCGGTCAGGTTAATTATTTTGGCCCCGGCCGGTCATTACCCGGTCGCGTCCTTCGCGCATGCTTTGAGCCAGAGAAGCGGCCTCCCGGCCAGCGGCTTCGGCAAAGTTAGCGCCTTTCGAGGCATAAATAATACTGCGGCTGGCATTTATAAGGACCCCGGCGCCCTGGTTGTCCAGGCCGTTTTCCAGCACCTGGCCCAACTCGCCGCCCTGCGCCCCGATACCGGGAATAAGCAGGGGCAAGGCCGGGGCGATCTGCCGGATAAGGCCCAATTCAGACGGGAAAGTGGCTCCCGCGACCAGGCCGATGTTGCCGTTATAGTTCCATTCCGGACCGGCGGCCAGACGGGCTACCCGCTGGTAGAGCGGTTCTTCCTGGAAATTGCCGGAAGCCGCAGCGGTTATACCCTGGATTTGAGCCGAGTCCGGGTTGGAAGTCCGGCACAGCACAAAAACGCCTTTTTCGGGCCGGTCAAGGAAAGGTGCCAGCGCTCCCGCGCCCAGGTAAGGCTGGGCGGTAATTGCATCACCGCCGTAGTAATCAAAAAACGCGGCGGCATAGCCTTCGTTGGTGCTTGCCAGATCGCCGCGTTTCGCATCCAGGAGAATCGGAAGTTCAGGGAACCGGCTTTTCAGCCAGTCGCAGGTCCGTTTCAACGCGATCATACCGGGCGGGCCGCTTTGTTCATAGAAGGCTACGTTTGGTTTATAGACGGCCGCAAACTCAGCCGTAGCTTCGATTATCTGCCGGTTAAATTCAAACAGGCTGTCTTCAACCGGGAGGCCCGCCAGGGAGGCGGGCAGCTTGTCAGCACTAATATCAAGTCCGACACAAAGAAAAAGGCCCCTATCCCAGCGCCGGCGCACTTTCTGACTGAAACTTTCAGAGTGTGAACCGGGACTGGGATTGGAGCCTTTTCCGCTTTGATTTATGGGCGGTCGATTCACAATTCCCCTACCAAATTTTTAACAAACCACAATATTTAGTGGCCTGATTACCATTATCTACGCAATTCAGGGTATTATACCCCCACTGAAGCAAAAAAGCAAGTCTGTTAAATTTGTCCTGGAGGTACTATATAGTTAAAGAGCGGTTAGCTTTGACGCGGTAAAAATAGACCGGGAAAGGGCCGCCCGTTCGTAAAACTGGCCGTTCAGAAAAGCGCACCCTAAAGAACAGTCCCCGGTATTAGGATCGACGTCTACCAGCCGCAATACCACTTTTAAGTCTATTTTTACCAGGTCAACCTTTATGGTTAGATTATTGGTCTGGCCTTCCTGGTAATTGCCGGGTACCAGGGCCATATTCGCTTTAGAGATAAACAACCTCACGCCGTTTAACGAGGCGTTTTGCACCGTGCACTTTTGACCCTCCAGTGAACCCGTCAGGTCAGTTACAAAACGGACACTCCGCCGCACTTCCGAGGCATAGCGCAGTGATTTTACCCGTCTAACCGCCAGCCAGACCAGCCAGCTATTAAAGATTAGCCAGAAACCGGCCCCATAGGCGACCCATACATCTGAATAATGGCCCATAAGATGCCCTTCCAGGCGCAGTATGAAAACTACAACCGCTACACCGCTGGCTCCCAGGGCCCAGCGGAAAATGCGGGGTGGCGCAATGCGCTGCCTGAGCTGGCCGGTACGTCCCTTTGGGGTAACCAGGAAACGCTGCGGGCCTTTTTTAAATAGCGTGAGAGTAGCTAACAGGTTGGGCGTCAACCGCACCAGTTCAAAAATGGTCCCGGTTAACGGCTGGTACATGCCCCGGCCAAGAAGAATCATGGCCCATTGTTGAAGAAGGTAATTTAACAGGAAAGCGAACAAAAATTGCAACGGGTCCGCCAGAATTGGCACAACCCCGGTCACCAGCACAACCGGCGGCATCACCAGGTAAATCAGAGTGCGCCAGGACTCGAACCAGCCGAGCAGGGTCGCCGCGTAAGCCAGGCGCTGCTGCAAGGTCAGGCCGCTTACAAAGAAGGGGTTTTCCTTACGTAAGACCTGCATCGCGCCGGTACCCCAGCGGTAGCGCTGCAACTGGAACTGGGAAGCAGTTGCGGCCGCCAGCCCGCGAGCCAGCACTTCATTATGGCAGACGGTTTTCCAGCCGCGCCGGTGAAAGCGAATAGTTGTATGAATATCTTCGGTAATGGTTTCGGTAGCCAGGCCGCCAATTTCTTTCAGGGGAGCTAACCGGATAATCGCATTGGTCCCACACCAGAAAGCGGCGTTCCAGCGGTTCTTGCCCGCCTGGATAACCCGGTAAAACAAAGCCTGTTCGTGATAGTGCTGGTCAAGCCGCGCCTGGGCTTTTCGGGCCCTTTTTGACCCGCCCTGGACGTGTTCGAAAGACTGCTGGTTGTAAAAATCCTGGGGCGTCTGGACCAGGACCACTTTTGGATCATCAAAATAACCCAGGGTATTGATAAGGAAATTGGGTGAAGCAACATGGTCGGCATCAAACACCGCAATGAAATCAGCTTCGATATAGTCCAGGGCGTGGTTGATGTTACCTGCCTTGGCATGCGAATGGACCGGACGAGTGAGATAGCGGGCGCCCAGCGAAAGGGCCAATTCCGCTACTTCAGGCCGGTCACCGTCATCCAGTATCCAGGTTTCGTGGACCGGTTGCAGGGCCAGGGCGGCGGCAACGGTCGGCAGCAAAACCTCAATTCCTTCATTATAGGTTGGAATCAAAACAGCCACCTTCCGGCCTTCAAGATGATACACTTTCCGGGGGATTTTGAGGTGGTTAACGTCCCAAAGTGAAAAGGTAAAGAGTAATAAACTTGTAAATGCCTGGATTTCTACCAGGAGTAGGGGTACTGATACCCACCAGACAGACAGATTTACGGTATCGAGGGTGCGCCAGATGAGATAGGCCAGGCCGACAATACCGGCCCCTACAGCTACCGCGATGGTTCTAAACCGCAGAGAAGTGCTTTCTTCAAAAAGACCGGGCACATTCGGGGAATTTTTAGCGGGATTGGTTATAAGGTCTGGTGATGTGGAAACAAAATTTACGGGTGAGTAAGCCGTAGCAGTAACGGGAAGACCGGGCTTTTCTTCAACAATTCTATCTTTGGTTATCATACTATACCTTGTAAATATTTAAAAAGTGGGAATGTACCTTACTTAAAGAGTAACAAGGAATAGTTAAGCTATAGCCAAGTGAATATTACAATAAATTGGAGATTTTATTACAATAATATTAAGCTTGAGGCGATTGTAATACCAACCGGATAGGCAGGAAAGCTAAATATTTTCAAGCTAATGAAATTTTTACGATTTATAGTAATAGCAGGAAAGGTTGAGGCTAAACATCACGACCTTCAGGGTTTTAGCAATTGAACCTACACCGCCAAACAAAAAGGACAAGTTGGCAAAAACCTGTCCTTTTTGTTTTATAGGCGCTCAGAAGCAATAATTTTGCCAGTCGATGAATGGAACCCTGGCTATAATGCTATAGCATTAAGGGGCAACCAAGTAGCCTGGCCGGTTAAGGCAGGCTTAGCCTTGATTAAGGTTTCCCGACAACTGCGTTGGAACGCTTGCGAGTAACGATTGTTTGCCGCTCCAGCTCAGAAGTCATCGGGCCACCAAAAGCTTTGTACATCCGGATGATTTCGTCCGGATAAGTTTTACCGTGAATTGTGCCGGTAAAGACTTCGGCTATAAACTCGCGCGGGTTGGTGGCATAGCCGCTGACTTTATTGGCCAGGTCCCCACCACCGTTAGCGAAGCTGGTTGAGCTTAGCTCGTGGAACTTGCCGGGAGCCAGGGCATAGTGAATGGCATGGCCCAACTCGTGGACCACCGTCCCAACACCGCTGGTATCTACCTGGGCCGAAGTGAATTTGAGTTCTTCTTTGCCGGTATCGGGATTAATTCTGGTTCCTTCCTGGGGATTGTTAAGGCCCATAGAACCCAGGTGCATAAAGTTCGGGGCAACATACTGGGCCGCCGAGGTGGTATCGTTTTCTACAATCGAGCAGTCGGCTGAAATGGACAGGTTACGGCTAAATTTAGGAATCTGAACTTTTAGGGGTGGTACGGCGAAACCCTGGGCCGTCACCCGCTTGACAGCGGTACTCAACAAGCCTAGCCGGGCCTGGTAGTTCACATCGCTTGGATTATAGGTAACGTTCATCGAGACACCGCCAACATCCATATCGGCGGTTACGGGGACATCGGTGGCGGCTTTTGGTTTTAAAAAGTTAGCGAGTTCGGGATACTTGGTTTCACCGGTCAGACTGTTGAGATTCTTATCCTGTTTCAGGGCCTTTTTAAGTTTCTTATTAAAGAAAAAGCCCTTTTTGGCGGGCATTTTGATACCACCCCTGGAATATTTGTCCAGGAACATTGTCTGGACGGTGCGCTGCTCAAATTTGTTCATGAGCCGGATTGCTTCGGGAGTAAGCTGCCCATCGGCATCTCTTGGCAGAGAAAGAGCGTAGGCTTTGGATGTAACGGCCAGCTTTTTAGGATCGAAGTCGCCTTTGGGCCGGTTATCTCCACGGGCAGCGTAAGCCGCCAGGTCAGGCTGCAAGGTGTTGTAGGCACCCAACTTGTCATCGGCTTCGTCCCGCTGGATTACATTCGAGGCGGCCAGAGTGCGGGCTACATGGTTACAGCCATTACCGCAGACATGGGCATCCGTCGTGGAGCGCTGCACCTGCCGGGAAAGCAGCCGCTGAACCGTCTGGTTACCCAGAGTGCGTTGCAATTGTAAAATATTCCCTTTATTAACAGCCGGGGCATTTCCTTTTTTATCCGCCTGAAGCGTAATCTGGCTACCGAAATGAGATGCCCTGGCCGGGGCTTCTTCAAGGTCGGCGGTCTGGCGGGAAATAGTGGCCTCGACACGGGTCTGCTTGTATTTTGGCATTGGGCTTCTCGCTCTCGTAATTGTTTTAGACAAAATCTATTATTAGATTCAATTAAAATATATATATGTATAGTTACATAGAAGTTACATGAATGCAATCAATAAGATACAAGAAATGGGAAAGATACAAGAAATGGGACTAATTTTCTTCCAATTCCTGGCTCAATAGCTCGCGGCGGTACATACTGGCATAGAGGCCGTTATGGTTGAGGAGGGTTTGATGGTTGCCCCGTTCGGTTATCCGGCCGTTTTCCAGGACCAGGATCTGGTCCAAATCTTTAATAGTGCTGATACGCTGGCTGATAATAAGGGTGGTACGGCCCTGCATGGCCTGGCGCAAATTTCCGACAATCTCGGCCTGCGTCTGGGTATCGATACTGGAAAGCGCGTCATCAAGGATAAGAATCTGGGGGTCGCGCATAATAGCGCGGGCAATAGAGGTACGCTGTTTCTGGCCGCCGGAAAGGGTTACGCCGCGTTCCCCGATAACCGCTGCCAGGCCGCCCGGTATTTGCGCCAGGTCCTGGGAAAGGCGGGCGGTTTGGGCCGCGTGAGCAATATCTTCGGCGGTGTAGTCCAAGTCCGTCAAGCCAAAGGCAATATTATCGGCCAGTGACATAGAGAAAAGGAAAGTATCCTGGGGAACGTAACCCAACCCACGGCGCAATTCGACCAGAGGCATCTGGCGCACATCCACGCCGTCAACCAGCACCTGGCCTTCATCGGCGTCCCGCACCCGCGAAAGCAGGTTAACCAGGGTAGTCTTACCGGCCCCGGTGGGACCGACAATCGCGCAGGAAGTACCGCCCGGCACCACGAAGCTAATATCGCGCAAAATCCAGGTCTGGTCGTATTTAAGGCCAACGTCAGCATATTCGATGGTGCCGTTAAAGGCTGCGGGCATAACCGGCTGCTCGATTGAGGCAATCGCCGGGGCGGCGTTAAACACTTCGCTTATGCGCTTCATAGAGGCCATGCCCTGCTGGAAAAGGTTAACGACCCAGCCCAGGGCGATCATCGGCCAGGAAAGCAAACCGATATAGGTCATAAATTGGACCAACTGGCCCAGGGAAAGCTTATTTTCGACAACCAGGGTACCGCCCAACCATAAGATTAAAGCGGAAGCCAGTCCCATGACCAGGAACATGAGCGGCCACAACATGCCGCTTAACTGGATATAGGCCAGGTTGTTCCGGATATACTGGCGGTTCTGTTCGGCAAACTTTTTAATTTCAAGCTCTTCCTGGGCGTAGGCTTTGACAACCCGGATACCGGAAAAGTTTTCCTGGGCATGGGTGGAAAGGTCGGCGTACTTGGCCTGGACCTTTTCGTAACGCCGCTGCATGGCATGGCCGGTCAGGAAAAAGGCCAGGCTAGCCAGCGGCAGCACGACCAGGGCAATCGCGGCCAACCCGGCATTCAGGTTGAACATTAAAATCATTGCCAGGGTGAAAGTGAATACTGTTTGAAAGAAGTTGCCAACGCCCATACCCAGAAACATCCGGACCTGGTTCAAATCGTTGGTCGCCCGGCTCATCAGGTCGCCGGTATGGATACCCTGGAAGTAAGCCTGGTCCTGGGTCTGGATGTGGCGGAAAAGGTCGCTGCGCAGGTCGCGTTCGATATGCCGGGAGGCGGTCTGGGTCAGGAACCGGTAGCCGAAGCGGAAAAGACCTTCCAGGACAGCCAGGCCGACCATGCCCAGGGCGAACCATAAAATTGCGTCGTGATTGGCGGTGGGGTTGGTCAGATTATCAATGGCGCTGCCTAAGAGGACCGGCTGCAGCAAAGCCAGGCCCCCGGCTATAAATACCATTATTATGCCGGTTAAAATTTGCCATTTGTAGCCCAGGCCGTAGCGCCAGAGCAAAGCCGCGGGAGTGTTGGTCATTCTCTTTATCACCCGGTAGAAAATATCTAATTTTTACTAAGCTTAGCCGAGTGTATTATATCACGGTGGGGCAAAATTGGAACTTTTAAGCCGCCTGTGTCATAATAGTTAAGTTAATTTAACAGGTAGAAAATTCAAAAGCTAAAATAATTATAGACCAGACGCAAATTGTCCTTACAGTTTGTCAGACTCCAGACGAGGTTATTACAATGGCGGAAGACCGAAAATTTGGTTTCAACACGAGAGCTTTACACGCCGGACAGCGGCCCGACCCGGCCACCGGGGCCCGCGCTATGCCGATTTACCAGACTACTTCTTTTGTATTCGACGACCCGGAACACGCGGCCAATCTGTTTGCCTTGCAGCGTTTTGGCAACATCTACACCCGCATCATGAACCCGACTACCGCGGCCTTCGAGGAGCGCGTGGCTTCGTTGGAAGGCGGCGTGGGCGCCCTGGCGGTATCCAGTGGGCAGTCGGCCCAGTTCATCACCCTGTTTACCCTGCTCAACCAGGGAGATGAAATTGTCGCCAGCAATACGCTCTACGGTGGGACGTATACCCAGCTTGATATCAGTTTCCGGAAGATGGGAATTAACACAACCTTTGTGGACAGCCGCGACCTGGACAATTTCCGCAAAGCGATTACTCCCAAGACGCGGGCCCTTTACGCCGAAACCATCGGCAACCCGAAAATTGACGTATTAAATATCGAAGCGGTGGCAAAAATTGCTCATGAAGCCGGGGTACCCCTGGTGGTAGACAATACTTTTGCCTCGCCTTACCTGTGCCGCCCGATTGAATGGGGCGCCGACCTGGTAGTCCATTCGGCGACCAAGTTTATGGGCGGGCACGGTACCAGCATCGGCGGCATTATCGTGGACAGCGGCAAATTTCCCTGGGACAACGGCAAGTTCCCCGGCATGACCGAACCCAGCAAGGGTTATCACGGCATTCGCTTTTACGAAACCTTTGGCGATTTCGGCTTTATTATGAAAGCTCGCGTGGAAAGCTTGCGCGATATGGGCCCGTCTTTGAGTCCTTTCAACTCGTTTATGTTCCTGCAAGGTCTGGAAACCCTGGGCCTGCGCATGGACCGGCACGTAGCGAACGCCCTGCAGGTAGCCGAATTCCTGAACGAACATCCCCAGGTAGCCTGGGTAAATTACCCGTCACTGCCGGACAGCCCCTATTATGACCTGGCAAAGAAGTACCTGCCTAAAGGGGCCGGGGCTATCTTTACCTTCGGTATCAAAGGTGGGTTAGCCGCCGGGCAGAAGTTCATCGAGAATGTCCAGCTTTTCAGCCACGTGGCGAACGTGGGTGATGCTAAATCGCTGGTTATTCACCCGGCCAGCACCACCCACGCGCAGCTTAGCGAAGAAGAGCAGATTGCCGGTGGGGTTGGTCCCGACATGATCCGGTTGTCGATTGGCCTGGAAGATATTGATGATATTCTCTGGGACCTGCAACAGGGTTTGAAAGCTTCGGCTTAATCCACAGAGTAATAAAACGGGCTTCTCTTTATTTAAGGGGAAGCCCGTTTTAATTACCGCTTTTTGAACAGAAGCCAAATAGGGCGCTCCCTGGAAAAGTCACGGAGCCCTAAACCACAGCCTGGGAAGGCACCCGGGCATGTTGGGAGCAAGGCAAAATACTTTCCAGTCCGGAATTTACCTGACAGGGACTACCGGTTAGCGCGGCGGGAGCGGCTTATCGGAAGGGCCCGGCGGTTCGGGTAGATTCGGGTCCGGTTCCGCGTCCGGCTTGTCCCGCTGTGAGGCGGAAAAGACATCCCGGTAAGTGGAAACCCGGTCGGTGGTCTGTTTAACCGAGAGGAAGAGGATCGCCCCGGCTACAAACAGCGCGAAAGTGCCAATTTGAAAGGCCGCAACAGGAAGGCCGGTTGCCTGGCTTAACTGGCTGTTAAAGAAGATACCGGCGGCACCGATGATAAGTAAAAGATAGGAGAG
This sequence comes from Chloroflexota bacterium, assembly GCA_028287745.1. Classification (GTDB taxonomy): domain Bacteria; phylum Chloroflexota; class Chloroflexia; order Chloroheliales; family Chloroheliaceae; genus 54-19. Next base: position 32,611 of record JAQBPB010000112.1, read on the forward strand.
CGGCCTGCGCCACTCTCCTTTATTTTGCGGCTCGCCTGGCGGTGGGTTGTGGGGGTCTTGCATAAATTAGTGATCCTTGTTGGTGAGCTCCCCGGTAGCAATGATAACTCCGGCTGCTTCCTGGTAAATCCGGGCGATAGCGGTATAGTCCTCGCGGTTATAGCCCATCCCCTTGAGGGTAGCGTAAAGCTGCTGGGAAAGAGCCGTACTCATCATCGGCACGCCCAGGTCGCGGGCAGCCGAGAGAGCGGCGTTAAGGTCTTTATTCAGTAGTTCGGAAGCAAACCCGGCGCTGAAATCATTTTTTAAAAGGTTCTGGGGAATCCATTTGTCCATAAGGTAGCTGCCGCTGGTAGCGCTCATTAAAACCTCACGCAAGGTTTCGGCTTTAGCCCCGGCTTTTACCCCGAAGGTGAAGGCTTCCACCAGGCCAATCGCGCTGACCCCGATGATTATCTGGTTGACGAGCTTGACGACCTCACCCATGCCGGTTTCCCCGACCAGTACCGGGCTACCAAAAGCTTCCAGGACCAGCTTCACCTGTTCAAAGGTCCCTGCATCGCCCCCGGCCATAATCGTCAGGGTGCCACTCTGGGCGCGCCAGGGTCCGCCGGAAACAGGCGCGTCAATCATTTTGACGCCTTTTTCGGCCAACCGGGCGGCAATGCTGCGAGTCGCTACCGGCGAAATGGTGCTCATATCAATCAGGACCAGGCCCGGTCTGGCACTTTCCAGGATACCGCCAGGGCCGAAGCAGGTTTCTTCTACCTGGGGGGCGTCCGGTACCATAGTTACAATAACCTCGACCAGGGAAGCCATTTCCGCCGCCGAAGCGACCTCTTTAGCACCCAAAGCCACCAGTTCTTCGATAGGCTGGCGGTTGCGGTGAGCGGTGACATAGGTTTCGAAACCCTTTTTAAGCAGGTTTTCAGCCATTGGACGGCCCATAGCTCCTGCCCCGATTAAACCGACCCGCTTGATGGACTCACTCATTTATTTCTCCTTGGAGTATTTTCATCAAATTATGGACACTTCAGTTATTTTATAATCGGACGCTGTCTTCGATGCCTGCCCACTCCTGGCTCTTAAAGAAGTTGGAGAAACTACTTCCCGGGGCGAGGAAAAATAGAAGCGGTCAAAAAACCGTTTAAGCAGCCCTGACCAGAAGTGCCTGTAAAAGTTACATCATGGCGGCTAGGCCGTACTGGACTACCAGCCCAAAGGTTTCACGCAACCGCGCTTCATACTCGGCTTCATCCTTGAAGAGCCACCAGTAATCGGTTTTTTTATCGGGCAAAATCGCGCCCAGCCGGGTTTCAAAGCCGCCAAACTGGCCGAACATGGGGCGTTCACCCTCGTTACGGACCAGGTTTATATTCAGGCGGCGGGGCGGCGGCGTCAGCATAACCGAAGTTGAAATTTGCAGGTCCACGAAATCGGACTGACCCTCGTAAGTTGGCGAAGGGCGCCGGAAAACAAAAGAAAGGCTTTCCGGGCCGGGTCGGCTTATTTGCGGCACGTATTCGAAACCCTGCGGCCCCAGTATTTCCTGCCCGACTTCAACGGCTTTGGCCTGGTAAAAAGAGCCCCACTCTTGCTGGCGAAGGACCTGTAAATCTTTCGATAGGAAGAGATTTAACCCCTGCCGGGCAGCGGGCGACCAGAGCTGAATTTCCCATTCACCCGCCTGGTTAAGGTGGGCCGGTGGATATTCACCCCACTCCACCAGGGCCGTCCGGGCATCCGGCTGCCACTTCTGAGCGGCAGGGAGGCCCGCTTTATAGGCGGCGGTAGCATCGGACCAGTTATCACTGTCCGCAAGGAAAGTATCGTCCTGGCCCATTAGTTTCCCTCGTCTGAATAATCAAACAATTCAGTATAAAAGCCCCGGATATAGGGCGGCAGCAAGGCCGGGCGGCCCATAACGGCGCTGGCAAGCCCGGCATACTGCTCCCAATCGATGATTGTGCCGTCCGGCTGGAACATTCCCTTAAAACCGGTATTAGGGTCGCCATGCTCGTAAACATAGGCAATTTCAGCCGCCCGGCGGAAACGCGGGTCAGTTTCCTGGGACAGGCGCTTGACCATCTGGCTGAAAGTCGCCCGGACGGACGGGTTTTTACGCTGCTCTTCCCACCAGGCATGGGCCAGTTCGTGGATAGCGGCTTCTTCCTGGGCCGTTTCCAGTTCAACCAGTTTTTTATCCGGCCACCACAGCCCGCCGCCCCTGGTGCTATGAGGATCTTTAACAACGACCCGCACGCCATACCACTGCAACCATTGCCAGGCCCGGGGCCGCAGCGGTAAAGGAGGCAGGTCGGGATGCAACTTAACCACGCTGATTACTCCTATCGTTAAATCCGGTAAAATTTAGCGCTTGTCAGGCTGGACAACGACAGCCGTTCCATACGCCAGTACTTCGGTAATGCCATCCGCGACTTCATTAGCGTCATAGCGCATACCGACAATCGCATTCGCGCCAACCTGGGAAGCATGCTGCATCATCAGGTTGAAGGCTTCCTCGCGGGCATGTTCGCACAATTCCACGTAGATTGTAATTTTCCCACCGACCAGGCTTTGAAAGCCCGCGCCAATATTACCCAGGACACTCCGGCTGCGCACGGTCAGGCCGCGTACCACGCCCAGGTAGCGTACAATTTTATACCCGCCAAATTCCAGGCCGGTAGTGATCATGCCCCGGTCCATAGGTGCGTTGTAGCCGCCCTGCGGGTAATTGTTGCCCGGCCCGCCGGGAGGGTAATTATTACCCGGTCCGCCCGGTGGAAAGTTTCCCGGTCCGCTCTGATTCTGGTAAGGAGGTTGTGACATGTTTTTACTTCCTTTCGTCTTTTCGTGGCTGAACTATGCGAATATCGAAGCAGTGCAATTAATTCCTGGCTTTTACCATAACTTTCGGCCTGGTACTAACGTTCAAATTATAGCACAGCGGCCAGCCCGAGAAAGTTAATTTCTTCTTTGAAGGCGAGCTTATGGGACTGCCTGAACCGGGCATAAAATTCCTACGGGGCTATTGGCAAAAGTGGTATAATAAAATCAAACGCTCATTATCCAAAGTACCGGGCAACGCCGCCTGAAAAGTGAAAATGTTAGCTAATTCAGGACAATTTGAGGCCTTTTGCCGGACACAAATTAAGCCACACGGCACTACTAAGGGTTCTTTTCGACTATTCACAAAAATCGGTTTGCCTAGTTCAGTTTGCATATGGTGAGAAGTAAAATGAACGTAAAGTATAATTTTCTAAGGACCCACTATAAACGAAACCCTAGCATGCTATTGTGGGTAATTTTGTTGCTGGCCGGTTTTATTCTAAGCGCCTGCGGTGCCGAAGCAACCCCTACTAACGTACAGGCGCCCCCTGTCCAGCCGACTACCAGGGCGCCTGTCGCAACGGCTGTGGTAGGTAACCTGGCTAACCCGGTGAAACTTACATGGTCTTTCTGGGGTGATAGCACCGAAGTGGCTATAAATAACCGCCTGAAATCGGTCTTTGAGTCGATGTACCCTGGCGTGAAAATTAACATCCAGAACGAAAGCTGGGGTAATTATTTCACCAAGCTTAAAAATGAATGGGTCGGGGACAAAGCACCGGACGTTATGTTCCTGGACAATGTGCCAACCTGGGCCGGAGGGGGTATTCTGGAGTCAATCGAGCCGTATATCAAACACGATAAGTTTGATACGAGCGATTTCTATCCCGGTTTGCTCGATTCATTCAAGTACAATGGAGCGCTGTACGGGCTGCCCCGCGACAATGACACAAAAGTTATTTATGTAAACCTGGATATGCTGAAGGAAGCCGGTATCAGCGTACCCCAGGCTGGCTGGACCTGGCAGGACCTGCGCAATGCGGCCCTGAAGCTGACCCAGCGAGATGCCGCCGGTAACATTACCCGGTACGGTTTTGCCTTTGAGCCGGATACCTGGTGGCGGCTGTGGGTCTGGCAAAACGGCGGGGAACTCTATGACAAATATACCGCGCCCCAGCCGCCCACTAAACTTTTGCTTAATAACAAAGACTCGGCGGACGCGGTCCAGTTCTTTGCCGACCTGATAAACAAGGACAATGTTACCCCCACCTACGAGCAAATGAACAGTGGTGACAAAATCGCCGAAATGTTCACCTCGCGCAAAGTAGCGATGGCCTTTGGTAACCACACCAATATTGCGACTTACGGTAAAACGCCGGGCCTGCGCTGGGATGTCGTGCCGCTTCCGGCCGGGAAGAAACGGGTTAACGTGCTGGGCGGGGCAGGGTACACCATCAATAAAAGTTCCAAGCATAAAGAGGAAGCCTGGCAGTTTATCAAATGGCTGACCGGCCCGGCCGGGCAGGCGCTATTTGCCGATACCGGTTTGATGGTTCCGGCCAGGAAATCAGTCCGGGAGGATAATATATTCCTGCGCCAGCAGCCCTATAATACCCAGGTCTTTTTGCAGGAAACCGAGGTAGGCAAGCAATATCCTGAATTTTTGCTATCGTCCGAGGTGGACGCGCTGATGAATACCCACTTACAACCGGTCTGGCAGGGCAGGGCCACGGCGGCGGATGTTTTCGCTAAACTACCGGAACTGGCCGAGCCTATATTTAACAAAGCCCGCAACCAGACATGATGCAACCGGTCGTTTCACTGATTGTGCTGAACTGGAACGGGCAGCGCTACCTGGAAAAATGCCTGGGTGCTTTGCAGGGCCAGTCGTACCGCGAGTTCGAAATCATCCTGGTCGATAACGGTTCGACCGACGGTTCGCTGGAATTCATAGAGAATAATTTCGGCGGCTGGCTGGGCAGGGCGGAACTACCCCGGTTGCGGCTGCTGGAACTGTCCACGAACACCGGCTTCAGCGGCGGGAACCTGGCGGGCCTGGCGGCTTGCGACCCGGCCAGCCGCTATATCGCTACCCTTAATAACGATACCCAGGCTGACCCGGCCTGGTTGGAAACCCTGGTCAATGCCCTTGAGCAGGAGGCTCGCTGGGGCGCCGCGTGTGGGCCAATGCTTTTTGCCACTCAACAAGACCAACCAATCCCAAAAATCGCCGCTGCCGGAATTGAAGTCCGGCGCAACGGCCTGGCCTTTGACCGGCAACTGGGCGAAGGCTGGCAGCCGGACGGCCCGCCCGAAGAAGTCTTCGGACCATGCGCCGGGGCGGCCCTGTACAGGCGCGCCGCCCTGGAGCAGGTCGGGTTTTTCGACCCGGCCTTTTTCGCTTACCTTGAAGACGCCGACCTGGCCTGGCGGCTGCGGCTGGCCGGGTGGGCGACCGTTTATCTGCCCCAGGCCCCGGTCTGGCACGAATACAGCGGCACCGGCGGGCAGGGCTCTCCCTTCAAGAATTTTCAATTGGGCCGCAACCGGCCCTGGACCATCCTCAAGAACTGGCCGGGACGCCTGTTAAGGCGCCATTTTCTTTCGATCCTAATCTACGACCTGGCTGCTTGCGGCTATACCCTGCTGAAAGGCCAATTCCAGCCAACGCGGGGCCGCCTGGTGGCCCTGGCGCCCTGGCACCTGCGCCGGGTGCTGGGACAGCGCCGTAAAATCCGGCAAATGCGCCGGGCGAACCTGGGCGAACTGGAAAGCTGGTTAAAACCGGCTCCCGGCCTGCGTGAAAACCTGCGCTTGCGTAAATCAGCCGATAACCTGGCAGCGCCAACTCTATGAAAAAAGCATACCGGTTCCGGCTGCGGCTGGGCGTAATCTGGCTGATCCTGGCGGCCGCCATGGTGCTGTCGTACCTGCTGATTAGCCTGAGCGCAACACCGGCCGGGTTCCCGCTGGATGACGCCTGGATCCACCAGGTCTTTGCCCGCACCCTAGCCCAAAATGGCGAGTTTGCCTTTAACCCCGGCCAACCGGTAGCGGGGTCAACGTCGCCCCTCTGGACCTTTTTACTGGCACCCGGCCACTGGCTGCCCGGCTTTCATATGGCCTGGGCCTACACCCTCGGCCTGGTTTTCCTGGCCCTGACCGCCAACGAAAGCTTCCGGCTGGCCTGGTATCTGAGCAGGCACAGGCGGGTTGCCCTGGCGGCCGGGCTATTTACGCTGTTCGAATGGCGGTTGGTCTGGGCCGGGGCCAGCGGTATGGAAACCATTCTTTTCACCTTCGGCTGTTTGTTCCTGGCCCGCTATTACCTGCGCCATTTCCCCCTGGTACCGCCCGCCGTAACGGATGAGGCAGGAACGGACGGTAAGCCCCTGGCGCACGATTACAGCAAATTCGCTTTTATACTCGGGTTGATTGGCGGCCTGCTAACCCTGGTCCGGCCGGAAGGAATGTTCTTGCTGGGCCTGGCCGCGTTAGATACCGGGTGGCGCAACCGCCGGGAAATAGGCCGCCTCCTGAAGATCTGGGGCGGGATAGGGTTGGGCTGGCTCTTGCCGGTAGTACCTTATGCCGCCTTTAACTATGCCCTGAGCGGCTCGCTTTTGCCCAACACCTTTGGGGCTAAAGTCAGTGGCTATAGCGACCTGTCACCGGGCGGCCTGCTAAACTTCCTGGGTTCGGCCCTGTACCAGCTTTTCCTGGCCGGGCCGCTTATTTTCTTACTGCCCGGCTTGCTCTTATGCTGGCCCTTTATCAAAGCTAAGAAACTGGACTGGCGCGGCCTGGTCTGGCCCCCGGTCCTGCTGCTTTTGTATTCCCTGCGCCTGCCGGTGACGTACCAGCATGGCCGCTACCTGATGCCGTTGATTCCTTTTCTGGTAGTTTATGGCGTAGTGGGTAGCAAACACCTGCTGGAAGTTGTTAAAGTTATGCGCTTACCCCGGCTGGCCTACTTTGGGCCGTGGATATTGGCCCTGGTTTATATTCTGTGGTGGTATCTGGGTGCCATTTCCTACCAGTTTGATGTAAAATTGATTAACGATGAACAGGTGCGGGTGGCCCAATGGCTGGCCGGGAACACCCCGGCGGGTGCGACCGTCGCCACACACGACATCGGGGCCATCGGGTACTTTAGCGCCCGGAAAGTGGTTGATACTGCCGGACTGGTCAGCCCGGAGTTTGTGCCAATCGTCCGGGACCAACCGGCTATCCTGGCAAAGCTACAGGCCCTTAAAGTAGATTACTTTGCCATGCTGCCGACCTGGTATCCTGATTTGCACCGTCAACTGGAAAGCCAGCAAGCCCAGGTCTTTCAGCCCCAAGAAACTTACCTGGCGCAGTTTGGCGAAAAGAACATGGTTGTCTTTAAACTAAAATAACAAAATGGACTATCAACAAGCTCTCGACTACCTGAGTAATTTTACCAATTACGAAAAAGTACCCATGCCGCCGCCCTCGGCCAATGCCTTCAACCTGGAACGGGTCTGGCGGTTTTTGGAATTGCTGGGCAACCCGCAAAAGGGTTACCCTTCAATCGTAATCGCCGGGACCAAAGGGAAAGGCTCTACCGCGATACTGGCGGCTTCGGCCTTCCAGGCGGGCGGCTACCGGGTGGGCCTTTATACGCAGCCGCACCTGCATTCTTACCGCGAACGAATGCGCATCAATAACGAACTTATCAGCCGTCAGGAACTGACGGAACTGGTGGAATGGCTGCGCCCGGCGGTGGAAACGATGCTAACCGAAGCCGACCAGTGGGGTACCATCACCGGCTACGAGATTGGGACCGCCCTGGCGCTGCTTTTTTTTGCCCGGCGGCAAGTTGATATAGCCGTCCTCGAAATAGGCCTTGGCGGGCGTCTGGATGCGGTAAACGCGGTTACACCGCTGGTGTCGGTGATTACATCGCTCTCCATGGACCACATGGCGGTCCTGGGTAACACTATTGAACAAATCGCCGCCGAGAAGGGCGGTATCATCAAGCCGGGGGTTCCGGTAATAACCGCGCCGCAATGGCCCGCCGCGCTGCCGGTACTGGAAAAAATCAGCCGGGAGCAGGGCACCAGCCTGACGGTATGCGAACCGGCCCGGCCTTTCGAACCTTCCCCGGTATTAAACCCGGCCCGGCGTTATCGTTCGGCCCAGCACCTGGCCGTCAAGTATGGCCCGGAAGAAATAGAAGTCGAATTGCCGCTGTTGGGCGAGCATCAAAGAGTAAACGCGGCCCTGGCGGCGGCCGTGGTCTGGACCCAACAGGGCCAGCCGGGCGGATTGCCCCTGGCTGCCGGAGACCTGGCGAAAGGTTTCGCCCGGGTGCAGTGGCCCGCCCGCCTGCAACTGCTGGAAAACAGGGCCGGACAACCGCTGGTCGTGGCGGATGGAGCCCACAACGCCGAATCGGCCCGCCGCTTGCGCGAGGCTCTGCTAGAGAATTTTTATTTCGAGAAGCTCTGGTTGGTAATGGGAATTTATGGAGATAAAGACATTCCCGGCATCTTAAAAGAGTTAACCGCTACGCCCGGCCTGGCCGGGTTAATCTTTACCCGCTCGCACAGCCCGCGCGCCGCCGAGCCGGACTTCCTGGTGAAAGCCGCCCGGTCGATAATTGACACCGGTACGGTCAGAATAGAGCAAGCCCCGGAGGTACAGGCGGCTTTGAAGCTGGCGCAAAAGCTGGCCGGGCCGCTGGACCTGATTGGCCTGACCGGCTCGTTATCGGTCGCGGCTGAAGCGGAAGAACTCTACACCCGGGGAAGGGCGATTTCCGGCCTGTAAACCAGACCGGGATTGCCAGGTTGGTCACCTCTGAAACCATAATCCCGGCCGGTTATGGCATTAACTGGACGGCAGTCCAGCTTTCAATCCCGTTCGGACTGGGCGCATAGCCGGTTACATTCGACCGCAACGCGACTACCCCTTTAACATAAGCCAGCGGTATAACCGGTAGCTGGTCGTAAATAATATCCTGGGCCTCTTTATAGGGCTCGCGGCGGTTTCGCAGGTCAGCCTGCGCCAAACCCTGTTGAATCAGGCCGCGCAAGATAGGATTCTCATAACCGCCTTCGCCACGCTGCTTACCAAAGAACTCACCCAAAAACTCGTCCGGGTCGCCATTCTGGCCCTGCCAGCCGAACATATAAAAGCCCAGGTTGCCGGTCTGGCGGTCCCGGTTGAAATCCGGCCAGGATTTACTGTCCCGGACTGTCACAGTAACGCCAACGGTAGACAGGTCGGACGCTATAGCATCGGCCACTTTGCGCGGGTCTGGATAATAGGCCCGTGGGACCGGCAGCACCCACAAATCCAACCGGAGCGGGTTAGTCGCGTTATACCCGGCATTGTCCAATAAGCGGCGCGCCCGGTCGGGGTCGTAGGCGTAAGGGTTGTGCAAATCAATCTGGCCCAGGGTAGCCGGTGGTAAAAAGACACTGGCCGGTGTACCCAGGTCGAAATAAGCCTCTTTAATAAGGTCCTGCAGATTAATCGCCTGGGCGAAAGCCTGTCGGACCGACGTATTATTGAAGGGCGGCCGGGTGACATCCATGCCCAGGAAGGCCAGGTTAAGCGGCTTGCGGTCTAACAGCTGCAGGTCCGGACTTTGAGCCGCCCGGGATACCTGCTCGGGCCGGATTTTATCGGTAGCGCCAATGGTACCCCGGCGCAATTCTTCCAACCCATCCTGGTTCTGCTTCAAGACCCTGGCGACTATCGTAGGAGACTTAACGTAAGGCGTGGCCGGGTCGTTCGGGGCATAGCGCTGCACGAAATAATTCCGGTTCTCGCGCAAAGCCACATACTTGTTCGGTTCGCGCTCCATCTTATCAATGGTGTAAAAGCCGCTGCCGATATTTCTTTCAAATTCGCCGGTAACTTTGTTAAAAGCGCTGGGTGAAACAATCGCAAACTGGGGCATGGCTAAAACCTGGTACAGGCTACCCATAGGTTGTTTTAGCCGGATACGGACGGTATTATCGGCCGCGTTGGCTTCGACCGAAGCCAGGTTGCCGGGAAAGCCGCCAAAATAAGTCGCGTAGGTCTGGAAATCACCCTTATGATAGAGGTTGCCCGGGTCGGACCAGCGGTCGAAATTAAACTTGATGGCCTCGGCATTCAATGGAGTGGTATCGGAGAATTGAAGCCCCTTGCCTACCCGCAGAGTATAACTAAGGCCGTCGTCACTTTCTACCGGAGCGTACTTCAACAGGGCGGAATACGAGTACTGCATGCCGGGCGACTTGTATTCAAAAAGATTTTCGTAGACCTGGCGGCTGATCTGGAGGGAGGGCCGGTCTACCAGGTTGGCCGGGTCGAACCGGCTGTTAAGCAGGCCGACCGGCTCCTGGGCCAGACCGAAACAAAATATTTTAGCGCAATCGTAAGGAAACCCGTTGCTGCCAGGAGGAACCGTAATATTTCCCACGACCGGGGCCGGAGCATTTTCGGGGTTCTGCGCCTGGGTACCCGGGGAGGTAGCCGTAGTAACAGTCGAATTATTTCCGTCTGAACAGGCTACCAACCCCAGCAGCAAACAAAGAATCAGGACTAACAGCAAGCCCGAACGCTTTTGAAAAGAAGTCGCCGGATTACCCATCTACTATTTAATCCAACCCTGGGCCGTTAAAAGTTCGGCATTTAGAATACTGGCTCCCGCCGCGCCCCGGACGGTATTGTGGCCGGTCAGGACGAATTTGTAATCGAGGATAGGGCAGCGCCGCAAACGGCCAACTGTAGTCGCCATCGCGCCTGCACCTTCGCGGTCAAGGAACGGCTGGGGCCGGTCCGGTTCAGACCGCAGCAAGACCGGCCGGGCCGGGGCAAAAGGCAAACCCAAGCGCTGAGGTTCGGCTTCCCAGTCCCGCAGGACCGCCGCGACTTCTTCCAGGCTGGCTTCCCGGCCAAGCTGGACCGACACGACCTCGGTGTGAGCTTCGCGGACCGCTACGCGGGTACAGGTCGCACTGACCACAAAATCAGACTCCACAAACTTGTTATCCTGGTAAAGGCCCATTATCTTGAGCGGCTCGGTTTCAACTTTGTCTTCTTCTCCACCGATATAAGGCATGACATTATCAATTATGTCAAGTGAAGGTACGCCCGGATACCCGGCGCCGCTAAGGGATTGCAGGCTGGTGACCATAACTTTTTTCAGGCCGAAGGCATCCTGCAGGGGTTTCAGGGCCAATACCAGGTGAATAGTGGTGCAGTTGGGGTTAGTGACAATAAAACCGCCCTTTTCGGTCCAGCCCCGGTTCTTTTGCTGAAGCTCGATTACCGCCGAGTGTTCGGGATTGATTTCAGGCACCATCAGGGGAACGTCAAGGTCCATGCGGTGGTTTTTAGAATTGGAAAAAACTTTGTAACCGGCAGCGGCGAATTCTTCTTCAACTTCACCGGCTATTTCAGCCGGGAGCGAGGTAAAGATAATATCGCAGTCCCAATCCGGGCCGGGTTTACCTTCGACCAGGGTAATATCACGGACATATTCCGGGACATTGGTGGAAAGGCGCCAGTTGGCTGCCTGGGCATATTTCTTACCGACCGAGCGCTCGCTGCCGCCAAGGGCGGTTACGGTGAACCAGGGATGAAATTCCAATAATTGGACGAAACGCTGGCCGACGGCTCCGGTAGCGCCTAACACCCCTACCTTAATGGGCCGCGCCGGTTTAAACCCGGCCTGACCTGGTAAGTGGGAAAGCGGGTTTGAACTCATTTCAGCTATCTCCTACTCATCTAGTTTGTCTTGAACGATAATTTAAATTCTCAGCCGGTAGATAGCCGCGTCATCGTGGCCCATCCTACGCATGCCTTATTATAGCATTTCCAGGCAAATTGCTTAAAGCAGAAGCAAACGGTATTATTACCCGGCAAGGATCTTAATCTAAAACTAATGATTCTATTTATAAAAGGTAATGTCAAAAAATAAAATTAGAATTCTCATAACCGGCGGCGGCACCGGCGGGCATGTCAGCCCGGCCCTGGCAACCGTCCAGGAAATAAAGCGGCTCGCCGAAAACCAGGCGGGCGAATGGAGCCCGGTCTTTCGCTATATCGGAAGCAAACATGGAGTTGAAAAAAGACTGGCCGAAGAGGCCGGACTGGACTTTGTAGGCGTGCAAACTGGCAAACTGCGCCGGGCGACTAACCCGCTGGGCATGCTTACTATCAAAAATCTTAAAGACCTGTTCCGGATTCCGGTCGGCGTCTTTCAATCCCTCTGGCATGTCGCCCGGTTCAAACCGGATGTAATCTTCAGCACGGGCGGGTTTGTCTGCGTGCCGCCGGTACTGGCCGGGTGGCTCTTGCGGGTCCCGGTGCTGACGCACGAACAAACCGTGACAGTCGGCCTGGCGAACCGGATTGCAGCCCGGTTTGCCCGCCGGATTGCCCTTTCTTTTGAAGGCGCGGTTTCGGAACTCCCGGCCAGGTTGAGGACCCGGACTTTTGTGACCGGCAACCCGGTGCGGCAAATCATCTTCCAGGGTGACGCGGCGCGGGCCATCGAAAGATTTAACTTTAACCCGGCCGACAATGACCTGCCGACACTTTATGTCACCGGCGGGGCCCAGGGCGCGCGAGTTATCAACCAGGCGGTCGAGGCGGTCTTACCGGAGCTTTTGCAAAGCGCCCGGATAATTCACCAGTGCGGCCAACAACCGGCCGGAGAAACCCAGGACTACGACCGGCTGCAAGCGGCGGCCGACAAACTGCCGCCCGAATTGCGCCAGCGCTACTTTCTTACGCGCTTTGTGGGAGAAGAAATTGGGGATGTTTTCGCCCTGAGCAATCTGGTAATCAGCCGGGCCGGGGCCGGAACCGTCACTGAAATAGCGGCTTTGGGCAAAGCGGCCGTGTTTGTACCGCTGGTGCCGACCGGCGGTGACGAGCAGACCCGCAACGCCCAGCGCGCCGAGGCGGTCGGAGCGGCCAGGATTATCAAACAGAGCGAGATGAAAGGGCCTCGCCTGCTTGAAGAAGTCAGGCAGTTACTGGCCGACCGGCCAAACCTTAAAGAAATGGGGCAAAAGGCGGGCCTGCTGGCCCGCCCGAAAGCGGCGCACGATCTGGCCGAAGCCGTTATCGAACTTGGCCGGAGTAAATAATGGGAAAAACTCTTGACCAGATCGGTTTGCCTAGCCCGGAATTATCACTGGTAGAACAAACGAGCCTTGACAAACGAAATTTTCGCAAGGGCCTTATCTTCATCGGAGTGGCGACTTTCGCCTGGTCTACTACCAGTATTTTCATTGACCGGCTTTTAACCGACCATCATATGAGCGCCCTGCAGATCAGCCTATGGCGCTCGCTCCTGGTAACAATCGCCCTGGGACTGTTTCTATTGTTGCGGGATAGGTCCCAACTGACCATCAGCCGCAAGGAAATACCTTTTTATTTTATTTACGGTCTGATCGGGATTGGCGCTTTTAACCTGGTCTGGAATATGTCAGTAGAAATAAATAAGGCCGCCGTAGCTACGGCTTTGATTTACTGTTCGCCGGTCTTTGTGGCTATTGGGGCCCGGTTTTTGTTCGGGGAAAAGCTAAAGGCGGTCCAGATTATGGCAATTGTCATCAATTTGATTGGCTGCGGCCTGGTGGCCGGAATAACCGACCCAACGGTCTTGCTAAATAGCCCGGCCGGGCTGCTTATGGGACTTGCCAGCGGTTTATGCTTTGCGGCCTCAACTCTTTTCGGGAAAATCGCGACCGAAGCCCGGCGGCGCAGTTCCGGCACCATTTTATTTTATACTTTCTTTTTCGCCACGCTGGGCGTGCTGGTCTGGAGCCTGATTGTGGAAGGACCCAGCCGCATGGTTCCGTCGCTGGACGGCACGGGATGGGCGCTTTTAATCGGGCTGTCGGTCGGGCCAACCCTGGGCGGGTACGGCTTTTTCACAGCCGGTCTGCGGCACCTGCCCGCCGCCCTGGTCAGCTTTTTGACCACGCTTGAGCCGCCAATAACCGCCATCCTGGCTTTCTTTATCCTGAACCAGGTTATGAACGGGCTGCAATGGCTGGGCACCGGGCTGATTGTGAGCGGAGTATTGTTGATGCAGGGAATTACGGCCCGCCGTAAGAGGCTTAATTTTAAGATAGCTAATAAAAGCGGTACTAAATTGTAGAAAGGCAGGTCCCCTATGGCAGGACGACTGACAGGCAAAGTGGCCTTGATTACCGGTGCGGCCAGCGGTATTGGCCGGGCAACCGCCCTGGTCTTTGCCAGCGAAGGCGCCCGGGTAGTCGCCGCCGACCGCGACCTGGCCGGGTGCGAACAAACGGTCAGCCAGATTGAGGCACAGGGCGGACAGGCTAGCGCGGTCCGGGTGGAAGTAACCGACGCCGCCCAGGTCGAAACCACTATCCAGGCCGCCCTGCACAAGTTCGGCCAGCTAAATATTTTGTTTAACAACGCCGGGACGGCCGAAACCGCTATCTCAATTATGGACATGGCCGAAGAAGAATGGGACCGGGTAATGGCGGTCAATGCCAAAGGTGTCTTCCTGGGAATCAAGTATGGAGCGGCCGCCATGCTCAAGGCCGGTCAGGGCGGCTCGATTATCAATACGGCCAGCGTCGCCGGGGTGGTCGGGTATGCCGGGCACGCCGCTTATTCGGCTTCCAAAGCGGCCTGCCTGCATCTTACCAGGACGGCAGCCCTGGAATTAGCCAGGGCCAATATCCGGGTGAACGCGATTGCCCCGGCCTTTACAGCTACACCGATGGTCGATGAACTAGCAGCAAGCTCGCGCGACCCGGAAAGAGCCATGAAGAAGCTGGCCCAGGCCATCCCGTTAGGCCGGTTGGGGACACCCCATGAAATCGCCAACGCGGCGCTCTTCCTGGCAAGCGATGAGTCCTCTTTCATGACCGGCGCGGTCATGACGCTTGATGGCGGCCTGACCATCCAATAGTTAAAGCGGAAAGTAAAGCCATGATAATTGACCCTTCTCAGCTATCCCTGCCCCAGAACAGCCAACTGGTGACCGGCTCGGTAGTGCCCCGGCCGATTGCCTGGGTGTCCACGATTGCGCCGGATGGTTCTTATAATTTAGCGCCGTTCAGTTATTTTATGGCGATTGGGGCCGACCCTCCTCAGCTGGCCTTTTCGGTTAACTGGCGGGTACGGGCTAACTCAAAAAAAGATACGCTTTCAAATATTGAGGCAAGCGGCGAACTGGTCATAAATGTGGCGACCGAAGCAACCGCCGAAAAAATGAACCACACCAGCGGAGAGTGGGGCCCGGAAGTAGATGAATTCAGCGCGGTCGGCCTAACGCCGCTGCCTTCGGTGAAGGTCAAAGCACCCAGGGTGGCCGAGTCGCCGGTCAACATCGAGTGCCGCTTGAACCAGATTGTACGCCTGGGTTCGGAAAAAGCCCCGGCTCACCTTATTATTGTGGAGGCGGTGCTATGGCACGTACGGGACGACCTGCTCACTCCCCAAAATACGATTGACGTTAAAAAGCTGCATGCGATAGGGCGGTTGTCCTACAATTATTACACCAGGACCAACGAGTTATTTGAGATGGTGCGGCCCCAGGTTTAAGGGAATGTGAGACAGGTCACATAACTACTGTGATAGCGCGCATAAATTTTTTTTAGGATTGGGAATAGAATGGTGTTGTAAGCAACCAGGCAAATCTAACAACAACAACCAGACGGTAAACAACGATTTTACCAGGCTGGGAGCTTACAAAGAAATCCTCAAACTATTCCCATTTTCTTCTCTTCTTTAGAACTCCTCTAACCAAGAGGTCACCGATGAGCAGCGGTGGCCTCTTTCATTTTATATCAGTTTCTTAATACCAGTCCCGGAAAAAGCGATTAATCCGGCATAGTAACCTTTCCCTTAGACAAACCTTTATTTAGGCTTGTTAATGAGTTGCCCGGCAAATATAACTAAAGTCTGTAACCATCGGGCCCCGGCAAGTATTATCCAAATATAGATAAAACCCTTTTCTCCAGGCAAGTATCCAGGTATGTCCGGAACCGGGTTTCTGGGTGGCCCTGTCTGCGCTTTTACTCCGGAAGGGAATAGCCCTGGTAAAACTGGCCGGGAATTTAAGGCTTATAAAACAGGCAGAAGAGATTAGCCGTTAGAGGCAGGGACGGCCCCAAGGACCGGTAGGCGGTTTGTGTTATACTCTGGTAGCGTTGATATTAGGCCATTTTCCACACAAAACCAATGATTCGGACTGAAAATCTTTCACGCCGTTTTGGCGAAAACCTGGCAGTAGACAACCTGAGTATAGAAGTCAGGGAAGGCGAAATTTTTGGCTTCCTGGGACCGAACGGGGCCGGTAAAACTACCACAATTCGAATGTTGTGCGCCCTGGTCATGCCTTCGGCCGGCCGGGCCTGGATTAACAATTACGAAGTTGGACCGGAAAACAGCAATAATAAAATCCGTGAGTCCATCGGCCTGTTGACGGAAGCTCCCGGCCTGTATGAAGCGCTGAACGCCCTGGAAAACATGCTATTTTACGCCCAGCTTTATGGTCTGAGCTATAAGGAAGCCCGGCAGCGGAGCGAAGAAACCCTGCGCTGGCTGGATTTGTGGCGCTGGCGTAAATCGCCGGTCGGTACCTATAGCAAAGGCATGAAACAAAAACTGGCGATTGGCCGGGCCCTTTTGCACCAGCCCAAAGTGCTTTTTCTGGATGAACCGACCGCCTCCCTGGACGCGGAAGCCGCTTTCGCGGTGCGCGAGGCAATTCTTTCCTTAAAAGAGGCCGGGCGGACGATTTTCCTCTCGACTCACAACATGGAAGAAGCCAACCGCCTGTGCGACCGGATTGCTATTTTCAAACAACGCCTTTTACAGCTTGATACACCTATAAATTTGCGGCGGCATTTCGGGCTGGAAGAACGCCGGATTGTAGTGCGGCTACGCCAGCAGTTAGAGGGACTACCCGGCAAGCTGAGCGGGCTGGATTTTGTAAAGTCTGCCGGTTGGCTGGAACTGGAAGAAGCGCCGGGTACCCCGGCCCTGGAAATCAAATTGCTGGAACCGGAAGAAAATAACCCGCAACTGGTCAGGGCGCTGGTGGAAGCCGGGGCGGAAGTCCAGTACCTGGAAGAACGCACGCCCAGCCTGGAAGAAGTTTACCTGGCAATTATTAAATAGAAAATTAGACCCGGTTTCGGACACATCTTGGAATAAGGCGCCTGGAGCAAAGTTGAATTAGCGCCGCCCGGCCCGCCGCCGGTTGGCCCAACCGGGCGTCTCTTGCTGGTGGTGCGCGAAGAAATTGCGGGAATTACCGCGCCGCCGGGTACCCCGGAAGAAGGTTTTTAGCTCGGTACTGGAAGTATCGAAAATCGCGTGTAAGGTGTCGCTGAAAATCATACCCAGGATAAAAACTACCAGGTACGGCCCCAGCACCGGAAACCAGTCAAAGAGAGTCTCCCAGGCCGCCGCCCGGACGCTGGTCCCCAGCAGCAGCAAAAGCACGGCTGGAAACCACAGCAAGTAGATAATCCGCAGGATTGTACTGATAACCGGGAAGTGAGATAGAAAACAACGGTGGGCCAGCATTTTTTGATAGGGCCACCAGATGAAGCGCAGCCAACCCCAGCTTTTATAACCCAACGAGTTCAGGTCAAGGTCGGGATTCATGAAATAAGTGGCGAAATGAAACCCGGCCAGCAGGCTTACTATATAGCCTGAATCCCATTTTAACCATAAAGCCCCGGCAGCCAGCGGCACGGAGATGGCAGTATTGAGGCGGCGGTGGGTTGTACCCATCGGCATGGAAAATTATCCTTTAACCTTTAATTTCCAGTTAGCTCTCTCGGATTTCCACCGGGACCGGGGCTTGCTGCCCGCTTCCCGGCCCGGGTGGAAACGATAATTAGAACAATTGTATCATAATTGAGCTAACCGGACAAGGATTTAAAGGAGTTCTTCCAGGACCTGTAGGACCGTTTCAGCTGGCACTTCGCGGGTAACTTCTACTCGGCCAATCCCGTGCGGCAGAATCCAGCGGACCGCCCCGGCCTCGACTTTTTTATCCAATTTCATGCTGGATAAAACCTTTTCGCGGTCGAAATTGAACGAGCGGGCCGAAGTCGGCAAGCCAAAAGCTTCGAGTAGATTCTTCTGCCGGGCGACAAACTCGGCTGAGCAATAGCCCAACCGTTCGGCCAGGCGGGCCGCGCCCTGCATGCCCAGGGCCACCCCTTCACCGTGTAAAAGCTGGTTATAGCGTCCGGCCGCTTCCAGGCCGTGCCCGTAAGTATGGCCGTAGTTCAGGGTGATACGCACGCCGGTTTCCCGCTCATCTTTCGCGACCACCCCGGCTTTAACCGCCACCGACTCGCGCAGGATAGCGGCAGTCAGGGCCATGTCACCGGCGTTCAGGGCAAAAACATTTTTCTCCAGCCGTTCGAAACGGGCCAGGGCGGCCTGTTCGGTGCCAACGCCGGGTATAATGGCGTGTTTAACCACTTCGGCCCAACCGGAGCGGCGCGCCCTCTCCGGCAGACCGGCCAGGGTCAGCACATCGGCAATTACGGCCCTGGGCGGGTAAAACGCGCCGATCAAATTTTTCCCGGCCGGGTGGTTGACGCCGGTCTTACCGCCCACGCTGCTATCTACCATCGCCAGCAAAGTGGTGGGCAGTTGGACGAAGGGGATACCGCGCAACCAGCTTGAAGCGACAAAGCCGGTCAGGTCGCCGACCACACCGCCGCCCAGGGCCAGCACGAGGTCCTTGCGCTCGGCGCGTTCGGCCGCTAACCAGTCGTAGAGTCGGGCGACCTGGGCCAGTGATTTCGACTCTTCCCCGGCGGGTACCTCCTGGATAAAGACCCGGTACCCGGCCTTTTCAAGGGCGGTACGGACGGTCGGAGCAAATAATGGCCCGACCCGCTCATCGGTGATAATAAAGGTCTTGCGCCCGGCGCTTTCCGGCATATGTTCCAGCAAGTGATCGCCCAGGCGGCTTAACAAATTCTCGCCAAATAAAATCGGGTAGCTTCCCTGGCTGGTCCTTACGACCAGGGCTTCACCGGAGGCCGCCGGAGCCGGGCCGGATTCGTGGCCGGTCGAAGCAGGGACATCTGGCTGGGTCAAAGCAACACCTTCGTGGCCCCGGTGAAAAGGAGTCGAGCCGGAATGGGCGGCATGGGGCGAACCGGCCGAGGCCGGGCTACCGGCGCCGCCGCGCTGTTTATCGCTGCGCCGCCGGATCAAAGGTAAGACCTGTTCTATTTCGGTGGCGACTTCTTCGGGGGAAAGGAAATCGGTATGGATGGTCCAATCGGCCTCGGCATAGAAGGGCTGGCGCTGGGTCTTTAAGGCCGAAATCCGGCTGAAGGGATCGTCACTTTTTAACAGCGGCCGGTTCGCGGCATCCTGGCGGTTGGCGCTATCCAGGAGCAGCCGTACATAGATTGTTTCCGGGCGAGCTTCCAGGCAGACCACATAGCCGTTGGCGGTCATAGTAACCCGGTTTTCCTTTAGAAGGATAATCCCGCCGCCGGTCGCGATAACCTGGAAATTGCGCTCAGAAATCTTTTCCAGGGTGGCGCGTTCCAGTTCCCGGAAGGCTGGTTCACCATCTTCGGCAAAAATCGCCGTAACACTGCGGCCGGTATCGGATTCGATTTGCAGGTCAGTATCGATGTATTCGTAACCCAGTAAGCCAGAAAGTGCCAGCCCAACATTAGTCTTGCCGGTACCACTAAACCCAATTAGAAAAATATTTTCTTTCAACTAAGATCCTCCAGACCGGCCATTTGCCAGATTGCGCGAGTCAGGGCTTCCCGCTCGTCGCCAATACTCCTGGCTTGCTGCCTCTCTTCCTCAGAATTTTGCTGTAACTTACGTCCTGCGTCCATTTTATCAATAATCTGCTTCAACTGGTTCTGGGTCGCCTTGAATTTCTCGCGCTGCCGGTCGCTAAATTCTTCGGCGAGCGGTCCATCCAGGCGGCTGACTACCCGCCGGTAATGCGGCAGGCAGGTACCGGCTACCTGGGGCGCGGCGTAAGCCTGGCGGAACCGCGCTTGCTCACCGAACCCACCGGCAAAATCGCTGGCTACCCGGTTTTCAATTTCCTCCTGGTAAAGGCAAACCGGGCAAGGGCTAAAGGGATTTTCCGGGGAACTGGAACGGCCAAAGAAATTGCTGCGGCGCGACAGAAATTCGCCCTTTTCGATTCGCTTCGCGGCCTCCCGCAACAAATCCTCGTAGATTATGGCCGTACCCAGGGCATCATGCAAGTTGGCCCACTGGTAGGAATGCCGGTTGCAAAAACCGCCCGCCTGGCGCAATTGCAGGCGGGTATCTACATCGGTCACATTTTCCAGGCTGATAAGATGCAAGAAGCGGTCAACCCCCTGGAGGGTCAACCGACAGACCGGGCACAAATGGCGCGGCCGGCCCGGCCGCCCGGGATGAACCTCGGCTTCCAGCATTTCCAGCATTTCGAAATAAGTTTGAGTAGGCATTTTATATTTCTAAAACTTTTAGTACTGAACTACCCCTTGCAGGACCACCTCGAGGGCTTCCAGTACATCATCAGATAATACTATTCCGGACGCGCCCACATTTTCTTCGACCTGTTCCGGCCGGGATGCCCCGGTAATAGTGCTTGCCACGTTCGGCTGCTGGAGAATCCAGGCCAGGGCTAACTGCGACATAGTCAGGTCCAGGTCCCGGGCAATTGGGCGTAAATTCTCGACGGCCTGTAAAGTCTGTTCCTGGAGAAGTTGCGGCATGAACTGGTTGGACCGAGCATCAGTCGCCCGGCTGCCTTCAGGTAGCGGTTGGCCGGGCCGGTACTTGCCGGTCAAGACCCCCTGGGCTAAAGGAGAAAAGACAATCTGGCCCAACCCTTCCCGCTCGCTCACCGGAATAACATCTTTCTCTATCTTGCGAAAGAGCATGTTGTACTGGGGCTGGTTAGAGACAAGCGGGTGCAAGTTCAGGCGGTGGGCAATCTGGGCAGCCGCCCCGATTTGCTCGGCGGTCCACTCGCTGACCCCGGCATACAATATTTTTCCCTGGCTGACCAGGTCGTCCAGCGCCCGCAAAGTTTCGTCCAGGGGCGTTTCCGGGTCGTAGCGGTGGCACTGGTAAAGATCGATATAGTCCGTCTTTAAGCGCTTCAAACTGGCATTACATTCTTCCATAATATGCTTACGCGAAAGGCCCCGGTCGTTTGGACCATCGCCTACCGGGAAAAAGACTTTAGTGGCAAGCACATACGAGGTCCGGGGCAAATTCTGCAACACTTCACCCAGCACTTTTTCGGCCTCGCCCCGGTAATAGGCATCCGAAGTATCAAACAGGTTCACGCCCAGTTCATACGCTTTCAGGATACATTCGCGGGCCTGATTTCCGGCGACACTACCGCCATAAGTCAACCAGCTTCCCAGGCTGATTTCGCTGACTTTCAGGCCGGACCTTCCTAAATTCCGGTATTGCATTGTTTGTTTCCTTCCTTTATATATGCAGTATGCAGCTTTGAGACCTTTTAAGATATGGTCTTCTATATTAGTAGAGCAATTCAAGTTCCTATAATAAGTTATTTCATTTCAGGTAGGTTCATTCTAACATTTTAGGCGAGGTGAGGAAAGCGGCCTGGTCCGGCCTGCCGGTAAGACTTGCTTATTAAAGAGGATGCGTTAATTCATTTGTGACTCATGTCATTGACTGGATTTAACTGAAAGCTATACTTAAGTTATCACCAATTACCTATTCTGTTTCCAGTGATAAAAGGTTAGGCTTTCACATATTTTTAGCCACCAGGGGAAATTTAAGAGTGTGTTAGCTGATGTATATGAAGGAGGATCGAGATGCGTGTAGCAGGAGGAGTCTTAGGTATTATAGGCGGCGTCCTGGGTCTTTTTTTGGCGGCCTTTTTACTCGTAGTCGGTGGCGTGAGCAAAGTCGCTGCCAACGCAGCCGCCAATGACGCGACAGTTAATAGTAATTTAACTGCTGCGCAGCGAGCCGACCTGGATCAAGGAATTAAAGCAGCCTCAGACCTTGGGAATATTGCGGGCGGTTTGGGCCTGGTCCTGGTCATCTTATGCCTCCTGGGTGTGGGGGGTGGTATCTTTGGATTTTTCAATCCGCCGGTTGGGGCCTTAATGATGGTTATTTCCGGAATAGGCGGGTTTTTTATCGCAAACATCTTCTGGGGGTTGTCCGGGATTCTATTGCTTTTAGGAGCAGTCTTAGCTTTCATTGGAACTTTCCAGAAACCTAATCCGCAACTTCAACCGGCTGTTGCGCCGCAAGGTTACTATCCTCCGGCAGCGCCTAACTACCCGCAGCAGGGCTATTATCCGCAGCCGCAGGCCTATCCCCAGCAAGCTTACCAGCCGCAACAGCCTTACACACAGCAGGGGTTTCCTCAGCCACAACAGCAAGGCCAACCGCAACAGCCTGTGTATCCCCAGCCGACCGGGCAGGGCTATACACCACAGGCCGGACAGCAGAATTATTACCCAAGACCGGCCACCGCTCCGGATGGGCAGCATACGGTTCCGCCACAGGATAACACTAAATTGAACTAGCCAGGGCTGGGCTTTCTAAAGACATAAATGATAAATGCCGGGTCAAATGATTAACTTCATAGGGCCGGGTTTATCATTGTTAAAAGTACTAATTGACAATACTTTTCGCTGTGCTATACTTTGGCTAAATTCTAATTCGAGCGCAATTAGCAGCAAATTTGTGGGGGTCAAAGCAACCAGTACACCGGGTAAAAGCGGTGGTGTTTTTGGAGGCTTATCAGCTACCATAACCTATCTCATTTCGTCTTTAAACATCAAAATACAGCCTGAAAGACCACCATCCGCCGGGCGCAGGTTAACACTAAATATATAAAGGAGCGAATTCCTAATGAGCAATCCACAGAACCCTCAGGGCGGTTGGGGCCAGAACCCGAATCAACCTCCCGGACAGCAGCCGCCTTACGGACAACAGCCCGGTGGATATGGACAGCCGCCGGTACCCCCGGGACAGCCCGGCTACGGACCGCCCATGGACCAGTACGGCCAGCCTATGGCAGGCGGGAATTATCCTCCGCAGGGCTATATGGGCGAAGTTTCCGACAAAGACTGGACAACTGCCCTCTTGCTTTCAATCTTCCTGGGTGGCCTCGGGGTAGACCGGTTCTACCTGGGCTACACCGGGTTGGGTATCGTTAAGCTGATAACC
Source organism: Chloroflexota bacterium (assembly GCA_028287745.1). Taxonomy (GTDB): domain Bacteria; phylum Chloroflexota; class Chloroflexia; order Chloroheliales; family Chloroheliaceae; genus 54-19. The sequence goes on from JAQBPB010000112.1 coordinate 55,636, forward strand.
CTCGGCGGTTGCGGTATCTGGGCGCTGGTTGACCTGATTATGATTATCACCGGCGGTCTGAAAGACGCGCAAGGTCGCCCTCTCCGGAGGAACTAGGATGGTCCAGTCCAAGGTTGTCGGCGCTACCACTAAACTGGCGGTAGAAGCGGCTTCCCTGGCTACCCCGCGAGGACGCTTGATTGCTTTTAGTGTCCTCGCAGGGGTTTTAAGGTTAATCGGACCGCACCGGCTTGAACAGGGCCGGAGTTTGTGTTTAATTCGGAATATTACCGGGCAACCCTGTCCGGCTTGCGGCATGACCAGGGCAATGTCGGCCCTGCTAAAAGGCCAGGTTAAAACCGCCGCGCGCTATAATTTATTAGTTTTCCCCGCCAGTGCTATCGCTACCGCCCTCTATATAAAAGATATCTATACCCTGCTGCAACAACCTCATTCGAAACAATAATCCAGCCTTGTTTTAGGTGTTACAGGGATAAAATTAAGTAGCTTTCGCCCTAATTTTGAGTGCCTGGGATTGGGTAGTCCAGGCAGTGGCGGCTCAAAAATAAATTAATTTAGTACCGCTTTAAGTTTTTTTCTAATCCGAAAGGGCCATTGAAAACTTGTCGTGTATGCTATAATATGATGAGGCATCTAACACATCCAGTCAGGAGTGCGGTAAGAGAGCGCATAAAATAGCGGTCCTACAGTCACCCGGTGAGGGTAAATTTCCAAGGGCGCAGATTTAAACGACAGAAGTACTATTTAGGTTTTCCGGCAAAGCTTTGAGAGGTTACGGCAAAGAATTGTAACCGGCAAAGCCAAAACGGTTGTTTTAAGGAGAAGGGGTAACATGGCTAATACACGGGGCAGTCGGGTTCAATATCGCTGCTCGTTCTGTGGTAAAGGGCAAGAAGACGTACGGCGATTAATTGCCGGGCCCGGTGCGGTATACATTTGCGATGAATGCGTAGATTTATGCCGGGAAATCATTGACGAGGAAATGAGCGGCCCTAAAGCCGACCTGAACCTGGGCCGAGTACCTACTCCTAAACGAATCGTAGAGATGCTCAACCAGTACGTTATCGGCCAGGACCGGGCGAAAAAGGTGCTTTCGGTAGCGGTGTACAACCACTACAAACGCATCAGCATGAACATGCAAAATGAGGATGTAGAGCTTCAAAAAAGTAACATCCTTTTAATTGGTCCAACCGGTAGCGGTAAGACTCTGCTGGCACAGACCCTGGCGAAAATCCTGGACGTGCCCTTCTCGATTGCCGATGCAACGGCCCTGACCGAAGCTGGCTATGTCGGTGAAGATGTTGAAAATATTTTGCTGCGCCTGATCCAGGCCGCCGACCACGATATTGCCCGCGCCGAAAAAGGCATTATTTACATCGACGAAATTGATAAAATCGCCCGCAAGAGCGATAATCCCTCCATCACCCGGGATGTTTCCGGCGAGGGTGTCCAGCAAGCCCTGTTGAAGATTATTGAAGGCACGATGGCAAACGTACCGCCCCAGGGCGGCCGCAAGCATCCTCACCAGGACTTTGTCCAGATTGACACGACCAACATCCTGTTTATCTGCGGTGGTGCTTTTGAGGGCCTGGAACAGGTTATCGGCCAGCGCGTCGGGACCCGCTCGATTGGTTTCCGGCACGACCAGGTGAAAGACGACCGCAAGTCCCAGAAGGAGAAAGATAACCTGCTGGCGAAAGTCAGCCCGGACGATCTCTTGAAATACGGCCTTATCCCCGAGTTTATCGGGCGGTTGCCGATTACGGTCAGCCTGGATATGCTGGATAAACCGGCCCTGATGCGGATTTTGACCGAGCCGAAGAACGCCATCATCAAGCAGTACCAGAAACTTTTGGCCGCCGATAAAGTGGAGCTGGTCTTCACGGACGACGCGCTGGAAGCAACCGCCGACAAGGCCCTGTCGCACAAGACGGGTGCCCGCGGCCTGCGGACCACTATCGAGGAATCTTTGCTGGATGTAATGTACGAAATTCCTTCGATGGAAAATGTTCGCAAATGCATCGTCAACGGCGATGTAATCGACGGACGCGGCCGGCCCATTTTGCAGGGACCGAACCGGGGCGAAATTACTTTCAGCGACCAGAAAGAACAGACGCTGGAAGAAAGCGCTTAGTCCGCTTAAAGTAAAAACCCACCAATTGTTAACCTGACAAATAGCTCTCTATCATATTTTGAAGAGAGCTATTCTTTTTCATAAAAAAGAGAGCTGCCTTTAGCTCTCTAATTTTTGGCTGTGATAATAAGAATAAACCCGGTCAGGAAAGACTCGAAAAGAATGCCCGGTACACTTCCAGGTCCGGCGCAGAATAGGCCACAAAAAGCACCCGCTCCAGGCTTCCGGGGTTATCCCGGAGGTAATCAATAACGGTTTGGACCGCTACCGGGGCGGCTTTATCTTTGGGATAGCCGTAGACACCGGTACTGATGGAAGGGAAAGCAATACTTTTCAGGTTTTCGGCCTGGGCCAGTTCCAGGCTCTTGCGGTAAGCCCCGGCCAGCAACCGGCGCGAGGCGGCTTCATCTCGCGAGCTATAAACCGGCCCAACGGCATGAATAATATAGCGGGTAGGTGGCGGGATGCGACCGGCCCCGGTGATAACCGCGCTTCCGGTGGGACAACCTCCAAAGGTCCGGGTCAGGGCGTAAAGCTCCGGACCGGCCGCCCGGTGAATCGCGCCATCCACGCCGCTTCCCCCAGCCAGGCTGCTGTTAGCGGCATTCACAATCGCCTCGGTACCGGCGTTAACTATGTCACCCTGGACCAACTCAAGTTGTAAGGAACCAATCTTTAATTTATCCATTTTACCTGCCTTTCAAAGTGAACCGGATTATTCACCGGCACCGGAAAGATTTTCACCAATCTGAAATAGTCCGGTTGCCAGCTCAATAAATTTCTCGCGGTCCTGTAAAACTTCCAGCCAGCGGCCCGGAATGGCGGATAGGCCGTATAAAGCCCCGGCTATTTCGCCGGTAACCGCGCCAACCGTATCGGCATCATGGCCCCCATTGACCGCTTTGATAACCGCTTCTTCAAAACTTGAGGTTGTATCAACACAGTGCAAAGCCGTTAAGACGGTCGAAAGGGCCCAGCCGGTATTGCCCCGGTGGGGGCGGCCCGCCCTATCCCAGTTTTCCAACTCGGCCCGCCATTCCGGGCCGGTTCGGGCTTTAGCCCGCTCCAGGGCGGTATCAAAGCTGGCCCCTTCAATCAACTCGGCAATCATTATATTTGCCACCACGCAGGCTTCCACCGCAATTACGGAACGGTGAGTCGGAGCGGCACTGAGCAAAGAATCGCGGACCAGTTCGGGGCGGTACTCCGGCCGGTGCCACAGGACCGCTACCGGCGCACAGCGCATTACCGCGCCGTTAGCCTGGCTGTCGGGGTTAGCATCACCAGACAGGGCAGCCGGGGTGCCCGCTTTCAAACGGGCCAGAGCCAGGCGAGTAGTAATACCCATATCTGGCGGGCCGGAACAATACCAGGCCACAAAACGGCGCCCCAGGTCGTCCACGTCCAGACCGGCGCGGCCTTCCCGGCCGGTGCTGACCAGGCTTTCCAGCAGGCAGAGCATCATCTGACTGTCGTCGGTATAGTGGCCGACCGGCCAGTTAAAAGCGCCACCGCCGCGCATTTCGGTCTGGCCGGACAGACCGTAACGGGCTTTGATTTGTTCCGGCGTAGTAAATTCGACCGTACTGCCCAGGGCGTCGCCAACTGCCAGGCCCAATATGCTACCTTTTGCCCGGTCCAAACGTATATTATAAGCGAAAGTATTTGTATTTTGAGAATTATCGGTGTTATTTGATATCATTTAAACCTTACCTTTTTAACACTAAAGTGTAGAACATACACTGATTGTAGCACGGTCCCGGCAAAAGTCAATAGACCAGGAATTTAAAAGAAAAGACAGTCTGGTATAATAACAGATGCACTTTTTTATCAATCTGGCGATAATATAAGACAGGGTAATTTTCCAAAGCAGGATGATTGAAAAGAAGTAAAAGAAATAATAAAGAATGCTTGGTAGGATAAAAAGCAGGAAAGCACGAAAATATGCCTGAATTTAAAACCGTATCAGACTTTAAGCCCACCGGCGACCAGCCCGAAGCAATCAATCAACTGGCAAAAGGGATTGAAGCCGGGGAACGCCATCAGATTTTGCTGGGTGTTACCGGTAGCGGTAAGACTTTTAGCATGGCAAAGATAATTGAGCAAGTCCAAAGACCGGCTTTGATTCTAGCCCACAATAAGACCCTGGCCGCGCAGTTGTACCAGGAATTTAAAGAGTTCTTTCCCAATAACGCGGTGGAATACTTTGTAAGTTATTACGATTATTACCAGCCGGAAGCCTATATTCCCCGCAATGACGTGTATGTTGAAAAGACGGCTGACGTTAATGAAGAAATTGATAAGTTGCGCCACGCGGCCACCCGCGCCTTACTGGAACGGCACGATGTCATCATTGTAGCTTCGGTTTCCTGTATTTATGGTCTGGGTTCCCCGGAAGAATACGGTAAAGTGGTTGTCAGCCTTAAAAAGGGCGAGGTTATCCGGCGCGATAGAATCTTACGGCACCTGGTTGATATTCAATACGCCCGCAACGATATGAGCCTTTCACGCGGGACTTTCCGGGTCCGGGGCGATACCCTGGAAATCTACCCGGCTTACGAAGAAATTGCCCTGCGGATTGAACTATTCGGGGACGAAATCGAGCGTATCACCGAAGTTGACCCGCTGACCGGTGAAATCCTGGTGGAGCGGACCAAAGTAGATATTTATCCGGCCAAGCACTTTGTAACTTCGGCTGAGAAACTCCAGGCGGCCATCCGGGATATCCGGACCGAGATGGAAGAACGCCTGAAAGAACTGGAAGATGACGGTAAATTACTGGAAGCGGCCCGCCTCCGGCAGCGGACGCTTTATGACCTGGAAATGCTGGAAGAGGCCGGTTACTGTAACGGGGTAGAGAACTACTCGCGCCACCTGGCCCGGCGAGCGGCGGGCGAACAGCCCTGGACCTTGCTGGATTACTTCCCGGATGACTACATTATGTTTATTGATGAGTCGCACATCTCCCTGCCGCAGGTCCGGGGCATGTACGGTGGCGACCGCTCTCGTAAAATGACCCTGATTGACTATGGTTTCCGCTTACCTTCGGCGGCGGACAACCGTCCGTTAACTTTCGAAGAATTTGATAACCATATTCACCAGGCGGTCTATGTCTCGGCAACACCCGGCCCTTACGAAATGGAACATACTCCGCCGGAAAATATCGCCCAGCAAATCATCCGGCCAACCGGCCTGATTGACCCGGAAATCAGCGTCCGGCCGACCAAAGGCCAGATTGATGACCTGGTAGGCGAAATCCAGGAACGTGTCCGCAAACGCCAGCGCGTCCTGGTCACCACCCTGACTAAACGCATGGCCGAAGAATTGGCCGATTACCTGATTGAAATGGGTATCAAGACCCACTATTTGCATAGTGAGGTAGTGACGCTGGAGCGGGTGGAAATCCTGCGCGATTTGCGCCTGGGCGTGTATGATGTGATCGTGGGTATTAACCTTTTGCGAGAAGGCCTGGACTTACCGGAAGTGTCACTGGTAGCAATCCTGGATGCCGATAAAGAAGGCTTCCTGCGTTCGACAAGTTCGCTTATCCAGATAACCGGCCGGGCGGCCCGTCACCTGGAAGGTAAAGTACTGATGTACGCCGACCGCATTACCGACTCGATGCGGCGTGCAATAGATGAGACTTACCGGCGGCGTAAAATCCAGATGGCCCATAATGAGGAACACGGGATTGAACCGGCCAGTATTGTCAAACAGATCAAGGATATTACCGATAGAGTGCGGGCAGTCGCCGAGTCACGCGGTGAATATATCGTTGACGCAGCCGACACGGCGGCGGACGCCCAGCCTTCGCTGCCCGGCGCTTTGCCTAAAGACGAGATTGTGCGCCTGATCAAAGACCTGGAAAGCCAGATGCGGCAGGCTTCCAAAATGCTGGAATTCGAGAAAGCCGCTATGCTCCGCGACCAGGTAGTTGAGTTAAAGCGCATGGTCCAGGAAGACAAGCTGGAAGAAGATAAACCGGCCAAAAAGCCGATTTTGAGCCGCAACTCGCAGCGCTAAACCAGTAAATTTCAAGAATAAAAAAACCGGGGCATCCCGGTTTTTTTATTACCTGTTGCCAGGTTATGGGCGTAAGGTCAGGGTATTTTCCGCCTTCGCGTTTACCGCGTTATTGTAAAAGAGAAGCAGCAGCACCAGGATCAAGAGAAAGGTACCAGGAACAGACCAAAACGGAGTAACCGGGAGCGCCAACTTCGTATTTTCGTAGGGGCAGGCTGGACAGTAGGGGTAGGGCTGGCAAGTTGCTTCATTGCAATTCTCCATTGAGGAGTGTGACCGAAGGCAAAAACGGCTTGAACACAAAACCGGCCAGGGCCTTTACATGGCCTGGCCGGACTTTATCTTAAAATTAGAGTTAGACGCGTTCGTAGCGGTCAAGGTTAAGTACAAAGACTGTCGCCCGGCCGGTCTGAATTTCGGGTGAGCTACCGGAAATAGCCTGGTTGATGAATTGGTCGAGCGGGTTACCGGACTTGCGAGAGGAAATCGAAGTGCTATCCGGGAAAGGATTCGTCACAGGGTGACGGCGGCTCTGGCTGTGCTGGGCCACAATAGTAAGGACATTCTGGACTGCTTCGTCGGGCACCCCGACAATAATAGTGGTATTGCCCTGACGCAAAAAACCGCCGGTACTGGCCAGACGGGTCGCGCCATAATGAGCCGCCGTCAGACCATCAATTAAATCGTCGGCGTCCTCGTTTTGGACAATGGCAACTACAAGTTTCATCGCCATGCTGAAGTTCCCTCTCTTAAAAATTAGAGCCGGTTTATCAAGGTAACAATGCGCCGGACAAGCCTAGTAAAAAAGCAAATAGGAAATTGGTAATTTCCATTATATGTTTGCCAGGTGTGGCTGTCAACAGGGGCTCGACCATGCCCATGGAGAATGCAAGCTCCGCCCAGGCAAAATATGTAAGAAAAGTCCGAGTAAAAGCAAAGACTGGATAACAGATACCGCATTGGTGCCGGTAGCTCCCTCAAGCTGGTACAATTTTTCCTGGAGGGCTTGTAAATCCGATACAATAGCAAGAGTGGGTAGTGCCCGACTCAGCGCTTTAGCCTGGTAGTAGAAAGGTCATAAAGAGCTACAAAGTTCCGGCCAAAACTGACTGATATACTCCTGAAAAGAGGCTATTGCAGACAGACAGGCCCAGCTCGTCCTGGCGAGTTCCGCCCGCCTCTTCTCTACGGCCTCGATAGCCTTCTCCGGCTGCCCGGCCGCCAGTTCATCCAGGGTTGTATGAATCGCGTTGAAGTCGTAGCCAGCCTCCCTGAGCAGGACCACTACGCGCAGGCGGCGCATTTGCGGCTCGTCATAGAGGCGATAGCGGCTATCCTTGTCTCGCACAGGCTGCAAAAGGCCCTGTTGTTCCCAGAAATGCAACGCCGAAACACGCACACCCACTTGCTTTGCCGCCTCCCCCACCCGGAGTCGTTGCGAATGGCGCGTATTAACAACAGGAGCGGCTTGCGCGGCCAACATTCTTAAGACGCCTAGCGTCTGCTCAAACTGGAGGCGCTTGCTGGCGAGTTCAGCGTGACGCTCGTCGATCAGAGCGAGTGCCACTGCCAGTTTACCCTGGTGAGCCGCCTGCATAATCGACCGCGACCGCTGCCAGCCATAGCCACCGGCCAGGCTTCGAGCGGTCTTGAGCGCCACAAGATGGGTCTGTGTATAGAGGCGATAGCCGCCCGGACTGCGTCCGGCGGTTGGAATTAAGCCACTGGCTTCATAATTGCGCACCTGTTGTACGCTTATTTGCCCGGCCTGGGCCAGGTCTATTGTACGCAGATAGTTACCAACTATCATGTAAAATCCTCAAGTGCTTTTAGAGGCTTACTCCATTTTTGAGTTCTATACATTGAATAGTTTATAGCATACTAGGGTTCTTTATGCCAGGTATTCGGCCTTCAGGGGCATTTTGGGAGCAATAATAAAGCTGGCAAGCCAATTCCAACCCTCCATTATTGCATTTGAGTTGTAGAATAAGTCTGTAGCCTGGAACTCACCTCAGAAAGTTTAGAACGATAAGGTTGCTTATCAGAAGATTGTATTTCCAATTAGAAAGGAGCTTCTACATGGACGAAGCCTCGATCACCCAATATATCATCGACACGTTTGACGATATTCAGACTCTCACCGTGACAGGTACTACCTTCTTTTTTTACGACCCTAAACAAAAATTTCCGTTCGCTACAATGGTAACCAACGATGATAATGACCCGTACTCCGACCTGAACCGGCCTTCAGTCTTCCGCCTGAACATTGGTATCAGCAAGGCGACTTACCTCTCCTTGTTTGGCGCCCAAACCTCCCCTTCCAGGGCAAAAGAGGTTGTTGATAACGGCTACGACTTCACCGCCCTGGACCAATTAATGCCGCACCCTGTATACGGACGGATGTATTGGGTCTGTGTTCTTAACCCCAGCGCGGCCACGTTCCAGAAAGTGGTGAAGCCATTACTGGCCGAGGCTTATGCGTTGGATGTCGGCAAGTATACCAGGGTTAAAGAATGAGGAAAATTTGTTTTCCAGCCGCTATACCCTGGATGAAGATTAGCTTTAACTCAAAACTTCCATTTCTTTCTCAAGCAAGTTACCTTTATCCGGCTTGAAAGGCACCGGTAACATAAAAACCAGGGGCAAGGACAAAAGGCAGCCAAACGCCAGTAAAGTAAAAACCGTGTTGTTGGCAGACGTACCGGCCAGGGCATTTAGCTCCTGTAACTGTCGCGAAGTAAGTGCCACACCGGGTGCGTTTTGGCTAGTGGTTTGAGCGATAAAAGAACTGCTGAACAAGACTAACAATGAAGTAACTACCGCCGTACCCAGTGAGCCAAAAATCTGGCGAGTAGCAATAAAGAGCGAAGTACCATTGGCAAGGGCCACTCCATTGAGATGTTGAAGAGCCTGGGTGGTTACAGGCAACGTCGCTAAACCCAAACCCAGGCCGGTGCTAAACAGCCAGGGGAGAATACTGGAACCTTCACTATCGGGCTGTAACCGGCCGGACTGCCACATTCCCAGGCCGGTCAATAATAGACCCAGCCCAACCGGCAGGCGCGAACCAAACCGGTTATAGAGCTTATTCCCGGTTATCATTCCAAGTAACATGCCTACGCCCTGGCTTACCATGAGCATTCCGCTTTCGGTGGCGCTAAAAATAGGCTGGTGGACCCTTTGAAAATAAATAGGCAGCAAAATAAAGGTGGCATGTATCAGAACTATTATGCTCCAGATTAGAAAACTGCTGACTCTGAAGTTATGATCCTTGTACAGGCGCAGGTCTACCAGGGGATATGTCGTGAAAAATAATTCGTAGATAATTACCCCGGTTAATATAAGAATACCACTCCCGGCACACGCCCAGAACTGCCAGTAACTCCAGCCATATACTGCCCCTGACGGGTTTGCTACAGTCCTGGAAGCCGGGTTAACCTGGTTAACCACCGCGAAAGCATATATAACCAGCACAATCCCCAGTAAAGTAAATACCAGACCAATCACGTCCAGGCGAATACCCAGGTTATTTTGATAACGTTCATCGGGAATAAACTTCAGGGTTAATAACAGCGCTACCAGGCCAACCGCCACATTTATAAAGAAAAGAGACGGCCAGTTAAAATTATCGGTTAACCAGCCGCCCAACAACGGACCGAAAACCGGCGCGGCCAGACCGGGAAGATTTAAAGTGGTAGTGGCCGCAGCGCGTTCGTGCGGTTCGAAAGGGGTAAGAGCGATAGTTTGACTTACCGCTAAAAGCCCACCGCCTCCAATACCTTGCATGAACCGGAATAACACCAGAAAACCGGCATCCTCCGATAAACCGCATAATAGCGAGCTAAAAGTAAATATGCTTATTGAAAGTAAAAAAAACCGCTGCGGCCCAAAGCGGGCAGTCATATAGCCGGAAACCGGCAGAATCGCCGCCATAGCAAGTAAATAACTGGTAACAATCCACTGGCTTGTAGTTAACTCTACTTTAAGGTCATTGGAGATAGCGGAAAGGCCGTTATTAATAAGTGTAGCATTTATGGACACCAGGGCATTCCCAAGAGCAGCGGTAAGTAAAATTATATTACGCTTGGAATAATTCATGACAGGTTCAGTTTCTTTAGCAACATTAAAATAATCCCCACAAATCAGGCTTGTGCAAAGCAAAATCTAGCAAATAAAAGAGCAGGTTATTGCAATGTTAAAATACTTGAACGATTATGTCCAATATGTAAGTGATCTAGAAATATATTTAACAAAAAGATAAAAATAGGGCCCGGCTATAAGGAGGATTACACCTGCACTGGCTTAAATAGCTGCCTGGTACAAACCAGGCAAGCTCAAGAAAAAACAAAACCCTGATTGGGACGCCATACTCAATGTTTTAAATATAGTTCTAGACAAATCAAATATTGGACATAACTAATATCCTATTCTATTATTACAACAAGACCTGTTAGAAATCCTTGTACAAAATGCACAGCTTACCCACTTTAGCGGGCCTTCTCCTATTGCCTCTTTAAAGGTAAATCCTGGGGCAGCAAAAGATACAAGCACTACGGTTAGGCTTACCGGCTTGCCGCATTAGCACGCAAGGCCGGATTTTAAGCTGCCAGTGAACGAAATTACCGTCTTAAAAAATTTCGATTTTAACCGGAGGCGTACTTATCGGCCGGTTATACTAACTTTCTTTAGCAATCATAAGAGCTTAACCGGGATAACAAGCCGGGCCAAAATAATGCGGTCCACGCAACTACAGCTTCGAACAGAGACTGTCAGAAAGTTTTGGTACGGCAACCGGTCATTCAACTTCAATAAAAGATAATTGGTGGTTCTTTTCAAATGAGTATTGTTCTTGGTTTAAGCGCGGCACTCGCGTGGGGTCTGGCCGACTTTGGAGCCCGTTTTGCTACCCGTCAGGTCGGAAATATCCGGGCCTTTTTATACATGCAGCTGGTTGGCCTGGTTATGATAAGCGGGTGGTTACTCATTTACCCACCTGAAATAGTCTGGCAGTGGCATATCGTGGCAGTGGCGGTCCTGATATGTATTTCCAATACGTTTGCGGGATTGGCCCTGTACCGGGCCTTTGAAATTGGATTAATTTCAATCATTGCGCCTGTGGCAGCCAGCTCCGGCATAATCGTACTGCCCCTGAGCATCCTTACCGGGCAGAAATTTTTGCCCTGGCAAATTGTGGGGCTTTTGGGTCTGATTGTAGGAGTAATCCTGGCTTCAACCTCATTTTCGCTATCTAAAAAAGAACCGGTCCTTTTTGAAGTGCAGGAGAAAAAGTTCCGGGGAGTGGGTCTGGCTTTTCTATCCGCAACCTTCTTCGGTTTTTCATTTTTGGGTTTAAGTTTTATAACGCCCAGCCTGGGTGGGATTGTACCGGTCTTTGGGTCGCGCCTGATTGGTCCCATTATTACCCTGGCATTTGGATTGGTAATAGGTCAAAATATTAAGCTTCCAGGGTGGAGTGCCCTTCCTCTTATAGCAGGTATTGGGGTGTTGGATACACTGGCCTTTGTCTGTTACATGGTAGGTATAAGAAGCCCAGAAGGAGGCATGGTCGCGGTAATTTCTACCCTGTTTAGCGCCGTGACAGTATTACTAGCCAGCATCTTTCTCCGTGAGAAATTAGCCGCCAACCAGTGGGTTGGGGTAGGGCTTATCCTGACCGGGGTGGTACTGGTGGGAGCAGGCTAAACGCATACCGCTCAGATTTAAGCAGTATTAGGAGTCAGGTAAGTTAACACCCCTGTATAGTAAATGATATTGTTCCTGCCAACTACAGGCCATTTACGAGAATTTTTGGTTCTGCCAATACTCTAGAAAGAAAAAGAGTTAGGATGGTATAATAAATTGAAAGTAGCAGCAGTATAAAATCGGAACTGGAAATATATCAGACAGGAAAAAAGCGTGGGACAGGCAAGCGGCCGCCAGCAACTTACTAGCGAAGAAGTACGCTCCCTTATTATGGGCGGCACATCCGAACAGGTTGAATTAAGAGCGGAAGATATTACTCAAACCGACATTGCCGAAATTCTAATGAGCATGGCAAATGCCGGAAGCGAGGCTTTCCTTATAATAGGCGCGGAAGACGAGCCTAAAGACATCCCAGGCGTGCAGCAACCAAAAGCCACCGCCGATAAAATCTATAAAGCCGCTCAGCAGGTCATTCCATCATTGGTCAATGTCGTAACTATCAACCGGGTCAACTTTGACGGTAAGCCGGTCGTTATTACACGCATACCGCCGCGCCTGCCAGGGGTCTACCATGTAAACGGCCGCTACTTACGGCGGCGCGGGAGCCAGACCCAGCCGATACAGGCCGAAGAACTGCTACGCCTGATGCATTTGCGAGGAGGCGGCTATTACGAAGACCAGCCGGTCCCTGGAGCCACCCTGAACGACATTGACCCGGCTCGCCTGACATGGTACCTGGCCCGGCGCGATAACCAGCGCAACACTCCGCCACCGCCCGAACCACCAATGGACGAATTCCTTGACAAGCTGGGCCTGCTTCAATCAGGCTACCCTACCGTGGCGGCTATTCTATTTTTTGGAAAAAATCCGCAACGCTTTTTCCCCTATCATGTTATCCGGGCCATGCGTTTCGCCGATACGACGACTTCCCGGATTATGGACCGGCTGGATATAGGTGGGACCGTCCCCGAAATGATCGAGCAGACCCTGGCCTTTATTGAAAGGAATACCCAGCACCCGGTCCGGTTCGAAGGGGCCTTACGGCTGGACGAGGACGAGTACCCAATGGAGGCTGTGCGCGAAGCCGTAGCAAACGCCTGCGCTCATAGGGATATGTCTATAACCAACGGCCAGATGCGCGTGTTTATTTTTACCGACCGCATGCTGGTAGATAGCCCCGGTGAATTAATGCCCGGTGTCGAGATCGATCGCCTGACCCAGATAAGCCGCTTACGTAACCCGCACCTGGCCCAGTTGCTTTACGACACCGGCTATATGGAACGGGCCGGGACCGGCATCAGCCGTATGATCCGGGCCATGCAGGAACACCGCCTGGAACCGCCTATTTTCGAGGAAGTGGCGAACAGTCTGCAGGTTACTCTACACGGGCCGGAATATGGCGCGGAGCCGGAGGTATCCCCGGTGACGCTTCTTAACTCGCTGGCATCACCTGAATTGCGGGCCAGTCTGAACGAACGGCAGTTGCGGTTCCTGGCGGTTTTGATGGAACGGCGACAGATGAGCCGCCGTGAATATGAGGCTACCTTCGAAGTGAGTGAGAGGACCGCCAACAACGATTTGCTTGGGCTGGTCCGCAAGGGGTTAATTACAACCATCGGCAGCAGCGTTAGAACCCTCTATGTACTAAAGAACTCGCAATAGCTCGCCAACAGGTCGCAAAAAGCTCGAAATTAGCAGGTTAGTCGTACGCGCATTCACCTAAACAGCCCATGCCATGACAGTGCGAACAGGCGCTGTTATAGCAATCCAGGCATAAACGGCCTATCAACTGGGGAGCTTCGCCGCTATACCAGTCATATATAGGCATAAACTCCTCTTCTATAGTGTCCCCACAATCCATACAGATAGTTTTCTTTGGCTTGACCGGCTCAACGATCTGACCGGTCTTTAACTCTCCCGCACTCATTAAACAAATTTCCTTTGTAGCTTATTGTCATTTCTTACTCTATAGAGCAATTAAACCATGCGCTCGCCATGTCCGGCTGCCGCTAGAACAATTCTAGAGCTTATTGAAGCCCGGCAAGCGCTATTTTCCTGGCTCAACCCGGGTAAATTATATGCCTCTCTCGCCCAGGATACAAATCAGGATAATACATGCTAGAAAAGGTCGAAAATGGTAGTAATAAGGTCGCAAAGAAGGTCGAAAGCTCGCCAATTGATCGCAAGTTTTATACATTTTGTGGATAACCCCTTGCATGGATATTTCTTCTATGCTAGATTCAGACTCAAGGTTACAGAGCAGGTAAGCTTGAGCATGCCTTCCGCCTGCTTGAGTTACATGCAAAGGGCTGTAACTGAATCCCATAGGCGTTATTAAAACTTATGGGACCAGGTCTAAATTTTTTATTTTTAACAGCCAGAATTTATTCAATTATTGAATATTTGGTGGCAGAGTACCGAGAAACTATGAGTTTAAGTCTAAAAGTCTTAAAAGAAAGAGCCGTGGGCATCCGGGACTTTCAAGCTAACCCGACCAGAGCCCTGGAACGGGTTGTTGGAAGCCGTGAACCGCTGCTGGTAACTCGGCGCAACCTGCCTATCGCCGCCTTAATTGATGTTGAAGAGCTGGAACGGCTGCTTGAAATCGAGGCCCGCATGGAACTTCTTGAAAAAGAAGGTTCTTAACCGGTGCCTGACCGCAGCCAATAGTAGCAATCCTTATTCAAGCCCTAGCATGGGGGTGTTATTGCTTGAAAATTGCTGTTATTCCAGAAGATTAATTTGATATGGTGAAATTTTATGTAAAGTAAGGCTAACCTTGAAACCGTAAAACCGGATACAAGAGCTTATAAACAAAGAAAGAAGCTCCAGCCGCCAAGCAAAAGAGCTTCTCTCAATCATCCAGATAATTCCTGCCGGGCGTTTTTTAGGGGTAAAAGCCAGGACAGTACTATCAAGCTCTTTTATTTTAGCAATTAAGGCCACCTTTGTCAATGGGTCAGGCCGAAATTGATAGGTTTTTATGCCTTTTTTAGGACAACTTCCAACCAGGCAACCAGATTAGGGCCGTTTCAGTTATGAAACCGGCTTCTTAGGCTTGCATTTTGTCCAAAAAACTCTGCTCTCCGGTTTTAAGGTTGGCTCCTTAAGTATTTAAGGGGACAATCCAGATGACAAGCGCCGCCAAGCACTTATATCATTCTGCTATTTCAAGCAGTTTTTCCTATCCACAAACATTTGCCAGGGGTAGTTGGACCAGGGTATCCAGACGCAAACCCTGTCCTGTTTGCAATAAGTTCGACTTTTGCGAGGTCGCCAATGATGGGCTGACCGTCCATTGCATGCGGATTCCCAGCGCCCAGCCTTTAGCCTTCCGGCAGGGCGGCTGGTTGCATAAAACCGGCTTTGGCTCACAGGAAGCCACCGCCGCCGATTTACGTCCTACCCGGATTAATCAATCATTGAATAGTCCAAATCAAGACTCCTCTGTTTCTCTACCACTGGCCCCGGTCAGCGACCGCCATAAAGCCATCTCCTTCTTACTTGAACAGTTAGATTTATCTGAGACTCACCTGGAATACCTGGGGTCGGAAGGCTTTACACCTGAGAAAGCCCGACAGTTGGGCTACCGGACTCTACCGGCGCAAGGCCGCGACCGCCTGGTAAGGGCGCTTGTAGAAAAGGCCGGGGCCGAATCCGCCCGCCGGTTGGCTTTTATATTTGAGAAAAAAGGTAAAGCCGCCAGCCGCTATTTCCAGTTCGCCGCGCCCCGCGCCGAAGTCTTATTAATTCCTATCAGGGATAAAGATGGAAACTTCCTGGGACTCAAAGGACGCTGGACCACTATTAACGAAGAAACAGGCGAAATTGAACGCAATTACCGGATTCTATCGGCCGGTTCAAGCGGCGGTGCCTCCCTTGGCACCCCTTTACATGTAGCTACCCCTGCCACTAAAATCGAACAGGACCGCATTATTATTACCGAAGGCGAGAAAAAGGCCGATTATATTGCCCTACGCACCGGCCGGATTTGCCTGGGTGTCCAGGGTACCGGTAACTGGCGGGCCACCCGTGGAAAAGAACACCTGGTAGCGGTACTGGCCTCACTGGGAGTCACCACTGTTGAAGTGGCTTTTGATGCCGACATGGAGAAAAACCAGCGGGTAGCGCGTGACCTTTACCAGATGAACTGCCAACTCCAGGCCGCCGGATTCCAGGTCTTTGAGCGGCGCTGGCCTTTAACCGCCGCCAAAGGGTACGATGATTTGCTACGGTCCGGCCAGGGCCAGCTTTCCAGGCTGGAAATTTTCTCAGGAGAGCTAGACTCTATTGAGAAAAAAGAAACCCGTTGGGTTAAGAAATTTATCGAACTGGACCCTGAAACCAGGGAAGTTTTGCAGTTTTCCCAGCCGGGCCAGAAGATTCGCCCGTTGTTAACCGTCCAGGAAGCTCGCCAGAAACATGCCGGGCTATTCAAACAGACTTTTTCGGAACATTTCTTTACCCTTGGAAAAACTCGCCAGAGCTTGCTGGTAACTTCCAATCCCGGGACCGGCAAGAGCCACGCCGCCCTGGCCGAAGCCCTGGCCGCCGTTAAAAACTTCCCGGAAGGCCGCATCCTTTATATAGCGGATAATAAAGAGGTTTACCGGCAGTGGATCAAGCCGGACGCCCTGCTGCATGAAGCCTGGCAAAGCGGCCTGGTCGCCGTCAGAGAAGGCCGCCAGCGGGCGCAGGGAGCCTTTGAGTGCCGCAAGCTGGATGAATGTGAAGCGGCAGGCAGCCAGCGCCACGCCGCTACCTGGGACGTTTGCTCGGCCTGTCCTTTTTTCTCAGCTAAAAACTGGCAGGACTCATTAAAAGCCACCAAACAATCCCTGGATACCCCGATGCCCTGGAACTGCCAGCAAGAAGGTTACTGGAAGGGTGTAGCTACTGCAAACCAGGCCCGGATTGTATTAGCCCCTAAAGCCAGCTTCTTAAACAACTCGCATGAATTAGCCGAGTTTGATGTAATTATTATTGACGAGAGCGTAATCGAACACCTGCTGGAAAACGTCAGTGTAACACGTGAAACCCTGGCCCTATGGCGGGAAAGCATGCAACGGCAAGCCCAGGATGCCAACCAGGAGGACTTTTTCTATACCGGCTGGCAGGATAGCTGTGAGCCGTTCGTTAAATTATTCGGACTTATCGAGCAAGCCATGGCCCTACAGGAAAGCGCCAGCCTGGAACAGGATCAGAACCGCGCCCAGAAACTGTTCCCCTTTATGCCTGTATTAACGGAAGCAGCGCGCCTGACCGGAAGTGACCTCTCCGGCATTATCAACGATTGCCTGGCTATTCCCACCGGGACCAAGACCGGCCGCTATAACTGGGAACGGCCCTTCGCGCAACTCAACGGAAAGTTGTGCTTCCCACTCCATTTTGCTCGTGAACTGGTCACGGCCCTTAAAAACGAACTTATTTCCACTATTTCGGATACCCGGCTCTGGTTCAACCTGCAAAAAGAAAGCCTGGCCCTGGCTGTCTACCAACCGCGCCAGCACCTGGTAAAGCTATTAAAAGGCGAAATTGCGGAAGGAGAAACCCACCGCAACCAGTTCCAGCAAGCACCCAGCGTGGTCCTGCTGGATGCCACACCTTCCCCGGTCCTGCAAAGTTATGTACTCAGCCAGGATACTAAAATAGTTAATTTTGAAGTAGCCCAGCACCTCGACATCACCCAGGTAACTAATTCCCTCTATACCAAAGACGAACTGGTAGCGCGGGAAGGCAAAGCCCTTAAAGAAGTAAGCCGGATGCTTGAACAAGAGAGCGCCAAGTACCGCTCGGCGGCAATCTTTTGCCACAAAGCCTTTAACCCGGCCGCCGGAGCAGGGCCACTCAATTTAACCGCCGGAACAGCCGCTACCAGAATCACCTGGGGCCATTTCGACCGGGACAATAAAGCTATGAACGGCCTGAGTGAAGTTGAATTTATCGCCGTGGTCGGCCACTACTGCCACCCGCTGGATAGTTTAAGGGCGCAGGTCCAGGCTTTCCGGTTTGGAGCGGCGGTAGAAGGAACCCATAAAGAAGAAAAAAGTATCTGGAAAATCCGGCCCTATGCCTGGACTAACGAAGAAGGTAAGGGGATTGCGCGGCGCTGCCGGGCTGACGGGGATTTGGAAGTACAGGCCGCGATTGAACACAGCGAGCAAGCGGCTATCCTGCAGGCCATCGGGCGCGGCCGCCCCACTTTACGCTCTGCCGATAAACCCTTAAAAGTACTGGTGGTAACCGCTATTCCGTTGGGCAACTGCCTTCCGGTAGCCCGGCTAGCCGAAACCAAAGAACTCCTGGGCGAGAACATTATCAGCCAGGCCCAGGCCCAGGCGCTGGCTAAAGGCCGTAACCTGCGGCTGAGCCAGCACCAGGCCCGCCGGAGTATCGTCGCTCAGCGGCTTATTGAAACCCTGGAACAGGCTTCCGAAGCGGCTGGCAACGCCGGTAGAGCTTATCTGACGCAGAAGGCTTTGGCCCGGTTATCCGGCACGCCCGGTTGGCAGTTAAGGTTGTTAGGTATTAACCGGACAGTCCGGCTTCAACCGGGAAACAAAGCCGTTTGTGGACCGGAGTTGTATTTATATTTCTATAAACAACTCCAATTTCATTTCCCGTTTGTTTTTAACCACGCGGTAGCCCCGGATAGGTTAACTGAACACTTTAAGGACTATCAGAACGCTCAAAAGTAATATTTTCTAAGCCGAATTAGCTAATAACACTACAACCGGTAGAAATAAGTAATAGTCTTCACTGTAAAAAGCCAACAGGCTGAAATCAGCCTACAGTTTTCTATTACCGCGTAATAAAAAGAGAGATGATTGTGATATAAATCACTTTATCATCTCCCGGAGTGTTTTGTTATAATTATCACAAAGAACTCTATGTGATTAAATTGTGAAAGATTCTACAAGTTACTTCTTGTGAAGGGATGACCTGAGAAGAGATATTCCTTCTGCGATAAGCTCCAGTTCTTTCATGAGCCGCTCGTGTTCCTGGTGGTTCAATTGTTCATCTTTAAGTTGAGTTGAAAGCCGTTCCACCGCCTCGCGGAAGCGCGTGAAGGGAAGCAAGCGGACCGAATGCTTCATTTTGCGATTGCGGCTGCTTTGTGGGGCCGGAACCGCAGGGTCAGCCCCGGTCGTAACTGTTTCTGCCTGGGTTTGAGTTACCGTGGTAGCTGGTTCTTCCTGAGTGATTAGCATTTCGCTGAGTCTCATGCCCTGGTCACTCATTTCGGCCAGTTTTTGAGGATTGGAGGCCAGCCTTAAACGGCGGCTGACATAACTTTCGGACTTATTTATCAGTTCGCTGATTTTCTTAGCGGTATAGTTGTACTCGTTCTCCAGAGCCTGAAAGAATTGTACTTCTTCGACCAGGCTGAGGTTACGCCGCTGCAGGTTTTCGGCCAGGCTGGCGAGGCGGGCATCTCGGTCGGTCCAGTTGGTCTTAACAATGACCGGCAGAGTTGTTTTACCGGCCAGTTGAGCCGCCCGGTACCGCCGTTCCCCGGCAATAATCTCGTAAAAGTCCTTTTCGCCTTCCACCAGCAAGCGGACAATCAGTGGTTCGAGAATATCGCGCTTGCGAATATCGTCGGCCAATTCCTGGAGCGATTGTTGCGCCTCGGGGGAGTCGAAGTCCTGACGCACCTGAAACGGGTTGGGCCGGATGCGCCCAATTGGCACCCGCAGCGCGTCCGGCATAGCCATCACATCGGACTCGCTGCGTTCTTTCTGGAGTTTTAGGCGGTTCTGGGCAGTCTGGTTGCCCTTGTTCAGATTAAAGGCCGGCACGTTTCACTACCTCCTCAGCTAACCGGGCGTAATCATCCGCACCCTGGGAAGAGGCGGCATAGCCAAAAATTGAAGTACCCATGGCCGGGGCTTCCGAAAGTTTAACATTTTGACGAATGACTGTTTTGAAAACCAGCTTTTCGAACTGGCGGTTTACTTCTTCAATAATTTGACCGCTGATCCTGGTCCGGTTTTCCATGGTCAGGGCCACTCCCAGTACTTCAAGGTTAGGGTTAAGTTCCTGCTGGACCCAGTTGATCGATTCCAGGAGCTGGGCGATACCGTAAAGAGCGTAATAGCTCGAACACTGGATCGGGATTATTACATAGTCCGAGGCGCATAAGGCGTTGATGGTAAAAATATTCAGGCTGGGCGGGCAATCGATGATAATCAGGTCGTAATTATCTTTGATCGCCAGTAGTTTTTTGTTCAGAATGGTTTCCCGACCGTAGAGGCTGACCAGTTGCATTTCCAGTCGTACCATATCCATATGGGCCGGGGCCAGGAATAAACCTTCTTTTTCGACCATCACCTGTTCGATAGGTATGCTCTGGGGAGCCAGAACATCATACATCGAACCCTTCAGATCCTGGGGGTCTACCCCGAAGCCGATAGTAAGATTGGATTGCGGGTCCAGGTCAATTACGGCTACCCGGAATCCTTTCCGCGCGCAATGAGCGGCCAGACTGTTGACCGTAGTGGTTTTACCTGTCCCACCTTTCATATTAGAGCAGCTTATAACACGACAGGTAGACATGCGCTCTGTACCTCCTTAACCGGACCGCTAGTTGTTTTTTTATAGACTTTAATGCGCTTTTTTACATGATACGTCCCTCTAACTTTAATGTCAAACCTGCTCTTTGAGAAAATTAAGGCTTTCTATGCCCGGCCGTGCGCAGTATAATAAATCTGTTATTGAACATTTCAGGTTTTATTGCTTCATTATTAATAGTTGTTTGTAGTTAAACCCCTGGCGGTAGCGGCTGTTTTCTAACACTCTGATTTACTTTACATAACTTGGGTACATTCTGATTGTTTCCTTTGCTAAATGGTTGGCATGGATTAATGAAGCTTACTTTACATAAATATGTAACCTGCTAAACGAGATTGAATGGAAGGGGTTAGATAATATGGATAGCGGCCTGACCGGAATCTGGAAAGGCTCGTATGATAGAATAACTAACTGTAGCCGAATGTTTTGCGTAATTGTAAATTGGAGTGGCACTTTTCCATGGACTCGTTGATATGTTTAACAGGCGCGGTTTATCAGACGCTTATAAATTAGCCGTAACGTAAAATTATTGCCGGATTTGAGGAGGAAGTAGCGTGTTTGATTTAAAACCGGATATGATTAAGCCTGTTGGAACGACTGCTGGTACGGAAGAGGTGTCTTTGTGGAGACAAAGGATGCGGATAAACAATCAGGAGCCGGATGTCCAACTGGTCGAAGCTTATCGCCTGGCCTCAGCAACATATGGGCCGAAAAGTGAGGAAGCTTCGCTGGCCTTTGAACCAATTTTCAGGCGCTACTGGCCTTATGTCTCTAACCTGGCCTCCAGCCGCCTGGGTGCGGTTTACGCCGAAGACCTGGCAGCGGAAGCAATGTCCACTGTCCTGGAACGCCTGAACGGTAAAGAAGTCATTACAAATTTGCGCGGGTTGGTCCGCCACTCTTTCGAACGTGAATATGCGACCCTGTTAGAGAAATTGTTCCAGGGGAAAAAATTGATGCGGGCCGGTCTGACTACCGTTGATGCAGGCAACGAGGGAAGTGCTAAAGTTAAAGGGGCCACTATTCTTTCTCTAAATGCTCCGGCCGCCAATAGCGATAGCGACGACCTGGAAATGATTCATTTGCTGGATGACCCGGGCGCTGATGTAGTAGAGGCCGCCGCCCGGCGTGAACTGATCAATGTACTACATGGGTTGATTGAAGAAATGCCGTCCCAGTACCGGGGTCCCCTGGTTTGCCAGTGGTTGCTGGGAATGCGCATTAAAGAAGTTAGCGAGGAGTTGGACCTGACGATAGATCAGGTCAAACATAATACGGCAAGAGGTATTAAGTGGCTGCAAAAACGGATGCCAGGCCAATCCAGCGATTGGCTGTTATAGGTCTGGCAGGCTAACCGGTTTTGGTTGCAGGCAGGAAAAGTAGTTCCATTACCGGTAGTCAGGTTCGCTCTGGCTGTGGGCCGTTAAGTCTTAAAGGAGTAGCAGCATTATGCAGGATAAATTTAATAAAGAAATACCTTCACCCTCGGATGAAGTAACCCCGGAATTTCGCGAGGCCCTGGCGGTATATTTTGAACGTCTGAATGGAGCCGAGGTTTCCGGTGAGGCGGTCGCCCTGTTGAGTACTATGAAGGCGCAGCCGGCGGATGATTGGGCCCGGGTCGAAGCTTTACTGGAAGTACCGGACCGGCTGGACCGGCAAACCCCGGACGTGGATAGGGCCTGGCAGAGTTTTCAGCAGCGGGCATTTAGCGGTTTGGCTGAAACTCAGGCCGCCAGTCTGAGCCTGGGGCGGTATGTAAGCGAGGCTTTAGCCAGGAATGAAACCTCGGCAATTGTTGAATCCGGCTTGCCTAAAGCTACCCTGGAAGCGATTCAGTCCGATGCAACTTCGCTGGACGACCTTAAAGGTTACCAGTTGAATGATTATGCGGACCTGGCCCGTCGCTACGGCGTTAAGGACAGCGCTTTTCCGCGCATGTTACGCTGGCTCAAGGGTCTGGGTAAATCTTTCACTTTCCCGGCGTTAGGCCAATCCGGCGGATTGGTATTTGCCCGTGAAGAAGAAGTGCGAAAGCAGGGTCTGAACGAAGCGGAACTGGCCGAGCAGCTTGAGAAAGCCGACGATACCGAAAAGAGTAACTAAAGCCGGTTTCAGCCGTATATTCTTTAGATTAAGTCTGTCCTGGTTGAAAGATTTAAGGAGTGCGTAATGGTCCGGCGCGGCGGTAAATGGAGTGGACGGCCCAATCTTGGGCAAATAGAAGACCTGGCGGTTAAGAAAGTAGCCGAGTTTCAACGTTGTCTGCTAGAGGCCGGGTTAACCGTGCCCGAAATACCGCCGGTACCTGCCGAATATATCGCCCTGACAATCACTGAACTGAGCCTGCGCAGTATCAGGGACCTTTCCCACGAAGGAAAGGCTATGTCAGGGTTGCTCGATATGGAACGCAGCGAGCTACTTTACGAGGAAAACGACCCACCCGGGCGGCAAAACTTCAGTATCGCCCACGAACTAGGCCATTACTTCCTGCATTATTTACCGGCGGTCAGCCTGGCCCAGCAGCCCACCCTTTTTGACTCGGTAGAATTTCCCGGCCTTGAACCGGGCAGCGTCCTTGAACGAGCGGTCAAACCGGCAGCTCGTTTTTTCCGTTGTTCCGAATTAGCCGTAACGGCTC
Source organism: Chloroflexota bacterium (assembly GCA_028287745.1). Taxonomy (GTDB): domain Bacteria; phylum Chloroflexota; class Chloroflexia; order Chloroheliales; family Chloroheliaceae; genus 54-19. The sequence continues at coordinate 78,711 of JAQBPB010000112.1, forward strand.
CTACCACCGATGATGATTCAGAAGCCCTTGTTCAAGAGCCGGTCAAACCGGCCAGGACCGGGCGGGTTAGCCGTAAGGAACTGGAAAAGCCGGAAGCCCAGGCCCACCTGGCAAAGTTAATCCGGCTTAAGGAAACCGCTGACCGGACCGAGTGGGAAGCCAATATATTTGCGCGGTGTTTGCTGATGCCCTCCGATCTGGTCCGCGAATTAAATAAGAAACACGCCGGTGATGTTGAAGCCATGGCGGAGGTGCTGGGAGTAACCCAGACTGCCATGCGTTACCGCTTGAACGGCATGAAACTGCGCCACGATGAGAATATGGGCCTCGGAACCGGTTATAATCTACGTCCCAGGCTGGAAGACGGCCCCACCCAGGGCACTTTTTTCTAAAATTCCCGATCTTAATTTAGATAACTGCGCGGAACTGGTGAGTTAAAAGCTCACCTTTAATTTTGTGAGCTTAAATTTAAGCTTTCAAAGCGGGAGAGATATTATATGACCCCAACCATGTCATTGTTTTTTATTTCTGGCCTGGTGGCCGGGTTTACCCTTTTACGCTGGACCGACCGGTCTAAATTGCAAAGCCTACCGTTGGCCTCGAAACGGTCTGAAATATTTTTGCAGGTAGGTGTTTGCCTGGGGCTGGCTTTTTTTGTCTGGTTGTTTACTTTAAGCGTGGGTACGCCGCTAACCGATCATCTGTCAGTCCTCATATTGCTTGGCCTGGAAGGGCTGGTGGGCGGAGTTTTATCGAGTTATATTTTATTCAGCCGCCGGACACTACATATCCCCTTTGCTAAACGAGTTGACCAGCCTCTTGACGAAGCGAAAGACGAAAACATTATTCAGCTGGATTCGATTGGCACAACCAGGGGAGTTTTACCACCTGGCAAGCAAGTAGTCTATAGTCTCCGGAGAGGCCGCTGGACCAGTCATGACCGCTCGATTGACGAAGAACCAAACACTCGCACCGGCTAAAAGGTTCATCATCCAAAAAGGCTTTTCGTTGGCCGTTCACCCCTGGTCCTCTAAAGATATTTCGTGAGCAGCGGCATTTACTTGACATAACATAATGAAGAAGTAGTTATTGAGAAGGCTACCCCTTTTATCCGGTCTGGACAAAAGGGGTAGCCTTCTAGATGGGGATTATATTCAGCTCAGGCCATGACAGGCAAGCGGCCCAGGGCTGCATCAATTTCGCCCTGGGGTAACTCGAAGTCCTGGAGATTGCCACTCAGGTACTTATCATAGGCGGCCAGGTCAAAGTGGCCGTGACCGCAGAGATTGAACAGGATTGTCTTGGCTTCACCGGACTCGCGGCAGCGGATTGCCTCATCAATGGCCGCTTTGATGGCGTGGCTCGGTTCAGGGGCAGGCAAGAGTCCCTGGGTCCGGGTGAAGGTTACGGCGGCTTCAAAGACCGGGTTCTGAGGATAAGACCGGGCTTCCATCACTCCCAGTTCATACAGGTGGCTGATAAGCGGGGCCATGCCGTGGTAGCGCAAGCCTCCGGCATGAATTCCTTCCGGTACAAAGTCGTGTCCCAGGGTATGCATTTTAACCAGGGGCGTAAGCTGTCCGGTATCCCCGAAATCATAAGCGTAGACCCCTTTGGTCAGGGACGGACAGGCGGCGGGCTCTACCGCGATAATCCGGATATCTTTTCCCTCGAATTTATCCTTCATGAAAGGGAAGGTAATCCCGGCGAAATTACTGCCGCCCCCGGTACAGCCGATGATAATGTCCGGGTATTCGCCAGCCATTTCCATCTGCTTTTTAGCTTCCTGGCCGATAATCGTCTGGTGGAGCAACACATGGTTCAGGACGCTGCCCAGGGCGTACTTGGTATCCTCTCGCTGGACAGCGTCTTCGACCGCTTCACTGATGGCGATACCCAGGCTTCCCGGCGAGTCGGGGTGTTCCGCCAGGACCTGGCGGCCGAAATTGGTTATGTTGCTCGGGCTGGCGAGGACTTTCCCACCGTAAACCTGCATTAACGACCGGCGGTAGGGCTTCTGGTCGTAACTGACTCTCACCATGTAAATCAGGCATTCCAGGTCGAAGAAATTACAGGCCATCGCCAGAGCGGTGCCCCATTGACCGGCCCCCGTTTCGGTGGTTAGCCTTTTGACGCCTTCTTGCTTGTTGTAATAGGCCTGGGGAACGCTGGTATTGGGCTTATGGCTGCCCGCTGGGCTCACTCCTTCATACTTGTAGAAAATCTTGGCCGGGGTATCCAGGAGTTTTTCCAGCCGGGTAGCCCGGTAAAGCGGTGAAGGCCGCCATAATTTGTAGATTTCCTGGACTTCTTCGGGAATATCTATATACCGTTCGGTGCTGACTTCTTGTTTGATCAACTCCATCGGGAAAAGCGGCGCCAGGTCGGCCGGACCGATTGGCTGGTGTGTACCTGGATGCAGCACCGGCGGAAGTGGTTGGGGCAAGTCGGCCTGGATGTTGTACCAGGCGGTAGGCATATCTTTTTCCTGGAGTAGAAACTTGGTTTCGTGGGTAGCCATATACAGTCCTCCTGTTTCTAAAAGCATAATTAAGGAAGAGTAATAAATGAAACCGAAGAGTTGGTAGAAAGCGTTTGTTGATTGCACTTTACTCTATAACTCCTGGTTTTTCAACTGTAATTAGTGGTTTACGAGGCATTCTACGCAGGACAAGCAGTTAGGGCTGGTATAAAATGGAAATGAGCCAGCTATAACTGGCTCATCCGGTGATTTTTGAGGTCAGACCGTGCTTTTTAAGAGATCTGGCCTGTTTTTTCTTAAAGGGGGCTAGCGATATCCAAACCCGTCCGGTTCGTAATATTCGATTTCGGAAGGTTTGCTCCAGTCTTTACCGGCTCCCCGGCTGTTAACGCCCCAGCGCAAAGCAGCCAGGTCCAACAAGCCTAGAACTGCCACAATGATAATTAAGCCGCTAATTAGTTCCATTCCAGGTTCTCCTTTCCAACTTTCTTGACAGGGACGCTTTCAGTAGAGTTGGTGCCGGTTTGGTGCCGGTTCTTTCCGGCCGCTTTTTGGGTTGCTTTAGCTTCTTTAACCATTCGCCGCTTTTCCAGTTCTCTGGTAAGTTCAGCTTCTCTAAAGGCCCAGTCTTGCTCACTTATATAAATATTGAAGCCCATAAATTCACCTGTTTAGACTAAGAACTACTGGTTTCCCGGGTTAGATATTCCGTTTAATATTATTTTTGTTTTCGTATATTCGTATGGTAACACCGGGTTACCGGAACCCCTACAGCCTAAATACATATTCGAGGATGACATTTAGGACATGAAATAAAGGCTGTTGCTAGGTATTTATACTAACTAAACCGGGCTGAAAAGTAGGTAGCTCGGCAATATGCTAATATTTACCGGTGAGGTATAATTAGTGTTGAGGTTAAAACTGCAGCCAGGTTTGGCTACTTGATTAAAGGAAAAGTGAGTAAATGGCCGCCATGCCGGGGGATGAACTCCGCAAAATAAAAGTGTTGCTGGTCGAGGACCATGCGGTTGTCCGTGAAGGCACGGCGGAATTGATTAATCGCCAGGTGGATATGCTGGTAGTTGGCGAGGCCGGTGACGGCCAGGAAGCGGTTGACCTGGCCGCTCGTTTAAGTCCTGATGTTATATTGATGGACGTGGCTTTGCCCGGGCTGGATGGTATCAGTGCCACTCGCAAGATCAAGCAAAATTCCCCGACAATTGCCGTACTGGCTCTAAGCGCCCATGACGAAGACCAATATGTTTTTGCCTTGCTGGAAGCCGGGGCGGCCGGTTACCTTTTGAAAACTGTCCGGGGAGCCGAACTGGTTGAGGGCGTGCGAGCGGTCTTCCGGGGAGAAGCGGCCTTGCACCCGGCGGTAGCCAAGAAAGTCCTGGGCCATTTTGCCCATTCTCCCCAGAAAACTGAGTTGCCCAGCCGGGTTGAGGAAAGTCTGAGCGACCGCGAACTGGAAGTGCTGCGTTTAGCCGGTAAGGGCCTTTCAAATAAGGAGATTGCTGACCGGCTGGTTTTGAGTCCTCGTACGGTCCAGGCGCATTTTGCTAACATATTCAGTAAGTTGCAGGTCGGCTCCCGGACGGAAGCGGTCCTGCAGGGTTTAAGGCGGCGTTGGATTACCATAGAAGATATTGATGCCGGAGAGTAAAAAAAGTGGTAAATATAACTGATGATGCAGCTACCGGAAAAGAATCAAGCAGCCGGGAAGCTATGCGTTTGCGGGCAGTCCTGGAAGTAGGCCGCAAAGTCACCTGCATTTTGGACCTGGACCGGCTCCTGGCCGAATCGGTCCGGCTGATCCAGCAAACTTTTGACTTCGAAATGGTAAGTATCTTCCTGCGCGACCCGCACGACTCCGAATACTTCTTCAACAGCCACCAGAGCCGCCGGGCCGATAGTTTCACCGGGAAAATCTGCACTCGTAACCATATAAGTAAGGGCATGATCGGGTGGGTCTTTCGTCATGAGCAGCACCGCCTGGCGAATGATGTCAGCCGCGACCCTTATTACTATTTCTCGACCGAGGAAACCAGGGCCGAACTGGACCTTCCTTTGAAGATAAACGGCCAGGTGGTCGGTGTGCTGGACATTGAAAGCACTGCCGTAAACGCCTTTGACCCGGAGGATGTGCCTTTCCTGGAAATCCTGGCCGATCAGATTGCAATCGCGATTGAGAATGCCCGCCTAACGGCGCGCGCCCGTGAAGCGGCGATTGCCGAAGAACGCAACCGCCTGGCCCGCGACCTGCACGACGATACCATCCAGGCTTTGATTGGCGTCAGCCGCCAGCTTGACCTTTTACGCTGTGATATGACCGATGAGTTCAGCGATAGCAATGCCGAAGGCTGCGGCGAGGAAGTGCCCTTGCCGCCCAATATTGAGCGGCGGCTGAATCGCTTGCAGGACTCGTTGGACCGGACGGTTCAGGGCTTGCGCCTGTTGAGCCGGGAGCTGCAGCCTCAGCTATTAAAAGATTTAGGCCTGGCGGCGGCCCTGGATGCCCTGACCAGTGACGTTTCCCGTACCAGCAACCTTAAAATCGACATTGAGTTATCTGAATCGGCTAACATGCTGCGCTCCGACCAGCAGTTGGAGGTCTACCGGATTGCCCAGGAAGCAATGGCAAATATCGTCAAGCATGCCAGTGCCTCTAAGGTTGTAATCAGTGTAGATGTGCAGGACAGCCGGGTAATATTTAATATCCGGGATGACGGCAAAGGCTTTGAGGTCCCGGACGACCTGACCAACCTGGCCCGGCGAGGCGGTATGGGCGTCTTAAGCATGCGACAAAGGGCCTGTAGTGTCGGGGGGTTTCTAAATATCAAGTCCGAACTGGGTCAGGGCACGGTCCTTTCGCTGGAAATGCCGGTCGTCCCGCGAGATGCCGCCCCGGTATCGGCTTAACCACCTGTAGCCGGAATTAAAACAGGACTAAAAAAGGAGCGGGCCGCTTGAAAGCCCACTCCTTCTTTTATTAACTGATTTTACCAGCCCTTAGGCAGCAAGTCCCAAAGGTCTTCATCGTCCTTTTTGTCTTGCTTTTTGTCGGCCGGATTGGCTTTATCAGCCGGAGCCGCCTGGTTTGACCCGTTTGTTGGCTGGACTTTAGCTTCGGGTTCCGCAGCGGCCGGTGTTGGCTGAAGCGGCTGGGCGGGCGACCACATTGGTGTGAATGTGGACGTGGACTCGGGCCCGGCGGGTGGGATTACCTGGTTGCCGGACAGCGGGTTACCCAGCCGGTCCATCGCGCCCAGTTGGCCAAGCGGTGTAACCGGGTTGTTCATGGTAGCCGGGCCGGGGTTGTCGTTAATTATCCGGAATGGCACTGTCTGGGAGTCGGTCTGGGCCGGTTGAGGAGCCTGGGCCTGGGTAGCGCTAAAATCATCGGTGCCGGTAGCCGCCAGCGGTTGAGCGGCGGCCGGTTCCGGGGTGACTCCTTCACTCCAGACGCCCGTACCGTTGTTTCGAGTGTTATCTTCCCGGATGAAGCCAATCCTCTTGCGCTTGCTCCTGGCATCGTTGGTCAGTTTGGGCATGAACTGGTTAACGATTTCCATTACTTCGTCACCCAGCAATTCATCCCGCTCCATCAATTCAGCGGCCAGGGCGTGGACCATATCCGAGTTGGCTTCCAGTAACTGCCGGACTTTCTTCATCTGGTCTTGCAGGTAATTTTCAACTTCCACCTGCATGCTGGCCCCGGCGATACCCAGGACGGTCCGGGAAGAAAGATGACCGTTAAGGCCAATATCCCCGATGATATGGACCGCATAAGCGGTGGCATTGTTCAGGTCGCCGTAGAATCCGCTGCTGCCGCTGCCCAGGAAAAGTTCTTCAGCGGCCCGGCTAGCCAGGCTGACCTGAATCTTTACTTCAATCTCTTCTTTCAACTGGACGTGTTTTTCTTCGAGCGGCTTAGGCTGCATGAAACCAAGGGCGCCGCCGTGGCGAATAATCGTCAGTTTTACCAGGCGTTCCCAGGGAACCAGCAGGATCTGGGCGATGGCATGGCCGGTTTCGTGGTAGGCCAGGCGGCGTTTTTCTTCCCTGGAAAGGTTGCTGATAGGCTGGCGCAAGCCAACTTCGTGCAAGTCGCGGGCTTCCAGGATATCCCGGTAGGTTATAGCGTCGCGCCCGTTGAAGTGGGCCCTTACTACGGCTTCATTGATAACATAGCGGATAGATACCGGGGTATAGCCGATAGTTTCAGCTACAAAGCGGTCCACCGGAATGTTTTCATGGTTTACTTTGTCCAGGTAGTATTCGATGACATCGCGGCGGCCTTCAGAGTCCGGCTTGTCTACAGTGATTTTGCGGTCAAAGCGGCCGGGCCGGAGCAGCGCGTCGTCCAGGGTTTCAACCAGGTTGGTAGCCGCAATGGTCAGTACCGCCGGGCGGTCGGCTTTTTTGCGTTTGAAGTCAAGGCCCAACCAGCGTACCAACTTGGTGCCCAGGCGGTCGTCCACCGGGGGCGGGTCAAGTTGGACCAGCAGTTCGTTAATCAGCAGGTTACCGCCGCCGCCGAACATACCGCCCGCGCCCATGCCAATACCGGCCTGACCGCCGGTAGGGCCGTTACGTTTCTGCCCGATAGCGTCAATTTCATCCAGGAACAGGATACAGGCCCCGTACTGGCCCGACAACTTGCGGGCTTTCTTGTAGAGCGCCCGGATACTTAACATACCACCGGCCAGAAAGGGGCTCTGGAGGCTGGGGGCGCTACAGTAGCCAAAAGGCACGCCTGCTTCGGTCGCGATGGCCTGGGCCAGATAACTCTTACCGACACCGGGATCGCCTTCCAGGAGCAAGCCGCGAATTACCTCACCGCCCATATTCTGGAAATCTTTGGAGCCCTTGAGCAGCAATACTACTTCACGGGCCATTTCCAATACCTGGGGATTGCCCCGGTAGTCATTAAAGCTGATGCCGGTTTCGTAAGGTTTGAGCCAGTAGGTCCGGGGCCGCGAAATGGCGAAAAACTGGATATAGATAAAAAGGATAGCCACCGAGGCGGAAATAGCCAGCTGAATTGCCAGGTTAACGATCTGATTGGCGACCCCGCTTGCTCCGCTTGCATTATAGGCCGGAGCCAGGAAGCTAATAATCCCGTAAATAATCGCAAATAATAGCACATAACGCCACCAGCCCCAACGGATGGGGTTGTATTTCCAGCGGTGCTTCATTTTGTCTATGGCAACGTCAACCTCATCTTGCTTTTGGACGGGTCTGCGTTTGCTTCTAACATTTTCCATGATTAAACTTCCTGTTCTTTGTTCGGATGTTCAGCCTCTACAGGCTGGATCCGGCTACCCAAAAAAGCCTGGATTAGTTACCCCTGGCCCTGGCCCTGGCTCCGGCCAAGTATAGCGGTGAAAATCGGGTCTTCGGCCCGGTCATTACCCAACCTGATAATTTTGTTGGTCGAGTCCATTACAATGCTGTAGCCCGGTTGGCGAGGGTTGTCAGAAACACTCAGCACCGAGATAAACTCGTGGACTGTAATTCCATTCGGGAAATTGATTGTATTCAAGTAAGCATAGCCGTCATAAGTTATGATCGTACTGTTTTTCCCGGTGGCGGCGTTGCCGGTTTTAACCTGGTCGAAAATCTTCGCCATGGAATCGCGGGTGACACCCTTGGCGGTAAGCTGCGTCTTATAGGTGTCGGATAAAGCATCCCAGATTTTTTCGACATCAAAGGTGGTCAGACCTTTCATAAAGTCTTCCGCGACCGGGCTGCGGTTGTTGCTGACCACGCCCAGTTGGGCATCTTTGCCGGTAGAGTTTTTATTTGTTTCAAAAGCGGCTAACAGCACCGGTTCGTCGGTTTCTACCTGGACAACTTTGCCATCTTTTAACCGGAGGATAACGGTTACGCTGGTTCGGGTGCCTTTATTGTCAACGGTGCCGGAAAAGCCGTTCCTGACCGAGCCATCACTGAAGCGGACGCCCTGGGCAAAAATAAAGCTGTATTTTAAGCGGCCGTCTTTCTGGCCGGTCAACTCCAGGAGCTTCTGGTTAACTACATCTTGCATTATGGCGGCGCTGGTAATGCCCTTCGATTTAAGGGAGGACTTGTAATCCTCACTCAGCAGGTTATACATAACATCAGCTTTGCCGTCTTTGAGCCCGCCTAAGAATTGGCTGCTTTTACCATCCGGTTCCGGGGTATTTTCTATCGCTTTGATTACGGTAGCACTGGCTCCGCTTGAATTACTGAGCATGCCGAAAGCGCTTGTGCTAACCAGCAGGGTTATCACCCCGACCGTTACAACCACCGAAAGGAGACTTCTAACAGGGTGTTTAATAATGTTACGGAAAGTAACATAAAAAAATTTGGCAATACTTCGAAAGAAGCGAGCGGTTAGACGGCCGACTACCTTAAAAACCATATTGCTATCCTTACCTGAAATAGTTTAGCTTTACCACTTTATGGATTTAGTACGCGTTAAGCGGTCAAACAGTTTAATTAAATTTAACTCGGGAAATCGGTCTGGGCGATTTTTCCTTCTTTGTCCACTTCAAAGGTCCAGGGTATTTTGCTGACCGTATTCTGGCCGGTCTTAACCGTCAGGACATAGAAATGGATGGAAGTGCCGTTATCGTTCGGCACACCTCCAATGTACTGGTAACTTTCATATACCAGCCCGCTTTTTTTCTGGGCTTCAAACAGGCGCTCGAAATAGGTCTTGTCGCGGCCTACCCCGGCCAGACGGTTATGCAGGGTCGCGGTTAGCGAGTTCCAGACCTCATCAGCGTTGCCGTTAATCTGGCCGATCATAAAGGCTTCCGTAGCCGGTGGTGCATTGGTCCTGAAAACAGGAATGGGTGTAGGGGTAGCCACACCGGCAGGTGTAGGTGTGGTTTCGGGTAAGGCGGCCACGACCGGGGCCGCTACGGGAGTAGGGTTCCCGATTACAATATTGATATTAAGCAGGTTTAGTATCAGGTAAATACCCAGGACTGTCAGGACAGCGACAGTTACAATTCCCAGGAACATCTCATGCCGGGTAATCCAGCGGAAGAAGCCGCTAAACCCCCGGCCAATGCCTCTAAAAAATCGGCCAAGCATCCGTGCCAATACTTTAAAGAATAACATAATCTTTCAATGCTCCCGCCTCGTCAGTCACAGTTAGAATACTAATTTTCGCGAGTCAGTTATTAGGTTTATGCAAATGTCCCGATTAAGCCAATCTCGTGTTGCTGGATTAACCTGTATTTTATAAAGTATAGCTTGCCAGGGAAGTCAAAATTTCTGCGAGGCCACTGCCTGATTAAATTCTAGTGGTTAAATCTTTAGAAATTATTACCAGTTTGTTAAACAAGTACTAAATTTAACCACTTTTTAACACTGAAGCGTTTTAAAGCCCTATATATACAAAAAATGTGAAGGAAATCAAGGCTGACAGATAGTTTTTAAAAGCCTATCAAGAGGTCGCCCCTGTGTTACCTTCTACATTAAAGGATAAGCGCCTCTATATATTGCATTATATCAGATGGCCCAAAGGTTACAAGGGCAGTTCGCCAGAAGTCCAGTTTATAAGTATTTTTAACTTCAAGTTAAGCAAAATCTAATCCGGTTTGGTTTACGGAGGCGACCCGGTAGGCTATAATAACTAAACTTATCGATGTTAAACTTGTTTCTCTGAGATTTTGCAGGCTCAATAAAATAATATTATGCCAAAACCGGTAATCACACGTAAACCGAAAGAAGGAAAACCGTCCCAGGAAGCGGCTTATGACCTGCTGCGGCCTTTAGTAAAATTGACCCTGGCCTTATTGCCAGAGCCGGAATTTACGACCCGCCAGTTCATAATTTATATGCGGGCGACCAATCCCGGCGAAGATGCCTATACCCAGGCGGTATCATTATGGAAAGATAATTTTACCCTTGGGCGGCAGACCATTCACGGGCAGGTGGTCCCGCAGCTTTTGCGAGAAGAGGGCGCGGCTACCTGGGTGGGTTACGTCTATAACGACCCGGAAGAAGAGGATGGCTTGAGCGTGCCTTCTCGCTGGCTTAAACCGGGCTATACTTATCCCGAAGATTAGCCAGGTTCTTGGACCTGAATGTGTAATCCCGTCTTTACTGCCGGTACCGGCTGTTTATTTCTTACCGACACTTAGAATCCCACGTTCAACGTTTAACAAAGAATGTTAAACGAAACTCAGGAGGTCCTATGCCCTCACCCAATAATATTACCGAGCTGATAATCTTCGTAGTTGGCGCGATTATCGCCGTCCTGCTGATTATGGTTGGTTCCCGCTATACCCGGTTCGGCCGCAAGTTAACCGGTAACTGGAAATCGGGACCGATTGACCTGGAATTGGAACAGTTAAAACGCACCAGCGGCCCCACGGCCCGCCCGCGTGAGAAATACGTTGACCCTTTAGCCAGCCTCAAGCCGCACTATGCGGTCGGTGGGGTCTTGCTCTTCATGCTCATTGTTTTCGTTTATTATCTTTTGACCAAGAATACCCTGCAATCCGGTAATTAACTCTGGCACTTTTTTATGCGTTGGACCTTTCTAAAAGCTATAAATGATATCAGGCGGCGTAAAATACGCTCGCTACTCACGGTAATAGGTATCTTTATTGGAGTAGCCGGGATTGTCTCGATTGTGGCAACCGCCCGGAACCTGGAACAGGCCCAACGCTATAACTATGCCAACGCCAGCCAGGACGATTTGCGCTGGTGGGTCTGGAACAATACCGAAAATACCGCCTATGCCATTTCTCAGCTGCCCAATGTAGCGGAGGTCCAACGCCGGGCCAACTATACCACCAAGTTCCGGGCCGGGCCGGACTGGTTCGATGTGACTTTTTTCGGTTACGCCGATTACTCCGACTTACGAGTTAATAAATTAGACTATGTCGAGGGCCGCCCGCCGGGCAAGGGTGAGGTAGCTTTTGAGCAATCCACCCGCGACCTTGTGCCCGGCCTCAAAGTGGGCGATGAAATTATTTACCGTTTTGGCCCTTACAACCAGGAGAGCCGGTTTACTATCAGCGGCTTTGTCCGTACTCCTTCCAGCCCTTCCGCCGCCATCCTGAACTTTACCCTGGCCTATACGACCGCCCCAGACGTTCAAAAAATGCTGGGTATTTCCGGCAATAACGAAATCCTGCTCAAAGTCTACGACCTGGCGAGCCGCACCGAAACCCGGCGCGAGGTCGAAGATGTTTTCAAAAAACGCAACCTTCAGTTTGGCGGCTTTTCGGCCCGCGACCCTGATAATTACCTGGGCAAGCAAGAACTTGATACGCTGGTGCTGCTGCTGCTGGCTTTTTCAGGCGTGGGCCTGGTGATTAGCGGCTTCCTGGTCGCTAATACTCTCTCGGCTATCGTTACCGAGCAGGTCGGCGAAATTGGCACTTTAAAAGCGCTGGGAGCCGTCCGGCGGCAGATCCTGGAAGTCTATTTTTTTACCGCCTTGCTATATGGCCTGGTCGGGAGCCTGTTTGGCATTGTGGGTGGGTTTATCCTGGGCAAGTTCCTGATGGGTTACCTGGGCGGTATTGTTAATTTTGACGTGGACCGGTTCTCATTTCAGCCGGAAGCAGTATACCTGGGCCTGGTGGTCGGCCTGGGAGTAACCATGCTGGCGGCCCTGGTCCCGGCCTGGAGCGGCACCTCTATTTCGGTGCGGCAAGCCCTGGCAAGTTACGGCATTAACTCTACTTTTGGGCAGGGCTGGCTTGAACGCGGCCTGGCCCGCCTGCACCGCGTTCCGCCGCTGATTGCCCTGTCTTTGCGCAACCTGGCCCGCCGCAAGACCCGCAACCTGATAACCTTTGGCGTGGTGGCCCTGAGTTGCGCGGCCTTCCTGGCGGCCCAGAGCGCCAGCACTTCGGTCGGGCAAACCATTACCGACCTTTACGATATTTACGGGGCCGATGGCTGGGTCCAGTTCAGCACTCTTCAGAGTGACGGCTTTGCCGAAAAGATTAAGACTGTTGACGGCGTGGTTGCGTCCGAACCCTGGTCGCGGGGCCGCCTGACCGTCAAGGCGTCCAGGGTCGACCTGTACGGCGTGCCCTATGATACGGTGCTTTATCAAAAGCCGGTAGTTGAAGGCCGCTGGTTTGAAGCCAATGAAAATAATGTCGCCCTGGCGACAACCAGCCTGGCCCGCGCCAAAAATATTAAAGTCGGTGACACCATTGAGATAGAGGCCGATAAGGTGCGCGGGGAACTTTTGATTATCGGCTTGCTGGAGGATAACAGCAAATACCTGGGCAGCACTTCAGCCGGTAAACTCTTCAGCCCTTACCAGACCGTCGAGCGCCTGTTTCGCCACCAGGGCCGTTCGGATTTTTTTGCGGTTAGCTTCACCAATCACGACAAGGCTTTTGTTGATAAGACCATGTCCGCTATCGAGGGCCGGTTCAAAGCCCTGGCTCCCAGCACCCTGGCCGCTTACAGCGACAAGGCCAGCGCCCAGCAGATAACCGCTATCTTGCAAATAATGCTGTATGCGATGGTTGCGATTATTGCCCTGATTGGCGGTATCGGGGTAATCAATACCCTGACCCTGAACGTATTGGAGCGGCGGCGCGAAATTGGGGTCTTGCGCAGCCTGGGCGGGTCCAATGCCCGTCTGGTCCAGATATTCCTGGTAGAAGGACTAATGCTGGGTTTGCTGGGCTTTATATTCGGGTTGGCTCTTGGCTACCCGCTGGCGGCGGCCCTGGTAGGGGTCATTGGCGAGAATACCTTCCCGCTCTCCTTCATCTTTGACCCCGGCATGGTTCTACTGACTTTTTTGTTTGCCCTGGCCTTGAGTGGGGCGGCCAGCCTCTTACCGGCACTCGGAGCGGCCCGCGTCCGTATTAGTACGACTATTCGCTATGGTTAATAATAATAAGAATGTGTCCGGCCAGGCATCGCCGATTTCCTGACATTTGCTAAATTACTGGCAGAGTTAATAATTGGCCTGGGCGGATTTATAGTTGGCTGAGAATTATCTCGGTTGCACCGGCGGGCAAAGCCAATTTCAAAGTCAGTTCGCCTTCCCCGGAATCACTTTCAAGCCCCTCTTTATTTGTTTCAACTTTAATTCCCTGTACTATTACCTCGGGCTGGAAAGCCAGGTTGCCAAACTTAAGTTCGGCCGGGGCACCGGGTGTACCTTCCAACCTGATTTTAAGTGCCTGACCGTCCCACTCAGCTGCTGTTACGTCTACTCCGCCGCTGACTTCGGCCAGGTAGGGCGCTTCGAAATCCGGCTGCCAGGCTAAAAGGGAGCGTAACCCGCCGCCACCGCCTGGTAAAGCCTGGGCCAGTGCCAGCAAAGCGGTAATGTAAGCGGCCGGTTTAGCCTGGTAATAACATTCGCCATTTTCGCCGGTAGCGGAGTCTAGCTGCTGGTCGGCCCAGGCCAGTAGCCTTTCAAAAGTAGCCCGGTCGCCCATTTCACGGGCGAATACGGCCGCAAAAGCGGTATTGAGGCCAACAGAACTGATTTCGGCGCTTTCATTGGGTCTGACGGAACCCAGGTAGAGGGAATTGTGGGGGCCTTTTTTCAGGCGCTTACGGAAACGTGGGTAAATCTTGCTGGCGGTATCGGGGTCCCAGGCGGCCATAAAGGACAGGCCCCAGGCATCGGTCAGGTTAAAGCTGACAGGTATGGGCAAATGTAAATCGGGCATGTAGGCCACGCTTAAAAGCCCGTTAGGGGCGGGAAGAGGCAGGCCACCCTTCATACCGCCGGTCAGCATCCGGTTTTTAATCCATTCGGCCCAGCGCAGGTTAACTTCGGCCAGGTGGGTGCCGTGTAAGCGGTCGTGCAGCAGGTTACTGATGCATGCGTGGTTGTTACAGGCGGCGTAGGCCCGGCCCGGCTCACAACAGGCGCCGCCAAAGTGGCTGTCCTGCATTTGTTGGTGGATGCGTTCAGCCAGGCTGGTATGGGTATACTTAAAGCTGAAGGACTGGCCGTTAGCCTGGGCGGTTAATGTCAGGCCTTCCTGGTCGAAGCGGTCGTCACCGGAAAGCATTTCGTAAAAGCCCAGTAATGAGGCCAGGTGAGCGCTGTACTGGATATTGCCCTGCTGGCATGGGTCAAGCGGGATTGCGCCACCCAGCCCCAGGCGCGAATGGGTAAATTCCAGGGCGGTCCTGAGCGATCCGGCTGGTTTTGTTTCGGCCCCGGCCTGGGCTAATGAGCGGGCCGCGCCCCGGAACCAGTAGGCCCAGGTGTCGGGGTGGGCCATTTTTTCAATCAGGGCGGCCAGGCCGGTGGTATAAACTGCCCGGTATGCCGGGGTCAGGCGGGCCAGGCCAAACAGCGCATAGCCTGAAAAAGCGATTTGAAAGCGCAGCCCAAAATTCATTCCTTCCACCGGGGTCCGGTAAAACCCGTTCCAGCTTCCGGCCGGTTGAGCGGCCAGGCCCGCCAGGTACTTGAGGTGGCCCAGGTTTACCTGGTTTAGCCCGCTATCGCTCGTTTCAAGGCTCATTTGCTTATCCTCGACTGGAAATGACAGGTCTTACTTTAGCTTATATAATGCACTGGAATCATTTATTTAGCTTTTTACAGCGCACTTCACCTGAATTTTAACACATACTCGGATGACCGGGACAAAATTAACTGTGCCTGGCGGGTTATGGTGCAGAGTCCCGGCAGTAAATTACCTGAAAAGTGCAACATAAACTTAATCCAGTTGAAATATACTCAGTTTATTATATTATTATAAGACATTCACAACCACTAGCCAGTTTAGTTTAAATTTTTTAAGAGAAGGGTTAAAATGAAACAGATTGAAATGGGTATAAATACTTCCTGGAAACAACGATACACCGCCTATAATGTTTTAAGGACCAGCCTGGCTTCTGCCAACCCGGCCCGGGGTTTGGCTGTCACTAACCGGTCCGGCCGCTATCAACTTTATGCCTGGGATGTGCCGACGGGCGACCTACGCCAGGTGACCGACAGTTCCACCGGGGTTTCGTTCGGTTATATTTCACCGGACGGCCGTTATATTTTTTACTTGAAAGACCAGCAGGGCAACGAAATCGGCCATTTTGTGCGGGTGCCTTTTGAAGGTGGCGAAGCGGAAGATTTCACCCCGGGTTTAGGCTTGTATTCTTCATTGTATTCTTCACTAGGGGTCGGCCTGATAATCAGCCGGGATGGCGGTTCGGCGGCGTTGAGCTTTGCCGATCAGGACGGTTTTCACTTTTACAGCTCCAGGCTTAACTCCTCGGCTAATTTAGGTAAGCTGCTTCCGCTTTTTCATTCCAGGCGCATGTCCGGTATGCCCCTGATTACAACCGGTGGTGAAGTGGTCCTGGTCCATTCCTCGGACCGTTCAAGCTCTAACCAGTTCAGTTTACTGGCTTTTAGCCCTGCTACCGGCGATTTAGTCAACGAACTGTGGGATGGGCCGGGAAACGGAGTTGAGGCGGAAGTGGTTTCACCGTTACCGGGGGATACCCGGGTCCTGGCTTCCACCGATAAAACTGGGCTGAAAAGACCGGTGCTGTGGAACCCCCTTACCGGCGAACGGACTGACTTTGCCCTGGCCGAATTGGAGGGTGAAGTAACGCCCCTGGACTGGTCGGAAGATGGCGAATCCATACTACTGAGCCAGGTTGCCGGGGCTAAAGTGCAGCTATACCGGTTTGAATTAACCTCTCAGACCCTGACTCGCCTGGACCACCCTGAAGGGTCACTGGGCCAGCCCGGCTATATTAGCCCGGCCTATTTCAGCCCGGATGGCCGGATATTTGCCCACTGGCAGGATGCCACTCACCCGCCCCAGTTGATTGCCCTGGATGCCCGGACCGGCGTCCAGACCGCGACGCTCCTGGAACCCGGCCCGGTGCCGCCCGGCCAGCCCTGGAAATCAGTTACTTTTCCTTCCAGCGATGGTGAAAGCGTTCAGGGCTGGCTCTCTGTCCCCGGTGACGCGGATGGGCCGTTTCCAACTGTCCTGCATATTCACGGTGGGCCGCATGCTGTTACGGTTGAAACTTTCTCGCCCGCTATCCAGGCTTTTCTGGATCACGGCTTTGCGGTGCTATCGCTGAACTATCGCGGTTCGACCACTTTTGGCCGGGAGTTTGAACACAAAATCTCCGGGAAGCCCGGCTACTGGGAACTGGAAGACCTGGTTGCGGCCCGGAAATACCTGGTGGATAACCGCATCGCGCACCCCGCCCGGATTTTCCTGAACGGCGGCTCTTATGGAGGCTACATGACCTTGCTGGGCCTTGGTAAGACGCCGGACCTGTGGGCCGGTGGCATGGCTCTGGTCGCTATCGCGGATTGGACGGAGATGTACGCCGATGAAGCCCCCACCTTACAGGGCGCTCACGTTTCCCTGTTTGGAGGCCGCCCCGACGAAACCCCCGAGCAGCACGTTATCAGTTCGCCAATTACTTATGCCAAACAGGTCCGGGCGCCGGTACTGATTATCCAGGGCCGCAACGATACCCGCACCCCGGCCCGCCAGCTGGAGCTGTATGCGGCCAGAATGAAAGCACTTGGCAAGCCGGTAGAGTTGCACTGGTTTGACGCGGGCCACGTCATCGGCGGCAGTGAGCTTGGCTTGCAGCACATGGAATTAATGTTGGATTTTGCCTATCGCATCCTCAAACAAATTCCAGCCTGACCTTTGGGCCGGATGGGAAGGCAGGGAAAACTAATGTCACAAAGTCGTGAGCCGGGCGCGGTTGTCATAACCGGCGCCTCCACCGGGATTGGCGAGGCTTGCGTCTGCCGCCTGGAAAGAATGGGATACCGGGTATTTGCCGGGGTGCGTAAAGCCGCCGATGGGCTGGCCTTACAGGGTAAGTGTTCCGATCGGGTTCAACCCATCATCCTGGATGTGACCGACCCGGACTCGATTCAGCGGGCCAGGGAAGTAGTTGCCCGGGCAGTCGGACCTGAAGGGCTGGCCGGGCTGGTTAACAATGCTGGTATCGCGGTGGCCTGTCCCCTGGAATACCTGCCGCTGGACGAACTGCGCAAGCAGCTTGAAATAAATTTGGTGGGGCAACTGGCCGTGACCCAGGCTTTTTTGCCCCTTTTGCGCCAGGCCCAGGGCCGTATCATCAATATGAGTTCTGTTTCAGGGCTTACGGCTTTACCGATGATCGGGGCTTATGCCGCTTCAAAGTTTGCCCTGGAAGGTTTATCGGATGCCTTGCGCCTGGAACTGGCGCCGTTTAAGGTCAGAGTTTCCCTGATAGAACCGGCCGCGATTGCGACACCTATCTGGGATAAAGCGGCGGGCGATTGGGATGTCCTGGCTCAGCGGTTGCCAGCGGAAATGAACGAACGTTACGGCGTGGTCGGGGAAATTACCCGGCGGACCGCTCGCCAGGCCGGTATTCACGGCTTGTCGGCGGAAATGGTGGCTGATGTGGTCGCCCGGGCTATGACTTGCAGGTGGCCCAGGGCGCGTTACCTGGTAGCGAAAAATGCCAGGCTGCTAAAACTGTTCAGCCTCTTGCCGGACCGTTGGCGAGATACCCTGGTGCTGGGCCAGTTACGCCTGGCCGGCCGCAAGATTTCTCGCGAGAAATAAATTTATTATTATAAATCAGACAATATATAATAAAAGAGAGGCTAAACCCGCTTATTTCCGGGTTTAGCCTCTTTGTTTGTCTGGAATTATTTTGTTGGGGCCGGGGTTATGGGTAGGGTAACGACCGGCGCGGGGGTGCTGTTCGCCCCGGCAAAGCTTCTCTGAAAGTTTGCCAGGTCATCGGTGGTCAAATCGGTCAAAATAATTACCACGCTGTTGCCGTCTTTGAGGCCAGCGGCTTCTGGTGAGGCGGCGGCAAACATACTTACAAGCGTCGCATCCAGCGGCCCCAGCACCATCATACCGGATACCTGCATGGTTGCGCCGCTGCCTTTACTATAAAGCAGGACATTGCCGGTCAGGCTGGTAAAAGCGGGCAGGGCTTGCTCGACCACTTTGGTAAAGCCCTGGCGGGGCAATTCGGTATTGTAGTAACCGGCCAGTTTGTCGTAACTGTCGGTAGTGTAATAGAAACTGCTCCGGGCGGCTTTGGATGATTGGCTGAGGGAGTCGGCTACTTGCTGGCCCAGGTAGCCCAGGTTAATCAGCTTTAACCCGCTGTAAATTGGAAAATTAGCCGGAGCAATGTTGGCGAAAGTTGGCGGGACGGTCGGGGTCGCGGGGGCTACCTGCGCCGCCGGTGAACCGGTCCGGCTGCCACCGGCCGTGATGGTCAATACAATCGGGTTAAAAGGGGTACCGGTGGGGGCCAGGGTAGTTACGGCGGCGGTTGTTGCGGCAGTGGTTGGGGCCTGAGTACTGGTCGCCGCCTCACCACAGGCGGCCAGGCCCAGGGAAAACAGTATCAAAAGGGCCAGGGCCGCCGTTAAACGTTTCATTGGTGTTTCTCCTCTTGTTGCAAAGCCCGCCCGGTTAGGTCTTGGTTTCCGCCGGTGGTTTAATCTCCCGGATATAGGTTATTATTTTCTTGACTTCTTCCTCGGCCAGGCGGGGGTTGGGAGGCATACTACCCCGGCCTCGCCGGATGATATTTGTCATTGTCTGGTCATTTTTCCCGGTAGTGCTCAGGCGCGGTCCCGTTCCACCGGCCCGGCCATCCGCCAGGTGGCAAGTGGCACAATTATTGGCCTGGAAAAGGACTTTACCTTCGGTCGCGGCCTGACTTAAAGTGGACGGCGCGGGTGTTTCCGCCGCGCCCTGCCCGCTGAAAAGGACGATACTTACGACCAAAGCGATCACTACTGCTACGACCCCAAAGCCAAGCACCATATAATTGGGACGGGCAGGGGCTTCGTTTATCTCACCGGGTTCGTCCGGCGGCGCCATTCCGTTATCCGGGTTGTTGCAGCCTTCAATAATACGTTCATCCAGGCTGTCTGGATTACTTTCGTTACTCTCCGGGCCACCAGGCCTGATTTTGTCCACCATTCTAAAGAATTTCCTATCTTACTTGATCCTGCCATTTTTTTTAAGAGCGGCGACCGCTCCCCCAAAGGCTTCGATGGTTTGCTCAATATCGCTTTCGGTATGGGCGGTTGATACAAAGCCGCCGATGCCGCTCATTAGCTGCATGCCCCGGTTGTCCAGTTCCAGACGCAATTGAGTCTTGAGCGGTTCGGGGATACCAACTTTAAGGCGGGCCTGGACGGCGGGGTTTGCCAGGGGTTCCATGTATTCCGGCCGGTAGATATTGCCATCTCCGGGCCACTCAACCGGCTGCTGGCTTTCCAGGTCAAAACAGACGTGAAAGACCGCGCCGCGCCCGTAGCAAAAGGCCCGGCCGCTCAGCCCGGCTTTATTAAAGATATTGTTGAAGCCTGCCTTGAGCTGGGTGGCAAGTTGCCCAATCCGGTCGTAGATACGTTCCTGGGCGTCAGGTGCGGCGATCATCGAAAGGGCCGCAACTCCGGTGGCTGCTGAAACCGGGTTGGCATTAAAGGTTCCATGATGGACGATATAGCGGCTGCCGGACTTAATGCTCAACAGGTCCATCAGGTCGGCACGTCCGGCGACGGCCCCGCCCGGGAAACCACCTGCCACGATTTTTGCCAGGCAGGTCAGGTCAGGCGTGACTCCTTCCAATTTCTGGATGCCGCCGGGACCGTAGCGGAAGCCGCTGACAATCTCATCAAAAATCAGAATAACCTGCTTTTCGCTGGTAAGCTGGCGCAAAGCGGCCAGGAACCCCGGTGGGTTGGGTACAGTACCCCAGCTGGCGCCGTCAGCTTCCAGGATGATCGCCGCCACATCGGGGTTAGCTTCCAGGGCTTGCTCGACCGCCTTTATATCGGTTGGCAGCACCAGCACATTATCAGCGACCGCCTGGGGAATGCCGCTGGGCGCTACGCCGGTTTCGTTGACCGCGTTATAGTCGTGCCAGCCGTGAAAGCGCAGGCCGAACTTGATAATCTTTTGCTTGCCGGTAGCGGCCCGGGCCAACCGCAGGGCCATCATAGTCGCTTCGGTGCCGCTACTAAAGAAACGGACCTTCTGGGCCGAGGGAATTAAATGGCAGATCAGTTCCGCCCAGCGGACTTCCCCGGGGTGGTTAGCGCCAAAGTGAGTGCCCCGGCCGATCTGCTCGATAGCGGCCTGGGCAATTACAGGATTCGCATGACCAAATAAAAGCGAGCCGTGACCCATCCAGTAATCAATATAGCGGTGTCCGTCCACGTCATATTTATAAGCCCCGGCGGCGTGGTCCATATAAACACTGGTCGGGTCGCCACGGCGGCTGCTATGGGTGACACCATCGGGTAAAACTTGCTTGGCTGCTTCGTGCAATTGCAACGAACGGGGGTTTGCCGCTAAAAACTGGTCAAGGGCGGCGCTGTCCTGCTCAATTTGGGTTTCTTTTAGCATAAGATCCTATCGCTTTCAGATTGCTTGTGTTTTAGCAAAAGACCGGTTCATCTTAGCAAGCCCGCCTGAATTTGGCAATCGGACAGGAAAAAAACTTTTCTAAAAAAAAGTCAAAATTTGCCTTGAAATTGCTTGACAAACCCTACCCGGATATATATAATACCCCTGCAACGCTGATGAGGCCGAGCGAAACTTAAAAAGTAAATAAGTTAGTATAATAAGCGGAAGTGGCTCAGCTGGTAGAGCATCTCCTTGCCAAGGAGAAGGTCGCGAGTTCGAATCTCGTCTTCCGCTTCTTTTTTTTGCCTTTTTTCTTCCATATGTTTTAATCCTCTGTATCCGGGTATAGTCCTCCTTGTGAGCACTGTCACTCTATTCTAAGTATTTCCAACAATGTGATTCGCTTAATTTTCTCTAAAAAATAGAATGACCAGTATAATTAAAAATAGCTTTAGCCGGAAGGCCGGTTTTCCGGCTAAAAATAGGGTCTGTACCCCATACGCAACGGCCAGGAACTTGCTACAATAAGTAATAATGGCGGGCGCTGTTGCTTCCCTCTGGCTTAATATGTTTTTACAACCAGGTTAAGGGTTACCCGTTTAGCCGAATCTCAAACACTAACCAGGACTGCCTGACTGAAGGAATCTATGCAAATCGTAACAGTTGGATTGGACTGCAATAAAGCACCGGTCGAAGTCCGGGAAAAAATTTCTTTCTCACCGTACCGGCTGAACGATGCCTATAATGCTTTGCTTGCTCTGCCTTCCGTCCAGGAGGCCACCATTCTTTCTACCTGCAACCGGGTCGAGTTATACATTTATACCGAGAATGACCTTGGTTCCGACATTTTTAGCGATTTACGGGTTTTCCTCAGTGACTTTCACCAGACTCCCGAAGAAATCTTTTCACCTTACCTTTACTTTTTAACCGGCACCGCCGCCGTACAGCATCTATTTGAAGTTGCCAGCGGCATCCAATCCATGATTATCGGCGAGGCCCAGATTCAGGGCCAGGTGCGCGAGGCGATCGAGCAGGCCCGTAAAAACGGCGGGGCCGGGCGGGTGCTGGACGCGCTCTTCCGGGCGGCCATCTCTACCGGCAAGCGGGCGCGGACCGAAACCACTATCAGCGAAAGCGGCGTATCGGTCAGCTATACCGCGATTGAACTGCTGGAAGAAAAAGTTGGCTCGTTGCAAGGCAAACAGGCCCTGGTAATCGGCAGCGGCAAGACCGGACGGTTGACCGGCCAGATTTTGCTGGATAAAAAAGTAACCGACCTTACCTTTATAAACCGCGACCTGGGCAATGCCTGTGAAACCGCCCGCCAGCTTGGCCTGGCCGAAGACAGCATTAAAGCTTTCGATTGCCTGGTCCCGGCCCTGGCCGAAGCCGACATAGTTATTACCTCTACCGCTGCCCCTCACCCGGTGGTCCACCGCGCTCACCTTGAGTTGGCGATGGCCGAACGCGGAGAGGCCCGCCCGATTTATATTGTTGATATTGCCGTACCACGTGATGTCGAGCCCGAGTCGGCCGAAGTCCCCGGCGTGCGGGTCTGGGATATTGACGGGGTAAATATCCTGGCCGAAGCTAACAAAGCCCGCCGTAACGGCGAAGTTGGCCGGGTCCAGGAGATCGTGCAAGAAGAACTGGCTGACTTTATGGCCTGGTTGCGCGCTCTGACGGTGGTCCCGACTATTACCACCCTGCGGCAGCACGCCGATACTATTCGCAAGAACGAACTTAACCGGACGATCCAGGCTCTTGGTGATGTTTCCGACCGGGAAGCCCGCCTGCTGGAAGACTTAACCTGCCGGATTGTCAACAAGTTGTTGCACGAGCCGACCCTGCGCCTCAAAGAAGTTGCCAATAGCACCGAGGCCGACCGTTATGCCGAAATCGTCCGGCATCTTTTTTCGCTCAATGGAGTAAACATCAGTAATGGAACAAAATAAAGCCGGTCTGACCGCTTATCCGGCCCCTTCCGGCCAAACCCGGCCTTTAATCGTAGGCACTCGTGGCAGTAAACTCGCTCTCTGGCAGACCAACTGGCTGGTCGAGCGCTTGCGGGAAACTCACCCGGACCTGCAAGTAGAAACCAAAATTATTACCACCCAGGGTGACCGGATTCAGGACCGGCCTCTGCAAAGTATCAATAATGACGGCTTTTTTGTCCGCGAACTGGAAGACGCGCTCTTCCGGGGTGAAATAGACCTGGCCGTCCACAGTCTTAAAGACCTGCCTCATGCCCAACCGGAAGGGCTGGTTGTGCCGGTAGCACCGGGCCGGGTAGATGCCCGCGACGCTCTTATCAGTAAAAACAACCTGTCCCTGGCCGATTTGCCCCAGGGCGCGGTTATCGGGACCAGCAGCACCCGCCGGGCCTCGCAATTGCTGGCCGTCCGGCCCGATTTTACAATCTTACCTTTGCGCGGTAACGTGGATACCCGCATGCGCAAGCTCCAGGAAGGCAGCCCGGAAAACTACGACGCCATTATCCTGGCGGCGGCTGGACTGGAAAGGCTGGGCCGGAGTGGTGAAATTACCGAAATGCTGCCTTACTCCGTAATGTTGCCCGCGCCCGGTCAGGGTGCCCTGGCCCCGGAATGCCGTTCGGACGACAGCCTGGTCCTTTCTTATCTCAGCCATATAAATGAGCTGGCTGCCCAGGCCGCCGTTGCCGGTGAGAAAACGTTTATGGCCGCCCTCGGTGGCGGCTGCCAGACACCGGTCGGCTGCTACCTTGAAGTAGTGGGCCAGCAAATTGTCGGGTATGGCTATGTCGGCCGCCCGGACGGTTCGCGGGTAATCAAGGTCGAACTGGCCCAGGCCTGGGACGGTTCGCTGCAAACAGCCCGGGATTTGGGCGCGAAACTGGCCGGTCTGGCCCAGGAACAAGGGGCTAAACAGATATTGGATGAAGCCCGGGCCGCCGGTTTTGTCACCGAGCGCAAGTAAGCCTTAAGACCGGAGATGGGACCCCAGGATGAGCCAGCCACTTACCACCGCCAATGAAACTCGCCCGTTAACAGGAAAAAAGATTGTGGTTACGCGGGCCCGCCAGCAAGCCAGCACTTTGCTTGCCAGGCTGGAAGCCCTGGGCGCGCAAGCCATCGAATTTCCGGTCATCCAGATTGTCGCCCCGGAAAGCTTTGAGCCAATGGACCGGGCAATTGCCCGGCTGGACCAGTTCGATTGGGTCATTTTCACCAGTGTAAATGGTGTCGAATATTTCTGGCAGCGCCTGGAAGCTCTTGGCAGTACTTCTGCGGCCCTTACCCACCTGAATGTCTGCGCCATTGGCCCTGCCACCGGGGCCGCTTTGTCCCAACGCGGTATTACCCCGGCCCTGGTCCCACAAAAATTTGTCGCTGAAGGCATCCTGGCTGATTTAGGCCAGGTAGCCGGTCAGCGTTTTTTGCTGCCTCGCGCCGAACTGGCCCGCGAAGCGCTCCTGGAAGGTCTGGAAGCCCAGGGGGCCTTTGTGCAACAGGTGGTAGCCTACAGGACGGTTGTCGCGGACGAAGAAGGCACCGGGAGTACCGGGGCGCCGGAACTGGTCAGGCTGTTTGAGGCCGGTGAGATAGACCTGGTAACCTTTACTTCTTCCAGCACCGTCCGGTTCTTTGGCGAACGCCTGGCCGCCATTTCGGCCACCGCCTTACCAGTCTTGCTTTCAAATACCGTTGTCGCCTGTATCGGCCCGATAACCGCCGGGACCGCCCGCGAAATGGGTCTGACGGTGAGCCTGGAAGCCCCTGAATTTACGGTTGAACACCTGGTCCAGGCTATTTTAGGGTATTATGGCTCAGGGCGTGACACGGCGAACGTAGAACGTTAAACGTGCAATTAAAAAGGTGCGTTAAACCTGATAATAAAAAATATATAATATTAAACAGTTAGAAGTAATCCGGGGAACGTAATTGTTGAAAGTAAGGGTTAAAAGGTAAACATAACTCACGTTCTATGTTCGCCGTTATCCGTTTTACGTCCCCGTTATGAAAAGGAGTAGTTGAAAATGTCAGGTAGCGAATTTGGTAATGGTATAGCCGCCTATCCCAACCCGGCGCTGGTAGAGACCGCCGAAGAAAAGGCCATGAAAGAAAAGCTCGGCATCCAGGGCGGCCGGGTGATGGGTGAAAACCCCGAAATTAAAGTCGATTACAAACATAACACTTCCGTCCAGCAGTTTGTAAAGTACAGCTTTTACAAGCTCGACCCGGCTTTTCGCCGCTTGCCGCGCCCTGAACGCGAGCAGGGCATCCGCGAATTCCTGGCGGTAATGGAAGACCTTTACCCGCGCGGCGAACTGCTGCGGCCCTACAGCTTGAGCGGCGTCCGGGGTGACTGCGACTTCATGCTCTGGCATGTCGTGCCCTGCAATAAAGACGGCGAGTCGCCCAGCGGCCTGGAACGCTTTCAGGAAGTAAATTCGACTATTCTGGCGACCGGCCTGGGCGCTTACCTGACTCTGCCCTATCACTACTGGGCAATGACCAAGCGCTCGATTTACACTGACGACCACCACCACGAAGGCAGCGAAAACGACCGGATGCGGGTTGAGCCATGGGGCGCAAAATACCTGTTTGTCTACCCGTTTGTGAAAAATCGTCCCTGGTATCTGCTTTCCGCCGATGAACGCAAGCGTATCATGCGCGAGCATATCGTGGTCGGCCACAAGTACCCGACCGTCAAGCTCAACACTTCTTATTCCT
This sequence comes from Chloroflexota bacterium, assembly GCA_028287745.1. Classification (GTDB taxonomy): domain Bacteria; phylum Chloroflexota; class Chloroflexia; order Chloroheliales; family Chloroheliaceae; genus 54-19. Next base: position 104,285 of record JAQBPB010000112.1, read on the forward strand.
TCGGCCTGGACGACCAGGATTTTGTGGTCGCTTTCGAAACGGATTACCCGTCCGACTTCCTTGACCTGGTCCAGGAATTGCGCGAAACTGAAAGCAGCCTTTATACTGTCCGGGATGTCCCCATCTTTACCTGCGTTTCGACTACGGTTGAACAAATTGTAAAGAACATGGGTCTTTAGACCGGTTTTTAACTGCTCAGGAAAGAATAATAATGAATTTTGAGAAATCACGCGCTTTGCACGAACGGGCCAGCCAGCTAATTCCGGGCGGCGTAAATAGCCCGGTGCGCGCTTTTAGAGGAGTGGGCGGCAATCCGCTGTTTATCGAGCGGGGCGAAAGCTCATATATGTACGATGCCGACGGCAACCGCTTTATAGACTATGTGTTGAGCTGGGGGCCCCTGATCCTGGGTCACGCCGAACCTTCCGTGGTCAAAGCCATTACCGAACAGGCCGTGCGCGGCACCAGTTACGGCGCCCCAACCGCCCTGGAAACCAAACTGGCCGAAATGATTATCGGGGCCATGCCCGCTATCGAAATGATTCGTTTCGTCAGCAGCGGCACCGAGGCGACTATGAGCGCCTTGCGGGTGGCCCGTGCCTACACCGGCCGGAACAAAATCCTCAAATTCGAAGGCTGCTATCACGGCCACGCCGATTTCTTGCTGGTCCATGCCGGTAGCGGTGTCGCCACCCTGGGCCTGCCCGATAGCCCCGGCGTAACGGCCGCTAACGCCCTTGATACCCTTACCGCGCCCTACAACAACCTGGAAGCGGTTGAGGCCCTGTTCGCGAGCAACAAAGGCCAGATTGCCGCTATTATTGTCGAACCAGTTGCGGCCAATATGGGCCTGGTCCTGCCCGAAACCGGCTTCCTGGAGGGCTTGCGCGCCATTACCGAGCGCGAAGGGGCTTTGCTCATCTTTGACGAAGTTATGACCGGCTTCCGCATCGGCGGCAGTCACGGCGTCCAGGGCCTGACCGGTATCACGCCCGACCTGACAACCCTGGGTAAGGTCATCGGCGGTGGTCTGCCGGTAGGCGCTTACGGTGGCCGCCAGGATATTATGAAGATAGTCGCGCCCAGCGGGCCGGTCTACCAGGCCGGGACTCTCAGCGGCAATCCGCTGGCAATGGCCGCCGGGATTGCTACCCTCACCAAAGTCCTGGAACCCGGCTTTTACGAAAAATTGGACCAGAAGATGCAGCGCCTGGCCGAAGGAATGCACGAGGCTTGCCGCCAGAGTCCGGTCCCGGTTTATTTCAAATCCATTGGCACCAAGTTTGGCCTGTTCTTTACCGCTGAAGAAGTCCATAACTATGCCGACGCTAAAAAAGCCGACACCAAAGCTTATGCTCGCTTCTTCTGGAGTATGATTGAGCAGGGTGTCTATCTAGCGCCCAGCCAGTTTGAGGCCGGGTTCCTGTCGAGCGCCCATACCGATGAGCAGCTTGACCTGACCATTAAGGCGGCTCGCCAGAGTTTTGCCAGCCTGGTCGAAGAACCGGCGCGTTAACTTTAAGGCCGGTTGTAAGGCTATTGGCTATTATGGAAGAAAAAACCGCTATCCTGTTGATAGGACACGGCAGCCGGGCCGAGGGTGCCAACGAGTCGCAATACCGGGTAGCCGCCGACCTGAAAAGTTCCGGCCGCTATTCGCTGGTAGAGTGCGCTTTCCTTGAAATAAGCCAGCCGGATATTCCGGCTGGCCTGTCCATTTGCCGGGAGGCCGGGGCTAACCGGATTGTGGTGGTACCATATTTCTTACATATGGGCACTCACGTGCGTAAAGACCTTCCCCGGATTATTGGCGATTGGTGGCTGGCTAATTCCGAGGTAGAAATCCTGGATAGTGCCCCATTGGGCTACAGTCCTAAAATAACCGAGCTGGTCGAAGAACGCATCAACCAGGCCCTCGACAATCCGCTGCCGGGCCGGTAAGCTCGTTGCTAAAACAAGCGGCGGCTTTCACTTTTGAGCCGGAAAAGTTTAAGTAGCTCAGAAGTTGCACTGAAAGTAATTGGGCCAGGCGAAAGCCCAAAAGGAGTTGTTATGCTAAGTGAAAGAGAAATCCTGAGCGGCAGCGCTCGCCGGGAGAACCTGTTAAACCGGCCTCGCCGGACCAGGCGGACCGAAAACCTGCGCCGGATGGTCCGCGAAACCCACCTGTCAATCGATAATTTCATTTACCCGCTTTTTATTGCCGAGACAATTAAAGAAGAAGTTGAAATTGGCTCCATGCCAGGGGTCTACCGCTGGCCGGTCGAGCGGGTCGCCCGTGAAGCCGAGGCGGTCGCCAAACTTGGTATCCCGGCGGTCCTGCTTTTCGGCATCCCCGATTTCAAGGACCCGGTCGGTAGCGAAGCTTATAATCCTAACGGCGTGGTCCAGGCGGCTGTCCGCGAGATTAAAAAAGCGGTGCCCGAACTGATTGTCATCACCGATGTCTGCCTGTGCGAGTTCACCGATCACGGCCATTGCGGCGTGGTTGATCAGACCGGCTATGTCCAGAATGACCCGACCCTGGATTTGCTGGCAAAAATGGCCCTCTCCCACGCCGAAGCCGGGGCTGATATCATCGCGCCCTCCGATATGATGGACGGACGCATCGGCGCTATCCGGGAAGCCCTGGACGAAGGCGGTTTTGAAAATACCCCGATTATGGCTTATTCGGCCAAGTACGCCAGCGGTTTTTATGGCCCCTTCCGTGAAGCCGCCGACAGCGCCCCGGCCTTTGGCGACCGCCGCAGCTACCAGATGGACCCGCCCAATATCCGGGAAGCCCTGCGCGAGGTAGAATTGGACATCGCCGAAGGTGCCGACATGATCATGGTCAAACCGGCCCTGGCCTACCTGGATGTAATCGCCCGGGTGCGCGACCGTTTCGACCTGCCCCTGGCCGCCTATAATGTCAGCGGCGAGTATTCCATGCTCAAGGCTGCCGCCCGTATGGGCTGGTTGGACGAAGAACGGGTCGTCCGGGAAAGCCTGACCGCGATCAAACGGGCCGGGGCTGATATGATTATCACTTACCATGCCAAAGAAGCGGCCCGCTGGCTGAAAAGCTAGCCCCGGCCAACTGAGGGTTGCCTTTCTTGCCCACAAGTTAGGCAGTCCTCATCCCCCATCACCTTGAGGCCCGTTGTACTGCTCTATTCATGTTGAGCCGTGCGGCGGGCCTTTGGTTTCTCCTTGCCGCTCCTCCTGACTAAGATTGCCCTAACCCCGGTTAGCCCTTACATAGTACCCTGCCCAGCACTTACACCCAGAACGACCCCTGTTGGGCTAATACCCTGCGTGGTGGCTAGTGGTGCGCCTGGTGGGAGAAGTACCCATTGCCTGGCGCTATTAACGGCGGCCTACCTCAACTCTTTAAAAATCTCCTGTCAAAAAGCCAGAAAACCCCAAAATTAGCCTTGACAAATAAGAAGTCAAACGTTATAATTCCCCACGTACTTCACGTTCCGCAATAGCTCAACGGTAGAGCGTCCGGCTGTTAACCGGTAGGTTCAAGGTTCGAATCCTTGTTGCGGAGCCTTTCTATTTCATAGGTAAAAACAGCATTTCGACCTGATTTTTGCGGTCGAAATGCTCTTTTGTCTTTATACTTTTCACCCACTTCTACGGAACCGGTTGAGAATGTGTCAATCCGAGCGAAGTCAAGGAACCTGGGTATTCCCGGGCAAACTTACGGGCAATCGTTAAGGGTACGGGGTGCCCTGGGTAGCGCAGGTGTTTACCAGGTCCTGCTTGACGGTGCAAACAAACCGGTTATAGATAGCACTGCCTGCCTCCTGGCCGAATCCGGCCTGCCGCGAACCCGCAAACTGATTTTAATCAATGGTTAATTTTGGCTTGGTCCTAACTTCATACAATTCCGGTACTTTCTTTCGAGAGCGGACTATTTTTGTTGTGCCTTCAAACCATCTCCCGGCAGGGAATGGCCCTTTCTTTTGGGGAATGGGGTGGGCCTCTGAGTTATACTTATACAGGAGAAGTAAACTAGTTGAATTATTTTGACATTTTCCAGCCGGTGCTGGCTGCTGGGGGCTTTATCGACCTGCCTGGCCTGATTAAGACCTTTGGTTATGTTGGTATCGTTGCGATTATTTTTGCCGAGTCGGGCCTATTTTTCGGGTTCTTTTTGCCCGGTGATAGCCTCCTCTTCACCGCCGGGGTAGTCGCTTCCGGCGCGTTATTGCCCGGTCCGGATGGTAAACCGATTTTCAATATCTTCCTGCTGGCCGGCCTGTGTTTTGTGGCTGCGGTATCAGGCGATAGTGTCGGTTACTGGTTCGGTAAGAAGGTCGGCCCGCGCATCTTTAGTAAAGAAGACTCCCTGCTGTTCCATAAAAGCCATATCCTCAAGGCCCAGAATTTTTACGAGAAGCACGGCGGGAAAACTATCATCCTGGCTCGCTTCTTACCGGCAGTGCGGACTTTCGCCCCGATTGTAGCCGGGGTAGGCCGCATGAAATACGGTACTTTCCTGGCCTATAACCTCGTTGGTGGCTTTATATGGGCGGTCGGTTTAACTTTCCTGGGTTACTTGCTGGGCAACGCTATCCCACCCGAAGAAATTGACAAGTACCTGCTGCCGCTGATCGCTTTAATTATCATTATTTCGATCTTACCGACGGCCTTCCATATCCTTAAAGAAAAAGAAAACCGGGATCAAATCGCCTCGGCTATTCGCAAGATTACTCGCCGCGAAAACCAGAAACCGGCCAAGTAGTTTCTAAAGGGCAATAACCTTATAGGTTACTCAAGTGTTATTGCCCTGAACCCTTAAGTCCCCACCCGGGGGCTTTTTTATTTTCAGGGTATTTTATTATTACCCGACCCGGTACCAGGGCCATTCGGCCAGGCTTCCAGCCGCTTGAGGTATAATAGGGAGCCTGGCAGCCGTTTGCCGGGAGGTACACCTAGAGGACTATTGGGAAAGCCAGGTATATATTGAGTGAGCAAAACCGGGCCGCCGGTCAGGAAACCTATTTCGAGGTTGGCGTCTACCAGCCCAAACGCGAAACTAATATCGGCACCCTCTGGCGCTCGGCCCTTCAAATGGGAGCCAGTGGCCTGTTTACGATTGGGCGCCGCTATAAGCTCCAGTCCAGCGATATTTTCCACGCCACCAAAGCTATTCCCCTGAAACACTACCTGACTTTTCAAGACTTTCTGGACGACCGGCCCGAAGGAGTACCCCTGGTTGCCATTGAGATGGGCGGTGAAACTCTGAACACTTTTCAGCACCCCACCCGGGCGATTTACTTGCTTGGCTCCGAAGACAACGGCCTCCCCGATTTTGTGCTTGAAAAATGCGATAAGCTGGTTTCGCTAGAAGCCGTCCGGCAGCCTTCCTACAACCTGGCCGTTTCCGGCAGTATCGTGCTTTATCACCGCTGTTTCTTAAGTCTAAAGGGCTAATATAGGGCTGAGGATGCCTGGTTACAGGCAGGAATAAATCAGGGCGGGCCGCGTATTTTAAGTCTTGCGCGGCCTTTCGAGGTAAAAAGACCGCCTGGTAATGCGGATTAAACTTGTGCGGCAGGCCCGGCCTTCCGTACCGGCTTACAGGTACGGCTAGTGCCTCTCCCGGATTTTGTACAGGATTGCGGCTAACCTTTCGACTGTCAGCAGGCTGTAGCCTTTACCGTCCAACCAGACCAGCGCCAGGTTAATCTCTTTGGCGTCCTGCCCGGCGGCCAGGATTGCCAGGGCTTTATCGTAATCGCTGTTTATCCGTTCTTCGAACTCAAGGCATAGCCGGGCAAACCCGGCTTCGCCAAAAGCACTCATCCCGTCCTGCCGGGCGCTATCGGCCAATTCTTTAATTGTGCTGTACTCGGTTATCATTGCTTTTCCTAGCGGGAACACCTTTCCCGGCTTACTTTTAAGCAATATCCCCAATCAGCTTATTTTGTGCCACTGTTTAGCCTTTACTTACCCGGTTTTAATGCCCGGTGTAGCCCCTCTATCCACGGCCGTAAAAGCTCAATTATTTAAGATCTAGCTCCAGATATTTCCGGTTAACACTTGCCAGCGGCTGAGCGCGCGGGCAATCTGGCGGCCCTCCCGGCTGACCTGTTGGAGCCGTTCGAAATTTCCGTCCGGAAGGGTTTCCAACCAGGTCTGGACTTCCAGTTCCTGGCCCAATTGGGCGCTTTCCAGGTATTCGATATCGTAGTGGAGCGGCACTAATCGGTCGGACTCCGTTAGACCGGCCGCCTGGGCTTCCCACCCGGCGTTGTCCAGCAGGTCAATGTACGCGGTGTTATTCATGTGCGCCAGGATATCCAGGTCGGAAAAGCGGACCTTCTGGCGCATAACTGCCGGGGCGCGGTCCGGCCAGGCAGGCCAGGCTGGGTCTTCAGCCATCGGGATTGGCCCATGCGGCCGGAAATGGGCGGGGAAACTGGCCGGGATACGGGCCGGGCGCCCGTTTGGTCCCAGGTAAACCCAGGTCGTGCGGCCGGTAATCGCCGGACCGCCGTTTTCCATACGCATTTCGTAATTTCGCTGGGAAGTTACCTTGCTGGTGCCACCTACAAACGTCCGCAATTCCAGGTTCGAATAGGCCGGGATGGCCTGGTGAAAATCTATTATAGTCCGCCGGGCGATCCAGTCGCCGCCTTCGCCAAGCCTGGCCGAGTTGTAATGCAGCACCGCAATGTCCTGTAGATAACGCATCGCTGCCGCCGGGGTCAGGAAGCCAAAAAGACTGCATTCATCATAACGAGCCTGGTAATTTTTCTTATAACCTTCGGATTCTGACATGAAAATAGTAACCTTCTTTCTAGTTTTGCTGGCTATTATACCCCCTTTTAGCTTAAAGACAGCAAGCAACTTTCTGCCATGCAAAGTGCCTCAAGAAGGTGTAAACTTAGCCCGTTCAAACCAGCCCTAACGTCTATATTCAAACGCGGTCCTGCTAAATAACCCGGCATTCTGGTAATTTTAATCATGCTAACTCCAGAAGTGGAAATATTTGAAGTTGATATTGCGATAGTCGGCGCGGGACCGGCCGGACTGGCCGCCGCTCGTGAAGTGTCGGCGGCGGGCGCGACTGCCGCCCTGCTGGATAGTTATTCCCGGCCGGGCGGCCAGTATTTCAAGCAGCCGCCCCGGGCTTTCCGGGCAAAACAGCCGGGCCGCCTGCACCACGACTATCTTTTGCCGCAGACCCTGTTCGGCGTGGTCGCTGAGAGTCCCCGGCTGACTTTGCTAACCGATACGACTGTCTGGACCGCTTACGCCGGACCGGAGGGTTTTTCGTTACACTGCTACCGGCCCGACCAGGGCGGCCTGGAAGTCCGGGCCAAAAAAGTTATCCTGGCGCCCGGTGCGCACGACCGGGCGCTGCCTTTTCCCGGTTGGGATTTGCCCGGTGTAATGACTGCCGGGGCGATTCAGACCCTGGCGAAGAGCCAGCGGGTCTTGCCGGGCCGCAAAATTGTGCTTTCGGGTTCCGGCCCGTTCCTGCTGCCGGTGGCGGCTTTGCTGGCCGAAAGCGGGGCTAACCTGGTGGGGGTCTTTGAGGCAGCCCGGCCACGCGATATATTTCGTTACAGCGCTTCGGCCTGGGCCGGGCGGGCCAAGTTAGGCGAGGGGGCCGGTTATTTGCGGGTGCTGCGGCACTTTGGAGTACCTTACAAGTTCGGGCGAGCCGTTGTCCGGGCCGAAGGCCGGGAACGGGTCGAACGCGTAAGCGTGGCCCGTCTCAACTCGGACTGGTCAATCGTGCCGGACAGCCTGGAAACCCTGGAAGCGGATGCCGTTGGCGTAGGTTACGGTTTTAGCCCCTCGCTGGACCTTTCCCAGCTCCTGGGCTGCGAACACCGCTATGACCCGGTCCAGGCCGCTTCCTTCGCGGTCCACGACCCGCGCCAGCAGAGTACCCGGCCGGGTGTTTTTGTGGCCGGTGAGATTTGCGGTATTGGCGGCTCGGCGGTGGCCCTGCCCCAGGGTGCCGTAGCCGGGTTAGCGGCCGCCCTGGACCTGTCCCGTGTACCTGCGAGGCCGGACGACACGGCGCGGTTAGCAAAGTACCAGGCGGAAGCCCGGCAGGCCCAGGCTTTCGCCGGAACACTCAACCGGATGTTTGCCCTGCAGCCGGGCTGGCAGACCTGGGCTACCCCTGAAACGATTATTTGCCGCTGCGAGGAAGTCACCCTGGGCCGGGTCCGGACCGCTATAAGTGAGTTCGACCTGAAGAACGTTAAAGCGGTTAAATTGACGACCCGCTGCGGCATGGGCCTGTGCCAGGGCCGGGTGTGCGGCCCGCTGGTCATCGCCTATACCGCCAGCCTGACCGGGCGCGACCCGGCCGTAATCGGCTCGTTTACTAACCGGCCTATCGTCAGGCCCATTCCGCTGGGAGAGCTGGCGCGTTAGGCTTGGACGTAGCACGTAGCACGTAGCACGTAGCACGTAGCACGTAGCACGTAGCACGTAGCACGTAGCACATAGCACATAGCACATAGCACATTTAAAGTGTACCGGGAACAGTAGGCGTCTTTGAAATTATTACTCGTTAAGATTATTGGTTCGTAACACGTTCAACGTTCAACGTGCTATGTTCCACGCCCACGGTACAAAAATGAAAGATTTGAGAATACGGCCGCCCTTTGAGGCGGCGGAAATAGAGCGCGGCGAACCCTTTGAATTTAACTTCGCGGGCCAGCCGGTCACGGCTTACCTCGGCGAGACTATCGGTACGGCTTTAACGGCCGCCGGGATTACGACCTTCCGGGTTACCCGCCAGGGCGGGCGGCCGCGCGGCATCTTTTGCGGTATCGGGATTTGCTTTGATTGCCTGGTCGTTGTTGAAGGCCGCCTTAACCAGCGCGCCTGCCTTACCCCGGCCCGGCCTGGCCTGGAAGTTCAACCCCAGGCGGGTGCCGGGCACCTTGAACCCGAATTTGGCGATTGAATTACTTTAAACTGGCGGTGGAGGAGAAAAAGTGCGTTTTGATAAATTAATTACGGTGGTCGACTCGCATACTGAAGGCATGCCCACCCGGGTAGTCACCAGCGGTTTCGGCCCGGTGCCGGGCCGGACCATGTTTGAAAAGAAACGCTACGTTGAAGAAAATCTGGACCACTTGCGGACTTTGCTTATGTTCGAACCGCGCGGTCACGGCTCCATGTCCGGCTCTATCCTGCTGCCGCCCACCAACCCCGCCGCCGACCTGGGCGTAGTTTTTATTGAGGTAAGCGGTTGCCTGCCTATGTGCGGCCACGGGACCATTGGGACGGTCACGGTCGCCCTGGAAACCGGCCTGTTGCCCCGAGTCGAGCCCTTGACCCGCATCACCCTGGATACCCCGGCCGGGTTGGTCCAGGCCGAAGCTATCATCGAACATGGCAAGGTCAAACAGGTTAAACTCCGCAACGTCCCGGCTTTCCTTTACCGTCAGGACGTGACCGTAGACGTTCCCGGTTTCGGGCCGCTGGTGCTGGACCTGGCGTATGGCGGCAATTTCTACGCTATCTTACCGGCGGAAGCGGTAGGGCTTTCTCTGGGGCCAGGGATGGCTCAGGCTCTGGTGGAAGCCGGTATGCGGATAATGGAGGCGGTTCCCGGCCAGGTGCGGATTGAACACCCGGTTAACCCCGGCATCAACGAGCTAAAGCACGTCCTGTTTACCGGGCCCGGCCAGGCCGCCGGGGCGGACGCCAAAAATGCCGTTATTATTTATCCCGGCACGGTTGACCGCTCGCCCTGCGGCACCGGGACCAGTGCCCGGATGGCCCAGCTTTACGCCCGGGGACAATTGGCTCTGAACCGGCCTTTCGTCCACGAAAGCCTGATTGGCACAACCTTTACCGGCGAACTGGTCGAAGAAGTCGCCCTCACCCCCGAACTCCGGGCCGTGGTGCCAACAATTGCCGGGCGGGCCTGGATAACCGGCTTTAACCAGTTGGTCCTGGACCCCGAGGACCCCTTTCCGGCCGGGTTCCTGGTAAATTAAGCCTCTTAAGAAAAAATAAAGCTCTTATTAAGCTGGGTGTTATGAAATTGTAACATCACAGTCTATTTTTCCTTGTAAAATATATTATTGATTGATATAGTCTTTTCATCAATACTCTATAATAGGCCCCTAACAAAAATGCCATTGGAAAAGCCTGTTTAAAACTATTATTTACTGACAATATTCAGCGGGGAGGTTGCTTTGCCATCTAAAGAGTTAAAAAGGTCTAAAGAACAGGAACTGGTTGACGAGGCGCAGGATGCCAGGGCCGAACAAGCTGATTCAGCCAAAGATTCAGCTATTGGTTCTACCGAATTGCGCCGGGCCGTCACCAACCCGCGTTCGGCTTCACCGGCGGCTTTGCTCAGCCTCCAGCACACCTACGGCAACCGCTCGGTCCAACGACTCCTCCAGGGCGCTCCCGCTTCCGTCCAGCGGTTCAAGTGGAACCCTTTTAAGAAGGCCGAAGCCACAACCCTGAATTTAAATAATCTTTTAAGAAATAAGGAATTTTACCGGCTCTTTTATGTTTTCTGCGTGGCGGAATACAGCACCGAAAATATTGAATGCTGGTCGGATATCGAGGCATTTAAAGCCAGCCCCAATATGCCCCGGGCCAGGCGCATCTATAACCAGTATTTTGCTGACGCAAAAGCCGAGCGAGGGGTAAACATTCCTAACCCGGTCAGAAAGAACCTGACCGCCGTTATGGATGAAGCTCAAAGCGAAGGTGTGGGCGACCGGGCCAGCGCCGCGACCCTGTTCGATACCGCTGAAAACGCGCTTCTTGCCAACCTGAGCGATACTTACAGCCGCTTTACCAGTACCCCGGAATACAAGCAGTGGCGTAAAGCCAATCCTGACGTTTAAGCTCTCTCTGAACCGTACCGGCCCTTTATGTTGCCAGACTTTACAGCAACTTAAAGGGCCGGTTTTTTGTATGTTGTTCTAAACATTAGAAACGGAGCAGGGCCGTGCCGCCTTGCAGGGCGGTGGTTACTGCGTCACTACCGGTTAGATTCTGGAAGGTCTGAATAGGGCGCGGCGGTACCTCCAGCGGCTGCAGGGGCCGTTGCCACCACCCGACATCATACCAGGCGCCCATCTTATAACCGACTTGCCGGTACACCCCTAGCGGCGTGAAGCCCAGGGCTTCGTGCAGGCCCACACTGGCGGCATTGGGTAATGTTATACCCGCGAAGGCGTTATAAAGCCCCTGGGCGACCAGGATGGGCATTAGAGCTGAATACAGCGCCCGGCCTACTCCCGTCCCTCGCGAGGCTTCTGTGACATAGGCCGAAACGTTAGCCGCCCACTGGTAAGCGGCTCGCTCCTGGTGCTTGCTGGCATAGGCATAGCCAATCACTTCTCCCCGGTATTCGCAGACCAGCCAGGGCAGTATATCCAGGGTCTTTGTTATGCGCTGCTCAATTTCCGTTACGGTTGGTGGTTCAAATTCAAACGAAATGACCGTATGTTCTACCACCGGCCCATAAATCGCCTGGACCTGGGCCGCATCTTCTATGGTTGCAACTCTTAGCAATGCTGGCATAACTGTAACCTCGTTAAAATGTTATGTTAATATTATTCGTACTAAAAAAGGTAGGGTTTTAAGGCCCTACCTTTTTTAGTTTCTTTAGCTACAGGGACTAGCTCAAGAAAAGCATTTCGCGGTACTTCGGAAGCGGCCAGAGATCGTCGGCAATTACTTCTTCCAGGTAGTCCGAAATATCCCGGATAATTCCCATTGCAGGCATAATATCGCTGGCGTAGAAGGCCGCTTTGGCCGGTAAATCTTCCATGCTTTCGGCAGATTCAGATATGTGGCTCAGGCTGTCCAGGCTTTCCTGCAAGCGGTTGATGGCGCTGGCGATATTAACCAGTTCTTTGGTCTGTGTGGTGCTGTATTTCTCTCCGAGCACATCCTTGAGCTTGATAATCGAGGAGGCCAGGTTTTCCTGCTGCTGGTAGGCGGCCGGTAGAACCATCGAGCGGACCATATCTTTCAGGGCGTGAACTTCGATTTCAATGTCCTTGATATAGCGTTCGAGGTTGACGTGATAGCGAGCTTCGACTTCTTCTTTGGTGAACACGCCACTCTTTTCGAAGAATTCCAGGGAGCTCGGCTCGACCATCTGGGCCAGGGCTTCCGGGGTCTTGGCAAGGTTCAGCAAACCACGACGGGCGGCTTCATCAACCCATTCCTGGGAGTAGCCGTTGCCTTCAAACCGGACGTTCTTGGTTTCAATGATGGCCTCGCGCAATACTTCCAGCACGGCCTTGTTGAATTCCACGCCGCTATCGACCTTCTGGCCCAGGCTGCACGAAAGCTCATCCAGGGCTTCGGCAACCGCGGCATTCAAGTAAGCCATCGGGATGGAAACTGTGGCCGAAGAAGCCACGGCCCGGAACTCAAACTTATTGCCGGTGAAGGCAAAAGGCGAGGTGCGGTTGCGGTCGGTGTAGTCGCGAGCGATGTCAGGCAACTGCGAAATACCCAGGGCAATCAGGCGTTCTTCCGAGCTCTGGTTCGAGGCTTCACCCCTCTCGATTCTATCGAGAATATCGGTAAGCTGTTCGCCCAGGAAGGCGGAGATGATAGCCGGGGGCGCTTCGTTCGCACCTAACCGGTGGTCGTTACCCGAACCGGCGATAGAAGCCCGCAGGATTCCGGCACGCTTGTGGACCGCTTTTAGTGAGGCGGCCAGGAAGACCAGGAATTGCAGGTTCTGGCTGGGAGTCTTGCCAGGTTCGAGCAGGTTATTGCCCTTATCGTCCGACAGAGCCCAGTTATTGTGCTTGCCGCTGCCGTTGATACCGGCAAAAGGTTTTTCGTGCAGCAACAGGGCCAGATTGTGGCGGCGAGCTACGCTGCGCAGCATTTCCATAGTCATCTGGTTGTGGTCGGCCGCGATATTGGCCTCCTCGAAAATAGGCGCAGTTTCAAACTGGCTGGGCGCGACTTCATTATGGCGGGTTTTGATAGGAACTCCCAATTTGTAGAGTTCGTATTCAACTTCCTGCATAAAGGATTGTACCCGGTCTTTGATGCTGCCGAAGTAGTGATCTTCCAGTTCCTGGCCCTTGGGCGGCTTGGCCCCGATTAAGGTGCGACCGGCGGAAATCAGGTCAGGCCGGAGGGTGTAGAAAGCGTAGTCAATCAGGAAGTATTCCTGCTCGGCGCCCAGGGTTGGGACAACTCTCTCCGCGTGGCTGCCAAAAAGCTTAAGGACTTTAAGCGCGCTCTGGTTCAAAACTTCCATCGACCGGAGCAAAGGCGTCTTATTGTCCAGCGCGTGGCTGTGATAAGAGATAAATACCGAAGGAATACATAAAGTTTTACCATTCGGGTCTTCCGCCAGGAATATCGGGCTGGAAGGGTCCCAGGCGGTATAGCCACGGGCTTCAAAAGTTGCGCGCATGCCGCCCGAAGGGAAGCTGGAAGCATCCGGCTCGCTCTGGATAAGCTGGGAGCCGCTGAAGCGTTCCATTACCGAGCCTTCATCATCATAGGTGATAAAAGCATCATGCTTTTCGGCGGTTAAGCCGGTCTGCGGCTGAAACCAGTGGCAGAAGTGAGTTGCACCATTTTCAATGGCCCACTCTTTTACGGCATGGGCGATTTCAGTTGCCAGGCTTTTGTCCAGTTTGGCACCGCGTTTAATTGTTTCTTGCAACTTTACATAAACGTTTTTAGGCAATTTATCCCGCATTGCCTTGCCGGTGAAAGTGTTGGACCCATATATTTCAGAAATTTTCTTGGCATTTCCATCTTTGTCTTTTGGATAGTCAAAGATACGGGGGGTGCGGCGGCTAACTTCCTGAATTGCCCAGGAACGTCCGGCAGAGCCGGTTGGTAGTGACGACATTCCTATCTCCTTAATTGCATTCTATACAATCATCTTTGCGGTTTTGCAAAATACCTTATAGGCAACGCTCTATATGTACATTTTTTACAAAATCAATCTTATCCTTACCCCCCTTTATTGTAAAGGTATAAAAAAACCGAAAAAAAAGGGCTAATTATGTGCAGTTTGTACATAAAGAATTGCTAAAATTGACTAAGACCGCGCTGTCTATTTTTGAAGGCATTTTATATAGATTGGAGAAGCGAATCTGGTAAACGGGTATAAAATAAAAGAGCTTCCCGGCCGGGAAGCTCCCCTGATTCAGCCAGTGGGTTAGAGTTTTGCCCAATAACCCAGGTTATTTTTAATCAAATCTTCCGTCCGGAGGTCTTCATTAATCGGAAGGACATGGGGCATGGTCAGGTAAACGGGCGCTTTGTACAAAGGTAGTTCGGCTTCCGGCACCCCGACCGACTTTAACAGGTCGTATTCTTCTTTACGGGCCTGGCTGAAGCCGTAACGGTTATTGATTTCGGCGTGGAAAGCAACCGCTTTGCGCGGACTTATACCCGACTTTACCAGGCAATACGCACAGCGGGTGAGGGCGTCATAAATCCGGTCACTCTCGGCGGTTGGCATGTACAGCAGTTCCGGGTTCAATTGAATTGAAACCTGGCCTCGTTCGCCGGTGCCGCCCGAGATGTAACCCATTAAACTGATCGGGCGGCCCACCAGCACCTGGTCCAGCCGGTCAACCACATATTGGTCATCCAGCACACCCAGAATATCCCGCGCATGAAACTCCAGCGCGCCGTGTTGCTCAAGGGTTGTTCCCGGCAGCAGCCCGGCGGCGGTCGAGTAGGTGAATTTGCCCAATACCAGGTTTCCACTGGCGTCACGGGTATCCCAGAGATTGCCGGTAGGCGCGGCAAGTTCGCCAAAGTAATCGGCTGCTCGCAGCAAAGCCATGACCGCCACTTTTGGGGTTATGGTGCTGGCCGGTGGAATATTCGCCGCCATCGCCTGGATAAAATCAATATTCGTCTGGGATACTTCACCTGGCATTTAAGTGTTGCCTGCCTTTTACTACTGAATCTACTTCACCCGCGTTATTATAGTGCAAGAATCAAACCGGGAATATGATTCAATGCACAATTGTTTATTCTAATACTAATACCGCTCACTGGCAAATTAGATTTCGCTGGCCCCCAGGTTTTGAAGTGGCACCAGGGGGTGGTATAATTAGATGATCACTTGAAATAGATTTCACAACTGAAAAATTGCCGGTTTCATCTGTAGCTTGAAAAATGTAGCTTGAAAAATTTAAAATCTGCACAACCTATTTAAAGGAAGTTATTAAGGAGATACGAAGTGACAACGAAAGAAATTAACCGGGAAGATATTCTAAAGGCGCTCAGTACGGTCCAGGAACCTGAACTTGGCGGCGACCTTGTCTCGCGTGGAATGATCCGCGATGTTTCCATTGCCGGGTCTCAGGTTACTTTTACCATCGTCCTGACGACCCCGGCCTGCCCGCTTAAAGCCGTAATGCAAAAGCAGAGCGAAGAAGCCATTCATAAAATGGTTCCGGGCATTACCTCTATAAAAATTAACTGGGATGCCGATGTTTCTATCGCCCGGCGCGGCGGCGCGACCGGTGTTTCCCAGCCTCAATCACCTTTGCTTCCGAACGTAAAAAATATTATCGCCGTTTCCAGCGGTAAGGGCGGTGTTGGTAAAAGTACCGTCGCGGTTAACCTGGCGATTGCCCTGGCCCAGGACGGCGCGAAAGTCGGCCTTCTGGATGCCGATATTTACGGCCCGAATATCCCGATTATGATGGGCACCAACGAAAGGCCCCGTATGATTGGCGAGGACCGGATTATGCCGGTCGAGAACTACGGCGTAAAACTGATGTCCATCGGGTTCCTGGTCCCGGCCGGTTCTTCGATGACCTGGCGCGGGCCGATGGTCCACGGCGCTCTTCAGCAGCTTATGCGGGACGTGGAGTGGGGACCGTTAGACTACTTCATTGTAGATATGCCGCCAGGCACCGGGGATGCCCAGCTTACCATGACCCAATCGGTCCAGTTGTCCGGCGCGATTATTGTCAGCACGCCCCAGGACGTCGCCCTGGGCGATGCCATTCGCGGTCTGGCGATGTTCCAACAGATGCATGTACCAATCCTGGGTCTGGTCGAAAACATGAGTTACTTCGTCTGCCCTTGCTGCGGCGAACGGACCGAAATTTTCGATCACGGCAACCTGCGGCGGATAGCCCAGCAGCGCAATCTTAACTTCCTGGGCGAGATTCCGCTTGAGACCCAGGTCCGGGTGGGTGGCGATACCGGTGTGCCAATCACCATCAGCCAGCCCGAGTCGCCGGTCTCCGAAGCTTTCCGGGCCGCCGCGCGGAATATGGCTGCCCGTATTTCGGTCCTGGCTCACCGCAAGCTGCCGGTAATTAAATAAATAGTTTTAAATCTGCTAGTTTTCGCCTGGTTTAAGGCAGCCGTTAAGCGTGAACCCTGCTATGCTGATTGACAACCTCCGCCGCAAAAGCCGGTTGTTAATCCGCGAAGCGGTTTACGTTCAACTCTTTATTCTCTGGCTCATAGGCGAAAGCGATTATTCATAGAGGATTTTGGTGTAATGAGCTCTTTGCAAAACGAACCTTTAACATTTATGGCGGTCCATGCCCATCCGGATGACGAAGTATTTGGCACCGGCGGTACTTTCGCCCGGCTTTCGGCCGAAGGTGTCCGGACGGTCCTGGTAACTTCGACCCTGGGCGAAAACGGCGAGATTGTTGACCCGGCCCTGGACGAGGCCGCCAAACAGGGGATGTTTCCCCGGTTGGGAGAGGTCCGGGAACAGGAATTGGCCGGGTCGGTGGCCGCTTTAGGCGTAAGCGACCTGCGGCTGCTTGGTTTCCGGGACTCCGGTATGGTAGGTACCCCCGAAAATGACGACCCGCGTTCCTACTACCGGGCTACTTTTGATGAGGCGGTCAAGCGTCTGGTTAAAATTATTCGTGAGGTAAAACCGCAGGTCGTAGTTACTTATGAACCGTTTGGCGGTTACGGCCATCCCGACCATGTCCAGGCTCACCGGGTAACCCGCGTGGCTTATGACGCGGCCGGTGACGCCCGGATGTATCCCGACCTCGGCCTGGAAGCCTGGGAACCCAGTAAACTTTATTACACCGTTATTTCCCGCTCTTTCTTCCAGCGGGCGGCGGCCGAAATGCGGGCCAGGGGCATTGACGGGCCCTGGAACAACCCCGAGATGGATACCGATGTCTGGGGCGTCTCGGATGACAAAATCACGACTGTCTTTGATGTCCGGGATTATGTGCCGCAAAAAATGGCGGCTTTCGCGGCCCACAAGACCCAGATTGCGCCAAATAATTTTATGTTTATCCTGCCTGAAGAAACGCGGCGTGAAGGTCTGGGCTACGAGTATTTCATGCTGGCTCACAGCAACCTACCGGCGGCTACCTCCGGTGAAAAAGAACAGGATTTATTTGCCGGTCTTCGCTAGCAGGCTGGTCTTGCCAGGTTAAGCGGCCAGGCTGTAAACAGGCCCGGTGTTAAATAAGTATAAAATAAAAGTCCCGTTAACCCGGGATTTTTTATTGATTTAGTTGAAAGGGCCGGGTGCCGCTTATCTACCGGCGGCGGCCCTTATAGTATTGACTAAATCGTCGGCGCTGAAAGGTTTGACCAGGAAGGCAAAGGCGCCTGCTTGCAGGGCCCGCCGCTGATAACTTTCTTCGTCCTGTACTGACATAACTACTACGGCAATAATAGGCGAAATCTGGAGAATTTGAGAGGTAGCGGTAAGCCCATCCATATCCGGCATGTTGATATCCATTAAGACAACATCCGGGTAAAGCTGTCTCGCCAGTTCAATGGCCTGGGTGCCCCGTCCTACCGCGCCGACTACTTCAATATCTTTTTCGAAACCCAGCAGGTTAATTAAGTTGTGCCGGGTTCCCTGGCTATCTTCTGCTAATAACAAGCGAATTTTACCAGCGGCCGAATTTGAAAAATTTGAAGGGAACGCCGACATGTAGTATCTCCTGATTAAAGAGTTGTTATGAATAGTAGCACCCGGCAGGGGAGGGTAGTCCTTCACCAATCCTGCTTTAAGCTTTCTGGAACAGTCCTAATTCTACCCTTTTTTAATTGAATTGCAAAATAACTATTCTTAATAAGCGGCCGGTACTAAACCGGCCGCCTGCAACCAGGCTAAGAGGTGGCCTTTTAAGGCCAGGCGGCTAATTTGAGGCAAACGAAAACACAGGGCTAAGTCGCAAACCCTGGTTATCCGGCGGTTAGGCCAGGACAAGACCATCCTGGAAACTAAGAAATGAGGAGAAGACTCTGGTTGAATTACCGCTCCCGGTTTATTTATAGCGAAAGGTTATGCGCCCACGGCTCAAATCATAAGGTGATAATTCGACAGTTACCCGGTCTCCGGGGAGGATACGGATAAAATTCTTACGCATTTTCCCACTGATATGACCGAGGACCATATGGCCGTTCTCAAGTTCTACCTGGAACATGGCATTGGGCAAAGCTTCTTTCACCCGTCCCTCAATTGCAATCGCGTCGCTTTTTGAAGGCTTGGGCGGTTCTCTTGGCACCAGGGGCGCTGCCGGAGCTTGTTGTTTTTTACTTCCTCCCCTGGAATTGTTGTACCGGTTGTCTGGCAAAAGTGGTAACCTTTCCTTTCATGCACTTCGGATTTGCCGGAGTCTGGTTATACCTAAAATAACACCAAAAAAGACCTCAATCTATCTGTCTGACACAATGCCTCTCACACAACATTGGACCAATCTGATTGAAGTTAAATACAATAGTAGGATTATTATTTTAGCATAGCCCGTGAGTAGCTGCAATAGGTTGCACCCAGGTAGGGGCCGTGCTAAAATCCATCAACATTTTAGTTGCCAAAAGTGGTATTCTATAACCCGGATTAACCCTAATTTAAAAGGAGACTAACAGATGTCTGATACTCAGACTCCCCAGCCGCAGACCATTTCCAAAGAATTACTTGATATTTTGGTCTGCCCGCTCAGCAAAACAAAGGTTGTTTTGAGTGAAGATGGCACTAAACTGCTGTGTGTCGATGAATGTACCGACCCGAAATGCCCCCGTCAGTATCCTATCGAAAACGGGATTCCTAAAATGCTGGTCGAGGACTAAAGCAAAGTTTGTCCCATTTCGTCTTCATATATCCCCAGATAAAACGGCTTACCGGTGCCCAGCGGCTAATTCTGGCCCTGGCTGGCGCGGTGGCCGACCAGGTGGATAGCCCGGGCACCGTTACTTTACTTACTCACCGGTTCGCCGCCGAATGCCGTCCGGCCCTTTCGCCAAAGGTTACCTTGATCGAAACCGGCCGCAACCTCAACCTTACCGGCAATCATTACCTGGACTCTATTATAGAATACCTGGCAGTGCCGGGGTTATTACGGTCCTTACCGGCGAATGTTACAGCCCTTTGTTTTTTTGGACCGCCCAGTTTGCCGGGTTTATGGTGGGCCAAAAAAGTCCGGCGTCTAAAACAAAAACTACTCTATTTCTGCTACGAACCGCCCAGGGCGGCTTATACCGACCGCCTGGAAGTCACCCGGCGAATGGGCTGGTTAGGCCGGTTAGCCCGGCCCTTTTTACGACTTTACCGCCCAATTGACCGTTATCTGACGCGCCAGGCCGGGGCGGTACTGGTCAACGGCCAGTACGGCCAGAAGCTTATCCGGGAAACCTATGGCCTGCCCGCCACTATTATTACGCACGGCGCGGAAACTGACCTGGTGCCGGGCGCGGTTGCCCAGGGTTCCGACTTACGGCAACGTTACGGGCTGGCTGACCGCCCGGTATTATTGACCGTCAACCATTTGCATCCCCGCAAGCGGGTCAACCTCTTGCTGGAAACCATGCCGCTGGTACTGACGAAACACCCGGACGCCGTGGCCCTGGTAGTGGGAAATGGGCCGGAGAAAAGCAGTTTACAGGCCCAGGCGGCTGCTCTGGGCTTGCAACCGGAACAGGTAATTTTTGCCGGGTTTGTGCCCGAAACGGAATTAGCCGGGCATTACGCCGCCGCGAACATCTATGTCCACACCGGCCGGGCCGAAAGTTTCGGTTTATCTATCCTGGAAGCTTCAATGTCCGGCCTGCCGGTGGTAGCCGTGGACGAAGGCGGCCCGGGTGAGATTTTGAAAGATGGGGAAACCGGCTTCCTGGTCAACCCGGACCCGGCGGAACTGGCCTCAAAGCTTAACCAGTTGCTTTCAAACCCGGCCCAGGCCCGGCAAATGGGGCAAACCAATGCCGACCGGGTTAAATCGCGCTACACCTGGCAAAAAGGCGCCGAAGACTTTATAAAGATCAGCTCTGAGTGAGCTAAATTGGGCAATTAGTGAAGAGCAATGCTGAGAAAAAGGTTCCCCGGTCTGAATTTTCACAGCCTGCGCTGGCGCATTTCCCTGGCGTTTTTTAGTCTTATTACCCTGGGCCTTTTGCTCCTGACTTTTTTCCTGGCTTCCTATGTCAAAGACCTCTATTTAAGCAATTTAGAAGAACGCCTGGTGGCCGAAGCTCACCTTGCGGCAGCCCACCTTTCCAGCCCCATAGTTACCCTTACCAATTTGCAGCCCCTGGCTAACCAGACGGCCCAGCTTACCGGTGCTCGCGTGACGGTTATTCGCCAGGACGGCAAAGTGCTGGCCGATAGCGAAGTAGCCAGTAGTACCCTGGAAAATCACGCCAACCGCCCGGAAATTATAGCCGCTCAACAAAACCCGCTGGGCTATGGCAAGTCCACCCGGACAAGCGTTAGTTTACATAATCCTTTGTTGTATATTGCCGTTATTACCCCGACCATACCGGGCAGCGAACTTTCAGGGACGGTCGTCCGGCTGGCTTTACCGCTGGTGGTCATTGATAAGGTAATAAATTCAATCTGGCTGACTTTTGGCGTATCCGCGCTGGTAGTGGCTATTCTAACGTTGGTAGTTGGACAATGGCAGTTAAACCGGCTGGTGCGGCCGCTTAATGGGGTGGTAAGGGCGGCCCAGGCGCTCGGCAAAGGCAACTTTGATGCGCGGGTGGAACCCAGCCCTTACCAGGAATACAGCGCCATCGGCCAGACTTTCAACCAGATGGCGACTCAGCTGGCCGAACTGGTCGGCGTGCTGGAAGAAGAGCGCCAGATGCTACAGGCGGTCCTGGATAATATGGGGGACGGCGTGGTGAGCCTGGACTCCGAGACTCGCCTGCTCTCATTTAACTCGGCTGCCCGGAGATTACTGCGCCTGCCGGTCCGGTTGGAACTAACCGGCCAGACCCTGATGACGGTCACTCGCGACCACGAGATTTTCCAGCTTTTGCAGCAAGCCCTCCAGACCGGCCAACCGGTGACACAGCTTTTAGAAACGCCCTACCGGTCTTATAGTTTGCAGGTAACGGCGGTGCCCTGGACCGCCACGCAGCCGGGCCGGGCTTTGTTGATCTTGCGCGACCTGACAGAACTGCGCCGGGTCGAAAGGGTCCGGCGGGACTTTATAGCGAACATATCGCACGAACTACGCACTCCCCTGGCTGCCATCAAAATAATGAGCGAAACGGTTGAGATGGTCCTGGAAGAAGACCCCGCTACGGCTCGTCAGATGGTCAGCCGGATAAATGGCGAGGTCGACCACCTGACCCGGCTGGTCAAAGAATTATTGAGCCTGGCGACCCTTCAATCCGATAAAGCAATTTTTGAATTTGGGCCGGTGGACCTGAAGTTATTATTGGAAGAAGTCAGGGATGGCTTGCGGCCGCTGGCGGAGCAAAAAGAACAGGTCCTATCCCTGGAAATAGAACCGGGGCTGCCCGGTGTAGTGATTGACCGTGAGAAAATTGCGGTAGCGCTGCGCAACCTGCTTCAGAATGCGATTAAGTTTACGGATAAAGGCGGTTCGATTGTACTGAAGGCCGAACTTCAAAATGACCCGGGCACCCAGGCGGTGCTTACTTCCGCCGCCGGGTGGGTCAAGTTCAGTGTCAGGGACACCGGGATCGGTCTGACCAAAGAGGAGCAGCAAAGAGTCTTTGAGCGGTTCTATAAAGTAGATCCTAGCCGGTCCGGTGACGCGGGTAGCGGCCTGGGCCTGGCAATCACCAAACATATTATTCAGGGCCATCACGGCGCTATCTGGGTCGAGAGTACCCCCGGCCAGGGCGCAACCTTTGCCTTTACGCTGCCTTTGCGCCCGCCCAGGGTCAATAACTAAACCGGCGGCCCGGCTACATGTACCAAAAAGCGCTTGCAGTCGCGTAATGTTTGCCGCCACCTTTATTAGCCGGTCAGCACTCCCCAATCGGCGTAAAGCTGCTCAATTTCACCCTGGACCTGCTGGTATTCCAGGCCCAACCGCCCCAGGGCATCCAGGTCCTGTTTTTCCCCGGCCTGGTTCAACTCCTCACCAATCTTAACCAGGCGAGTTTCTTTCTGGCTGATCGCTTCTTCAATCTGGATGATTTTACGCAGCCGCTGGCGTTCTTCCTTGCCAATCGTTTTAAGACTGCCGTTAGCGGCTGGGTTGACCGGGACCGGGGCGGCTTGCACCGGCTTGGCAGTGGTCCCATTTTTGGAACCGGCTCCCCCTGGCTGTACTTTAGCCTGCTGGCGGGACTGTTCCTGCTCGCGGTCTTTAGCCTTATTGAGCCATTCCAGGTAATCGGTATAGTTCCCCAGGTGGAAAGTCATTGTCCCATTACCGACAGCCCAGACCTGGGTTGCCAGGGCATCAATAAAGTAACGGTCGTGTGAAACCATTAAAAGCGTGCCGTTATATTCGCTTAAAAGGTCTTCCAGGGCTTCTCGGGCATTAATATCCAGATGGTTTGTCGGTTCGTCAAGGATTAGAAAGTTGGCCTTGGTTAAAGTTAATTTAGCCAGGGCCACCCGGCTGCGCTCGCCGCCGGATAGGTCGGATACTTTCTTGTAGACATCATCGCCGCTGAACAGGAACCGGCCCAAAAAGTTACGGGCGGCGCCTTCGGTCATCGGCTCGGCCCACAAAATTTCTTCCAGAACGGTATTCTTAAAGTTTAAGCCTTCGTGCGACTGGGCATAGTAGCCTACTTTGATATTCGGTCCCAGCTCAACTATGCCGTTTAAGGGTGAAATCTCACCCATAATTGTTTTCAAGAAGGTGGATTTGCCGCTGCCGTTAGGCCCAATAATCGCCACTCGCTCCTGGCGCTGGATTTCCAGGTCGGGCGCTTTGAACAGGCTTTGACTGCCGGTTTTGAGCCGGTAGCCCACTTCCAGTTCTTCGGTTGCCAGGGCCAGGCGGCCGCTGCGGAGGTCAGTTTGCAGCGAAAGGTGCAGCTTATCTTTTTCTTTAGGGCGGTGGACCCGGTCCAGCCGGTTTAGAACTTTCTGGCGGCCGCGCGCTTCTTTAGAACGCTGCCCGGCCTTAAAGCGCCGGATAAATTCCTCGGTCTTTAGAATATGTTCCTGCTGCGCTTCATAGACATTCATGGCCCGCTGGAAGCGTTCCTCGCGCAGGCCCATGTACTTGGTATAGTTTCCGGGATAATCTTCGACGCTGCCAAAGCTGAGGTCAAGCACGCGAGTAACTACCCGGTCCAGGAAGAAGCGGTCGTGGCTAATGATGATAATCGTGCCAGACCAGGCGGCCAGGAAGTTTTCCAGCCATTCCAGGGTATTCAGGTCCAGGTGGTTGGTGGGTTCGTCAAGCAGTAGCAGTTCAGGCCCGGCCAGGAGGGCGCGCGCCAGGGCCGCCCGGGTTTTTTGGCCGCCGCTAAATTTTGTCAGCGGCATGTCCCACATTTCGCGCTCGAAATTCAGGCCGGTTAAAATCTGGCTAATCCGGGTTTCATAGTCATAACCACCGGTAAGTTCAAACCGGTGGATGAGTTCGCCGTACCGTTCCAACAAAGCGTCAAAATTGTCGCTGGGCTGGCTCATGGCCTGTTCCAGGTGCGAAATTTCCGCCTGCATCGCCCGGACTTCCTCAAAGACGGTCAACATTTCGTTGTAGAGCGTTTTGTCGCTATCAAAAGTGGCTTCCTGGGGCAGGTATGCCATCTTCAAACCCCGGCGCATCACAATCTCACCGCTGTCCGCGCGCTCCTCACCGGCGATTATCCGCATGAGGGTGCTTTTGCCTGCACCGTTAACGCCGACCAGGGCCGCTTTCTCGCCGTCGTTCAACTGAAAGCTTACATCTTTGAATACGGGGAAAATATTGAATGACTTGTTTAGTTTAAATAGTGATAATACCGACATGGAAAATGTTTAGCTCAACCTTCTGATTTACAAATTCTTTTCGCGGAAATTATAGCATAGCTATAAGCCCTTTGGGATACCAGTATTGGACGGAGGGTGCCAAAAAAAGCAGAGACTGATTTGTCCCTGCTTAAAAGACCCTCGAACACGCCTATCTTTGCCGGTTGAGTTGATTTGATATCAATAGGGCCGCGAAATCGATCGCGTCTTCCACATCATCACCGTCCGAGAAATAGCTGACACTGTGGGCAATATCCAGGCAGTTTTTACCCTGGGTATACTGGAGCAGGACATACGGCAAGCGGTCGAACATTCGCTCGCGCCCCCGGAAGTAACGGACCATTCTTTCATCCAGCAGCGCGCCAAAGGTGGACGCCTGGTACAGCACGGGGTAGGCCAGCGGGCCTTTTTCTAACCCGCGTAAAATCCTTTTTACCTCGGCCACACTATATTTGTGGCGCTTTACCTGACTACTTGGCTCGGTATAATTACCTAAATTTCCATTCGAACCGGCCCTCGGGCCATTCGGTGCCAGGCCTAACCGGCCCAAACCGGTGAACATATTCTGGCGGGACTGCCTCGGCGGGTTGCTGTTTTCCTGGTGCAACAGTTGCCGGATAAAGGCAAGTACTTGTGAATAAACCTTATTAAATTGGGACATCCTTATAACCCTCCGTCTTATACAGCGATAACAACCGCTGGCTGTATAGAGCGGGCCCGTGAGAGCGGGTAAAACAAGTGCCTGGAACGGGGGAGTATCCATGCACCTTTACTACTTCGTAAACACCTGAAAAAACGCTTATACAGTAACACATTAACTTTAGACACTAATATAATACAGCACAAATCAAGCCAGTCAATGGTACAAAAGCCTAATAAAAATAAAGTATTAGTATAGAATGACCAACTAAAAAATTAGCTTTGCGGCCGCTTCCTGGGCCAGTTTCAAGGCATCGGCCGGACTTCCACCCGGTGCCAGGGCTGTAACATGACCCATTTTCCGGCCTGGCCGGGAGGCTGCTTTGCCGTAGAAGTGAACGTGCGCTCCGGGGACCGCCAGCGCATCCGCCAGTCCGTCCGGGCCTTCTGTGCGGCTCGTTTCACCCAGTAAATTAACCATTGCCGCCGGAGCAATCAGGCTGGTTGAGCCGAGCGGCAAGTCCAGGATAGCTCTTATTAAGTTATCAAACTGGCTGCTGGCACAGGCTTCAATGGTGTAGTGGCCGCTGTTGTGGGGGCGCGGGGCTAACTCGTTTATGAGGACTTCACCTTCGTCTGTTAAGAACATTTCTACGCCAAATACGCCTACCCCTTGAATCGCTTCAATCGCTTTTCGGGCGATTTCGGTTGCTTTGTCGGCGGCACTCAGGGGGACCTGGGCCGGGGCGGTTACGGTATGGCAGATATGGTCGCGCTGGACCGTTTCAACCAGCGGGTAAAGCGCGGTTTCACCACCGGGCCGCCGGACGACCATAATCGCCAGTTCTTTTTGATAATTTATAAATGCTTCTACCATCAGGCCTTCCCGGCCCAGCTTTTCCATGCCTACGATAATATCGGCCGGGCCGTCCAGTTTCCAGTTGCCCTTGCCATCGTATCCGTTCCGGCGTGACTTCAGAATCAGCGGCCAGCCGTACTGCCGGGCAAAGTCTTCAATGTCGGCTGCCGTTTCTATTTTAGCGAAAGCCGGTACCGGCAGACCGGAAGCGCGCAGGGTTTGTTTTTGCAGGGCTTTGTCCTGGACCAGCCGCAGCGTCAGGGCCGAAGGATAGACCGGCAGGCCCTGGGCTTCCAGCCAGTGTAGAATATCGCTATCCACAAACTCGTTTTCAAGTGTAATGACATCGCAAGTTTTGGTCAGACTTTCCAGCACCGCCGGGTCGTTCCAGTCCCCGATAATCTCAAAGGCGGCGATTTGTCCAGCCGGGCTATCTTCATGGGTTTCCGCGATAGCTACTTTAAAGTTCAGGCGGTTGGTGGCTTCAATGGTCATCCGGGCCAGTTGCCCGCCGCCCAGGATACCGATGGTTACGTTTGGTAATGAATAAGGTTTTTTCAATTTTGAGATCCTTTGTAAGGTATATCCCCTGATAATTTGCTATAATTAAGCTATCCCATACATCCAGGTATTGTAACACACCCGAATTAGAAAACAGGCTCTCTAATTTAGGCTTAGTCTAAAATTTTGGTTAAAGGATTCGAAAACTTTGGGTTTTGCGGCTTGACAGAATCCAATTGTTGACTTAATATAGTTAGAAAGTCAACATAACTAGGGAGAATTAAATTTATGAAAGGCATTGAGCTATCCAACCCGGTTGCCAACAATAAAGACGAATTGTGTCAGCAAATTGAAAAATTACAGTCTGAAGTAAATCAGCTGGCTTTACGTCTGAGCGGTTGTAGTGGCAGCGAATTTCATTTTATCTGGTCGAACCTGGCCAATGCCCGGGCTTATCTTGCCACGGCGCTGGATGCCAGCCACCAGCTCAAAGATAAAAGCCTTCCACCGCTAGCTTCTGACCGCTAATTTCGGACCTGAAATAAAAATTGACCCGGCGCTTTAACTAATGCCGGGTCAATTTTTATTTCAGGTTTTAGCCGTGAAGCATCTCAGGCAGGCAGGGAAGGCGCTGCCAGCAGCAAACTCCGCCGCCAATCCCGGTAGTGCTGCCCGACGTTCCCCATCTCTACCTGGAAGGCGGTAGGGTTGGCCGGGGTAAAGGTCAGGACGCGCCGTTCAAACACCTGCACCAGGACATCCTGCTCGATGCCGCCCACGACCGACCGCGACCAGTAAGCTTCACTGAGCGGTAAGCCCATGGTCGAAACCCAGTCAAAGACTTTATCGTTGGCGTAGGCACCGCTGGTATAGACCAGGCCGGTCCGGTTCATATAGTTCCAGAAAACATCCGGAATGTTATGCTGCAGGTTGTTGTCGTGGTAAGCATTCTTGATATTAAACGTGGAGGCGAAGTCAACGTTATTGCCAGTGGTACCATCCCGGTTGATTGTAGCGGTAACAAACTGCCCCACCCGGCTCGGTACTTTATTCTCCTGGTTAATCGTTGAGACTTTCAGGAAGGAAGCATAGGTCGGATTGGGCAGGTTGGTGCCCTGGTCCCCGGCAATATTGATGCTGTTATTGGGAATGAATTGCCGGAAGTCCTTATCACCCAACTGGAGTAGACCGGTGATAAGTTCTTTTGCCAGCAAGCCGTTAGTGACGGCCCGCCCGGCGGTCTGCTCCATACGGGTCTTATCGAAGTATTGGACCGGGCGCGAATTGCCTTCGGTGTAAGGCTCCGTAAGCACACCGGAGATACTCGGTCCCCAGGTAAAGGAGCGGCTGGTTTCTCCATCGGCTACCGCTTTATCGGAGCGGTTCCATAAATCCTGGAACGGCTTTAGCCCGATGGCGACATTGCGCTGTTCGGCGGGCGGTACGTCCGAAACCATGAACGGGGCGCTGGTGCCGCTGGCGGTTGTCCCATCGCTATTGGTCAGGGTGGCCGCTAACTGGTAGCCCCAGCCAACCTTATCAATTTGCAAGTTAGAGAACTGCGCGGTCCCATTAACTGCCGCCACGGCCCTGGTGCCGCTCAATGTCCCGCCTACCGGGTTGGTGGCAAGCGAAAGTGTGATAGTCCCATTGTAATTCTTCAAGGGGTTGCCGCCCTGGTCAAGGGCAGTGACGACCGCCTGTGATTTAAACGGTTTGCCCGGTTCGGCCCGGCCCGGCTGCACATCAAACCGGAGGTTAGTCGGCCTGGAAGCCGGTGCGGCGGGCGTATAGTTGGCCGAACTGTAATAGGTATTATAGGGCAGGTTGAGCCAGAAGGAACCGGCCACATGAACTTTACCGGAGGAGGTCGCGTCAATCGCTACGCCGGAAGTCGAGTAGTTGCTCTGCGGAATGACCGGCTCAAGCTGGCTGAAACTGCTGCCCTGGTTATCCGAGGTCGCGACATACGCGCCGAAGGGAGCGCTATCATTTCCGGTGATTACCCAGAGCTTGCCGTCGGCGCTCATACTAAGCGAGACACTTTTGGTATTAATGCCAGGAAAAACATTGGTGCTAAGGATTTGCCAGGGTTGGCCCGGTTTCTTAACCGCGAAAGCGAACGAACCACTGTAATTGGAATTTACTTTCCATACGGCATACGCGGTCCCATCCGGGCCGCAAATGATGTCTTTGCCGTTCCGGCCGTCCATACCTCTTGGATCAAAATTGGAGTTTGTGCTATCCGAGGCCAGGGTAGTAACGCCGTTATCCCACTTGCCGTTTACACGGCTTTTGGAAATCAGGGTTCCGGCTATGCGTGAAATCAGGTGTACGTTGTCGTTAGCATCGACACACATCACCGGGGCCATATTGCTGCGGGTAGAGTCTTTTGCCAGGGCCTGGAAATTCGTAAAGCTGTTCCCGCCATCGCTGGACTCCATAAAACCGAGAGTAGCATCTCCGCTGGTCTTAATATAACCGGCCATGTAAAGTTTATTAGCCGCGTCCGAATAAGCCAGGCCCGGTTGGTCCA
Organism: Chloroflexota bacterium; assembly: GCA_028287745.1. Lineage (GTDB taxonomy): Bacteria > Chloroflexota > Chloroflexia > Chloroheliales > Chloroheliaceae > 54-19. Next base: position 132,959 of record JAQBPB010000112.1, read on the forward strand.
GGAGGCCACCGGCAATGCCGCTAACTTTGTTGCTCAGGTCAAAACCGGCCTCCAACGCACCACCGGTCCAACCGGCCGGGATTTTGCGGAGGTAGCCCACGAAGCTACCGCTTGTATAACGCCAGGCGACATAGGCTGTTCCATCCCCGGCTACTGCCAGGCTGGTCCACTGCGAAGTATTATCCTGCCCACTATCATTGATGTTAACCCGGTTGCCGGGGTTGTTGGATAGGCTTACAAAAACGCCCTTTCGGGATCCGACAATTAAAGCTTGTTTGTCGTTAGGTCGCACCCGCAAATTCAAATCGGCATAAAGTTCCGCCGGGGGCTGGTTGCCTCCGACCAGAACCGGCGGGCTCCAGGTTGCAGCGTTAACCGTAGTTGCCGGGATAAGGCTCAGGCATAAAGCTGCCACAAAGCTAAATATTGTCAGAAGGCTGGGGATCATTATACCTCGCCTTTTTGACGCGGAAATGTTATTTCTCTCGATCAAGAGTAGCTACCTCCAAATTCCATAACCATAGTTATGAAAAGACACCACAGGTTTGTTACTTGTGGTGTCTTTAATTTAAAGCTTAGTAAAATTTAGCGAGCGACAGTAGCGACTGCTGGAGTACTTTCAACAGCCTTGCTCCATTCGCGGTAGTGCTGCCCGACGTTCCCCATCTCAACCTGGAAAGCCTGGTTGTTGGCAGGAGTGAAGGTCAGAACTCGCCGCTCAAAGACCTGTACCAGCACGTCTTGTTCCACACCGGCTACTACCGAACGAGTCCAGTAGGCTTCGCTCAGCGGCAGACCCATCGTTGGAACCCAATCCATCAGCAGTCCCTGGGAATAAGCTCCATTCACGTAGACCGGGCCGGTCTGGTGCATGAAATCCCAGAAGACATTGGGAATGTTGTGCTGCAAGGTCGGGTCAAAGTAGGTATTCTTGACGTTGTACTTGGTACCAAGCGCCGCATCGGCTCCCACTACCCCGTCTTTATTTATGGTGGCGCTGACGACATTGCTGTTCGCTTTTGCCTGGTTTTCCTTGTCAATCGTGGAAACTCCACGGAAGGAAGCGTAAGTCGGGTTTTGCGCAGCATCCTGGTCGCCGGCAATCTTGATTTTGTCGTTGGCGGGATACTGTCGGAAAGTGTTATCGCCAAGCTGCATTAAGCCGGTGATAAGCTCTTTCGTCAGCAGACCGTTAGTGACCGGGCGGCCTTTGGTTTGTTCCATCCTGGTCTTGTCGAAATATTGCACCTGGCGGGTGCCACCTTCGGCGTAAGGTTCGGTAAGCAGACCGGTGATGCTCGGTCCCCAGAGCCAGGAACGGCTGGTTTGCCCATCCGTGATGGCCTTGTCGGCCCGTTCCCAGAGTTGCTGGAATTGGGTCAGGCCAATCGGCGCATTGCGTTGGTCCTTGCCCCGGTCAATTGGGGGTGCGACCGGTGCGGTGCTGCCGGAAATATCGAAGCCGTTGCTGGTAGCCGCGCCATTGGTAATGGCCGGGCTGCCGCTGGCCGCGTTGGCGGAGAAGGTGTAACCATTACCGCCTTTATCCAGTTGGACCGCAGTAAACTTGGCTACGCCATCGGCAGCAGTTACGGTATTGTTGCTGACCGCTGCCCCGCTGGGGTTGGTAGCCAGGCTTAACTGAATCTGGCCGTTATAGTTCTTGACCAGATTGCCGTTTTGGTCCAGCACGTTCACAACCGGCTGCTGGCCGAGCGGTTTACCGGCTTCACCGTTACCCGGTTGGGTTGCGAATTGAAGCGTGGTAGGGGCAAGGGTCTTGGCGGAAGCTTCGCTGGAGTAAGCGGTATAGCCGCTTTGGTTCCTGGCGCGAATCCGGTAGTAATAAGTCGTATTCAGGCTCATGCTGCCGTCGGTGTAGGCAGTAGTATTGGCCCCGGAGGTACCTACTTCAGCCCAACCGCCGGAAGCGGTGCGGCGCTCAATCCGGAAGTCCAGTTCTCCGCTGGATTTGTCTTTCCAGGTCAGGTTGATCTTGCTGGAACTTACCGCAGTGGCCGAGACACTGGAAGGCGGCAGGAAAGTATTGCCATCGGAAGGCGGTGCCGGTTCCGGAGCCGGGCTCGGGTTGCTCGGGTCAGTGCCCGGGTCGCCCGGAGCGGGCGGCGGCGGCGGCTGGGACGGCGGCAAGCTGCCCGCTCCGGTGTAATCCGCGTAGCTGTAGAAAGTCTGCTCCGGCAGGTTCAAGTTAAAGCTGGTTGCCACGTGAATCTTTGAACCCACGCCGGAAGCGTCAATTGCCACAGCTTCGTTAGAGTAGGTGTGCTTCGGGGAGACCGGGGCCGGGCTGCTGAAAGTAGCGCCTTTATCGGTAGAGGTTACTACCCAGGTGCCGACGTAGCCTGAAGTGCCGCTGTTGTTACCGGCTACTACCCAGAGAGTGCCATCCGGGCTGATGCTGGCTTTTACCGATTTGGTTTCAGTGTTAGGCATCAGGTTGGTAGTAACAGTTTTCCAGGCCTGTCCGGGTAAGCGGCTGCTAACGCCAATGCCAGAGTTATACTTCCAGACGGCGTAAACGGTGCCGTCCGGCGCGCAAACAATCGATTTCATGCTGCGGCCGTCCGCGCCACGGGCGTCGTACCCGGTGTTGCCGTTTATCAGGATAGTAGGATTGGCATCCCACGCGCCGTTAATCCGGCTGGTCGAAATCAAATTGCCGGCCAACCGGGAAAGTACGTGGATATTATCGTTGGCGTCCACACAAATTTCAGGGGCCATGTTGCTGTTGGAAGAATCTTTAGCCAGCACTTTGAAGTTGCTAAAAGTATTTCCTTTATCGCTTGATTCAACAATACCAAGCGAAGCGCCGTTAGGGGTTTTGAAGTAACCGGCTACATAAAGCTTGTTAGCTTTGCGGGAGAACTCAATGCCCGGCTGGTCCATATCAACGCCGCTGGCCTGGCTAACCCGGCTACCGAGGTCAAACCCGGAAGGAAGGCTTCCGCCGTTCCAACCGGCCGGTATAATGCGCATATAACCCTTGTAGCTGTTGCCAACCCAACGCCAGGCTACAAAGCCGGTGCCATCATTAGCAAAAGCCAGGCTCGGCCACTGGGTAGCATTCGGGCTACCGCTGTCGTTGATGTCATACATCGTACCGGTATTGCTGCTGTTCGAAATTAAGACTTTAATTTTGGCCCCGGAAATGAAAGCGAGGCCGTCCGTCGGGCGGACCTTTACGTTCATATCCTTGAAAAGTTGGGCTCCCCCACCAATCGGCGTCGGGCTGGTAAAGCTGCCAGCTCCGGCAGTCTGGGACGGAAAGAAATTTAGGACCAGGGCGGCCATAAAACAAACCGACGTTAGAATTCCCAACCAGGCCATTCGAGCTAGGCCCGGTTTCGCTCGGGTTATTTTTACCATTTAAATTAGAAAACCTCCATTGTTAAAGGCCAAACCAGACCAACAATTGAAAGCTGATTTGCCCTTTAGTTGCTAAAAGAACCTTTACTACGCCTCTTTCTCCTGAATTCCAGCAGGCAGCATAACCCCGGGAATTTGACCGGCGTTAGTGCAAAACTGCTACAGGTAAAGACCTGCTTGCGCATACCGGACATCTAAAAGAGTTAATAATTAGCGGTTCTTTCAGTTTAATACTGGGTCAGCGGCATCTTGAACGAGAGCAGTGGCCCGCTTTAACTTAGAGCCGTGTACTTTGAAGTCCGTGACTTCATCAACACGGAGTGACATTATTTTCGAGACACTATCGGACCCCATTGAAACACCATAAATGGTGCGGGCGGCCTCAATTGTGCCCCGGTTATGAGTTATTACAATAAACTGCGTCTTGTGGGCCAGGGTTCGTAAGGTTTCACAGAACCGGCCTACATTCGACTCATCCAGGGCGGCATCTACTTCATCCAGCACGCAAAAAGGCGATGGATTTACTTCGAGCAGTGCAAAAAGTAATGCGACAGCGGTTAATGCTCGTTCACCACCACTGAACAGGGCCAGGCTTTGGGGCTTTTTACCGGGCGGTTGCGCCAGGATTTCAATGCCGGTCTGGGCCAGGTTATCCGGTTGTGTTAGCACCAACCTGGCAGAGCCCCCGTTGAACAAAAGCGCGAAAAACCGTTTGAATTCTTCGGCTACCTTATCGAAGGTTACAGAAAATTGCGCCTGGGTAATTTCATCAAGCTCTTTAATTAACGAGCGAAGGGTCTGACCGGTTTCACTTAAATCCAATAACTGGCTGGACAAAAATTCGTAACGCTGTTTTGTCTCCCGGTATTCCTGGACAGCCAGCGGGTTAACCGCCCCAATCCGGCGCAGCCGGTTGCGTAATTGTTCGATACGTTCGGCCAGTTGTGCGGCTTCGCGTTCGGTCAGTTCGAGTAACTCTTCCCATTTGGCCGGGTCAACCGAGGCGGGCGGCGTCATAGTATTTTCGCTTACGGTGCCGTCCAATTCCAGAGCTGGCGCGAGATCATCGGCGGCCCGGACCTTTAAGGTTTCTATATCGCCTTTAATGCGCTGCACTTCCAGGCTGGCCCGCCCGTGCGCCGTTTCCAGGTTCAAAAGAGCGCTGCTCAATTTGCTCCACTGCTGCTCGTGCCCGGCCTGTTCCTGGTCAAGCTTCTTGAGTTTAGCCTCTAACGGGTTAATTTCAACCCGCAGCGCTTCTAATTGGCCGCCAACCCCGGCCATTTCGGCCTGGGCCTGGTCCAATACCTGCCCCAGTTGCTTGCAGCGGGTTTCAAGTTGCGCAAGCTGCTGCTGGCGACCGGCAATCTGGTCTTTCAACCGGCCATTTTCGGCCTGGACAAACCGTAAATTCTCGGCGCTGCTTTTCAGGCGCTGCCCGGCGAGGGCGGCGGCGGTCCGCATGGCGGCCAGTTTCTCGCGCTCGTCGTTTGTAGCGGCGGCGGCCAGCCGTACCGCTCTTTCCAGTTCGGTTACCTGGCTACCGGCCTGGGTATGGGCCTGTTTAGCCTCTTCGGTTTCGGCGGCCAGCTGGCTTTCCTTTTCGTCCAGCCCGGCTAACTCCTGCACTACGCCCTGCTGGCTTTCCTCCCGGACCTTAATTTCGTGGGAGAAGCGGTCAACCTGGGTTTTAGCTGCGTTTATCTTTTCGCGCTGCTGCTGCTGGCGGCGGCTCAACTGCTGGATTTCTTTTTCCAGTTCGGCGGCCTGGCGCTGCAACTGGGCGGCCTGGGCCTGGTCCTTTGTAAACTCCGCCTGGACCTGGCCGCGCTGTTTTTCAAGCTGGGCTATTTCGACAGGAAGTTCGCGCAAGACCCGCTCGCGCATCAAAACGCTGCCTTCGGTCCGGTCCTTATCCTTGCCGCTGGCCCCGCCGGTAACGGCCCCGCTGCTGCGCAAGATTTCCCCGCCCAGGGTTACGGCGGTCCAGGCGCCGTTTAACTCGCGCAGGGCGGCCCGGCCCACCTGGACATCTTCTACTATAATAACCCGACCAAGCAACTGTTCATAGACCGGCTGAAAACGGGCCTCAAAGTCTATGAGTTCGCTGGCGATACCGCGTACTCCCTGGATTTGCAGGGCTTTGCGGTTAAGACTGGTGTTCTGGTTACTGCGCAGGTTATCCAGCGGTAAGAAAGTAGCCCGCCCCGCCCCGGCCTTTTTCAAATGGCTGATAGCGGCTTCGGCGTCCTCGAAACTTTCGACCACTACATCTTGCAAATGCCCACCCAGGGCTACTTCAATGGCTACTTCCAGTTCGACCGGGGCCTGTAACAGGTTAGCCACCAGGCCCAGGACGCCGTTCAGAACCGGTTTCGGGCCGGTGGCGGCTTGCATAACGCTCTTGACGCCGCCATATAGCCCACTGAAACTCGTCTGCAAGCGGTTGAGCAGTTCCAGCCGGGACCGGGCCGAATCCACTTTGGACCTGGTGTCCTGCAGGCTGCGTTCGCCCTTGCGGATTGCTTCGGTTGTCTGGCTGCTTTCCTGGGCCAGGGCCTTTCGCCGGGTTTCAAGCTGGAGGGCCTGTTCATCCAGGGCGGCCGCGATGCCTCGTTCGCGAGCAATTTCAGCTTCGCTTTCTTCCTGGCGGGTCTTTAAGTTGGCCCGGTTCTGGTTAAACTGGTCCATTTGCCGGGCCAGGGCAGTGCGCCGCTCGACCAACTGGGCCTTGCGCTGCTTGATGGATTCCAGGCGGTTAGCCAGGCGCATTACCAACTGGCGCTGGCGTTCCAGGGCTTCTTCAGCTTCCCGCGCTTTAGCGCTATGGGCTTTGACCACCGCTTCCTGGGCGGCCAGCAATGCCCCTTCGTCACCCTGTCCGGCCAGGGTAGCGGCGTGTTCTTGCTGCAATTCCAGCAACCGGGCGGCATTACTTTCGAGTGTAACCTGTAAACCGGCCAGTTCTTGTTCCTGGGTTTCGCGCTGGCGGCCCGCCCCATTGAGGCGCTCCTGCTCTACGGCGACCTGCTGCTGTAACTGTTGGGCGCGGTTGTGCAAAACGCTGCTTTCGCGGTGCAATTCAGCCAGCCTGGCCCGCTGCTGGTTCTGGACCTCTCGCGCCGTCCCGATGCTTGCCTGGAGTTTCTCCAGGTTGGCTTTACCGGCTTCCAGCGCCTGGTTGGCCTGTTCTTCCTGGGCCAGCGCCCCGGCTAAGGCGGCCTGGTTCTTGTGCCAGCGGTCGCCGTAGAAGCGTTTGAGTAAAAGCTGCAATTCTTCCCGGATGGTGTAATATTCTTCGGCCTGGCGGGCATGGCGTTCCAGCCCTTTAAGGCGCGGCTCAACCTCGGAAATCATTGCCTGGATGTGCCGGGCATTATCTTCTTGCTTGGCGAGGCTGTTCTCAGCTTCGGCTTTCTTCAGGTTATACAGCCCGATACTGGCCGCGTCTTCAAACAGCCCGCGCCGTTCTTCCGGTTTCTGGCTGAGGGCGGCATCAACCATACCCTGGGTAATGACCGTGTAAGTCTGCGAAAGCGGCAGGGTAGCCTCGGTAATATCCTTCAGGCGCACCCGGCTTTTGTTGATGTAATACTCGTTTTCCCCGCTCCGGTAAGCTCGCCGGGTGATGGTGACTTCATTAAAATTCAAAGGAAGTTTGCCATCGGCATTATCGAAGGTAATGCTGGCTTCCGCAAAACCCATCGCCGGTTTAAGGCTGCTTCCGGCGAAGATAACATCTTCCGTCTTGCGGCCGCGCAGTACCGAATAGCGTTGTTCGCCCAGCACCCAGCGAATCGCGTCGGCTATATTACTTTTCCCGCTGCCGTTCGGGCCGACAATTGCCGTTACCCCGGAATCATAAAGAAATTCAGTTTTTTGGGCAAAAGTTTTAAAACCCTGAACATGGAGCCGTTTTAGGTACATCTCCCACTTCCTTATTATGATTTAAGTTGGACGAATGAATAAAGTGTGGTCTGACGCAAGCAGAAAAATCGAGGTCGAAATATGGAAGCTCTTTAACTTTCAATCATCACCATTATAGGAATTAGAATTACCGTGCTACTATTAATCTTACCATACAGGTGGGGATATTTGCAACCCACCCTATACCTGAAAAGGCCGGTCACTAAAACCTGGATAAAGTTCAACCCAACCAATTCGTCAAAACCACCTGTGGCGATTGACAAAATCTTGATTTTAATGCTACCATCGTTCAAGTAAAAGCTGTTTTCCGCCTACTAAATACGGTAAAAAAGCTTTTTTATACCTGGCTGGATTAGCCTCCAATTTGCCTGGCCCCTGAAGCACCGGCCAACCTTAACCACGCGACCCGGACTCTATTTTTACCCTTAAGTTATAGTGGGGATATAAAAGTAATTATGGCTTCTGATGAAACACTGCTGGCAGGAATACCTTTTTTCTCCCAAATGCAATCCGAAGAGCTGCATGAACTCTTTGGCCGCCTGAAACGCCGTACCTATCGCCCTGGTGAAACTATTTTCCATAAGGACGATGCCGGTACCACTATGTACATTATTAATGAAGGCACTGTGAAAATTAGTGTCCCCAGCGAAGTCGGAACCGAAATGATTCTCTCTATTCTCAGTAACGGGGAGTTCTTCGGTGAGTTATCGTTGTTCGATGGCAAGCCGCGTTCGGCAACTGTAACCGCCGCCGGTCTGACCGAAGTCTTTGTGCTGCACCGCGAGGACTTTGTGGATTTCGTCAGCAAGCACCCCACTGTATCGCTGGGAATTATCCGGGCGCTGGCCGGGCGTATCCGCCGGACCGATAACCTGGTCGAGGACGTGGTTTTCCTGGACATCCCGGCCCGCCTTGCCAAGAAGCTGCTTGAACTCAGCAATACCCACGGCAAGACATTGCCTTCCGGCGCCCTGGAAATTGATTTGCGCCTGACCCAGCAAGATATTGCTAACATGCTTGGCACAACTCGCGAGAGTGTCAACCGCCAGTTGGTCGCTTTCCAGGAACGCGGCTTCATCAGCATTGACCGCCAGCGGATTACCATCCTTAAAGGCAGCGAACTGGAAAAACGGATTTACTAAAGTCTGCCCGTGCGAAACTAAAATACTCCGGCCCCTGGGCCGGAGTATTTTTAACTCTATTTCTAACTCTTGAAAGTAAAAGTATCGCCCGGTTGGACCCCTTTGCGGGCGAAATAGCCTTTGGAAACTTCCAGGGCATACAGGTAGTTGCGGCCGGGTGAATGCACAGCCAGGGAAAACGGCTCCATATCCTGGATATCCAGGATTTTCCCATCCTGGTCAATAAAGGCAATCGAGAGGGCCAGGGGCGTATCCTTCATCCAGAAGCCGACCTGTCCCGGTTGTTTGAAGATAAAAAGCATGCCTGTTTCGTCCGGGACGCTTTGCCGCCCCATCAGGCCGGTAGCCTGTTCCTTTTCGGTGCGGGCCAGTTCAATGGTCATTTCCAGTTTTTCGCCATTAGCCCTGGTAATCGTCGCCGGGGCGGTTGTCAGGCTACCCTGACCGGGATTGGAAACTGCGGCGGCGGTGGTGGTTGGGGCGGCCGCAGTAGTGGCGGTTGTTCCAGTTGGGGCAGCGGTAGTAATAGCAGCGGCCGTGGTTGTTCCGGCCTGGGCCGTTTTAACGGGTTCAAGTGTACCGGCCGTAGTAACCGCCGTAGGGGCCAGCGTATTTGCGGCCGGCGCGGCGGTTGGGTTATCCCCGCAACCTGCCAGGAATATTAGACCGGCTAACAGCCAGATTATTTGCCAGGAAGGCCGCCCGCGCCGGGCTTTTAAGTTTAATGCTTGCATTGCCTGTTGCTTTCGTTCCAGTATGATTAACCCAAAAGTCAATTTACCGGTTTTGAGTAACATTTGGGCCGGTTGGATTAGTCGGAAACCTTTGACAGTGGACTAAGCCGAATGATAGAATAAAAGTTAACTGTTAATTTTAAATAAAGTATAGGCTTGAGCGTCCGTACTTATTAGGGTTGTATTTTAAGTACTCATTTTACTGTTTTTGTTTACAAGCGCAACTCAATCGGGTATGCGCCGCCTGGCTATGACTGACCTGACCTGGCGAGGAGTTATCAAATGGGCATCCGACTTTTCTTGCGACTGGTAGGCATGGTCCTTTTTGCGGTATTAGGCTGGCAAATTGGGTACACCCTGGATACCGGAAGCAGTCCGGAGCAAGACCGGGCCGTAATATTACTGGCCCTGGCAGGCGCGGCCCTGGGAGCTACTATTACTCCCTATGTAACTAACGCCGCTTTGCGCTGGACCCGGAAACGGCTCCGGGTGTTACCCGCTGCTGATTTAATTGCCGGTGGTTTCGGTATGATCGTTGGCCTGGTTATGGCAGCCCTTTTAACCATCCCTTTAGCCCATTTACCCGGGATGCTCGGCGCACTATTTCCTTTCTTAGCCGCTGTAATTTTTGGGTACCTCGGTATTTCGGTTATGGTGATGCGTAAAAGGGAGATTTTTGAGTTCTTTGGACTCAATCGCCAGGCCAATGCGGTTGCTTCCGAGGCGCGCGGAAACAATGCCTTTGCCCGATCAATCCTGGTTGATACCAGCGCGATTATTGATGGGCGTATCGCTGACGTAAGCCAGACCGGCTTTATTGAGGGGACGCTGATTATTCCGCGCTTTGTCCTTAACGAGTTGCAGCATATTGCCGATAGCTCGGACGCGCAGCGCCGCAACCGGGGCCGACGGGGCCTTGAAATGCTCAATAAACTCCGCAAAGACTCGATTGTACCAATTGAAATTTCCGATATTGATACGACCGATACAACCGAAGTAGACGCGAAGCTGATTAAGATTGCCAAGCAAAACCTGATGCCCCTGATTACCAATGACTACAATATGAACCGGGTAGCCGAGTTGCAGGGCGTCAAGGTGCTTAATGTCAACGAATTGGCCCAGGCGGTTCGGCCGGTGGTCCTTTCCGGCGAGGAAATTATCGTGCGGATTACCCAGGAAGGTAAAGAACTGGGCCAGGGCCTGGCCTACCTGGATGACGGCACGATGATCGTAATTGAAAATGGACGCCGCTACATGAACCAGGAGGCGGCTATCACGGTCACGCGCACCCTACAAACTGTGGCCGGTCGTATGATTTTTGCGACGGTACGCGCTCCCGGCTCAAGTTCCAACGGCGGGGACCGCGATTACCATGAACCGCCCAATGGGCCTTCTTATAAGGAGCGCAGCCAGGCTTAAGCCGGATGGAATATCTTCAACCTGAAAAAATAGAGGACTTTAAAACCATTACCCCGAATCCTGCTATTACCCCGGACCGGACACCGCCGGAGAGAGTCGCGGCGGTAATTGTCGCTGCCGGACGCAGCACCCGCATGGCCGGTCTGGATAAACAGTTTGCCCTGGCCGGTGGGCGGCCCTTGCTGGCGTATACTGCCGATGTTTTTGAAAAAAGCCCCCTCATCCGCGAGTTTGTTATTGTCATGAGCCGGGAAAACCTGGAACGCGGCCGGGAACTGGCCCAGGCCGAAGGCTGGACCAAACTCAAAGCCCTGGTCGAAGGCGGCCCGCGCCGCCAGGACTCGGTCTGGAATGGCCTGGAAAGCCTGGCTTTCCCGGAAGCTACCGCCCCGGCCTGGGTCATGATTCACGATGGCGCCCGCCCTTTCGTCAGTGAAAAGATTCTATTGAACGGGTTGGAAGCCGCGCGCGAAACCGGCGCCTGTGTCGCGGCTGTACCGGTCAAGGATACTATTAAACGGGTGGACCAGGCCAGCGGGTTGGTCCAGGATACCCCGCCCCGTGAACTGCTCTGGGCCGTCCAGACGCCCCAGGTTTTCCGCTTCGACCTGATTTACCAGGCCCATCTCAAAGGCCAGGCCAGCGGCGCGGAAGTGACCGACGACGCCATGATGGCCGAACTCGCCGGATTTCCGGTTAAAGTCTTCCGGGCCGAGTATACCAATATAAAAGTAACCACCCCGGACGACCTGGACCAGGCCCGGCGGATTCTGGCCGGGCAATCTGCGGCCAATAATCATGAGGAACCCGCCAGCCTACCGGCCGAACCGACCATGAACCCGGCCTTTCCGACCTTTAGAATCGGCCAGGGCTTTGATGTCCACCGCCTGGTGCCGGGCCGCCCGCTCATCCTGGGTGGGGTTGAAATTCCCTTTGAAATGGGGCTGGACGGACATTCCGATGCCGATGTGCTAACTCACGCTATTATCAATGCCGTGCTTGGCGCGGCGGGTATGGGCGATATTGGCCGTCACTATCCACCTACCGACCCCTCGATAAAGGGCATTTCAAGCCTGCAAATGCTCAAAGAGCTTTACCAGAAAGTCCGGGCCGAAAACTGGCAGCTGGTAAACCTTGACGCGACAGTCGTGGCCCAACAACCTAAATTAGCTCCCTATGTTCCGCAAATGACCCGTACCCTGGCCGCCACCCTGGGTGTGGCCGAAAGCCAGCTAAACCTGAAGGCTACGACTACCGAAAAGCTAGGTTTCGCCGGGCGAATGGAAGGTCTGGAAGGCCAGGCGGTCGCTCTCCTGGTTAAGGGTTAACCGCCAATGACTGCCGACAGGCTGGACCGCTACCGGGCCGCCATCCTCGAGAACTTTCCAGGCTTTACCCTGGATAGCCTGGATTACCTGGCGGAAGGTTGGGACAGCCTGGTCTGCCTGGCTAATCAGCGCTATATCTTTCGCTTCCCCAAACGCCCCGGCGTGGCCGAACGGCTGGTCCTGGAAACCCGCTTGCTGCCGGAACTGGCCGCAAACTTACCGGTAAGTATCCCCAATTTTCAGTTTATCGCCCAACCGTCCAGCCTGAATTTCCCTTATCTTTTTGTTGGCTATAAATCATTGCCCGGCCTGACCCAACCGGATTGGCCGGACGAGGTTGGCGGGGCCAGTTGGTGGAAAGCCCACCTGGGCGATTTTCTCACCGCTTTACACTCCTTTCCGCCGGAACGGGCCAGGCAGCTTGGCGTAAAGGTTAAAGAATTCCCCGGTACCGCCGGGCCGGACACCACCTGGCGCGAGGGCCTGGAAGATTTCTACCGGCTGGCGCGGGAACAGGTCGCGGTTTTACTCTCGGAGGACGCGCAAGACGAGGTAGCCATCTATTTCGAAGATTTTCTGGATGACGACCAGCATTTTGATTTCGAACCGGTACTGCTGCACGGGGACCTCTCAGAAGACCACCTGCTGGTTGACCCGGCCCGCCAGCGGCTAACGGGTGTAATTGATTTTGGCGATGTCTGCCTGGGCGACCCGGCTTTTGACGTGCCGCTGGATGTCTTGCCCTACTACCGGGGCCCGACCGGTCCCAATTTCGAGCAGCGCCAGCTTTTCTACAGGCGCCTGGCCCCTTTTTTTGCTATCAATTTTGGCCTGGAACACGACGACCTGGCCCTGGTAGACTATGGCTTGCATATCATTAAACAGGGCAGCCTTTCCCGCCCCGGGGCCTAATCCTCTAATTTCAATTGATCTTACCCTTTTTATATTCCAATGACCGGCGCTTAACCGGCCCGGTTTTTTTCGCTTAACCAGGGCTGAACGGGCTTTGTCTTAATGCTGGCGGCACTTGTCTTAGTTTTTAGACTCAAAACCCGGCAAGTGTCTTAGTTATGTCTTACTATTGTCCCTTCTAACTTCCTCATCCTGGCTATACAATCAAAGTGTCAAAACAAATCGCCGGTAACGAACTTCACCCGGCACACCACTAAATCGAAATATTAAAATAATAGTTAGCACCGGGAAGTTACCCGGCAGAAAAGGAAAAACCAAATGAGTGGCGGCAGCATTATTCTCGAACCTAAACAGATGTTCC
>JAQBPB010000028.1 GCA_028287745.1 Chloroflexota bacterium
TGAAGAAACGGAACCGGAAGACTGGCCCGTTTACCAGGAAAAGGCGGGACCGGAAGATTGGCCCGTTTACCAGGAAGAAACGGACACCGTTTCCGACGAACCTATCTCTATCCCAAATCTATCAGAAGCTACGCCAATTTCCGGCGACCACTCCACAGACCTGGCCCACTTCCTGCCAGACGGACAACCGGAGATTCCCCAACAGACCGCCGAAGAAACCCTGCCAGACGAATCACTGCCAATCCGGCCCACCGGCGAAGAAACGGTAACCGCTGCCGCGCCCGTCACCCCGGAGAAAGCCGCCCAACCACCGCTGCAACAGGAAGAACTGGAAAGAGCTGCCAGGGCTCAGGCCCTTATCGCAAAAGCCCAGGCCCACGCCCGCAAGGGTCAACTCAACCAGGCCCGCCAGCTTTTTGGCATGGCTATCCAGCAAGAACCGACCAACGCCGAAGCCTGGACCTGGCTGGGCGGCCTGCTGGCCGATATAAACCTGGAACGGGCCAAAATCTGCCTGACCCGTGCCGTCGAGTTGGACGCCACAAATGAACGGGCCAACCGGGGCCTGGCCCAGGTAAACAGCCGAATAGCCCAGTCGGAAACCCTGATTGGTGAAGTTGAGGTAGCCGGAGACCCTAACCGGAGAGTGCATCCCTCGCGGGCGATTGTGCTGGTGCGGCCGGAAGAAATAAAAGTCGGCCTGGAAGAAATTATTGAAAAACTGATCCAGAGCGGTATCGACGCCGACCCTGAAAGTATCCCGCTTGGCGGCGCCCGCATACATCCGGCCAGGGAAAAAGACGAATTTAAACCTTACCGGGTCAGGCGGTCGCGCCTGGCGGCTGTCCCTGCCGGGGTGGTCCTGGCGCTGGTATTTTTTATAGGCGTCCTGGTCTGGTTGGGGCCGCTTAGCAAATCCAGCAGCGAGACCCCGGCAGGCACTTCCGCCACCGGGCTTAACGGGCAAGCCGCCGCCCCGGCAACCGTCATGAGCGCCGACGCAAGCTTTGCGCTGAATATGCGGCTGGAGATTGATAAATATAACCGCTTCTTCCTGACTGCCCGCAACTTGCGGCAGCAGATCCAGAGCGATAAAATCGGCTGGGAAGAATACCGGCAATCCAGCAAGCAGTTACAGGCCAATATTAAAAACGAGAAGAAATCTTTAGATAACCTGGCCCTGCAAACCACGCCCAGACTAATCCAGTTTTACCGGGAACTGCAAAATATTGCCACTATTTCAAACCAGGCCGTAGATTTTACAATGAGTGGTATTGAAAATACCAGCCCGGAAGACCTGGAAGAAGGCAACCGCCAGTTCAATGAAACGGCCCGCCGCCTGGGCGAGTTACTCCGGCTGCTGAACCAGCAAGTGCCGCTGGCAGTGCCGGTTCCTGCTGCAACCCCTACCCCTGGCCCCGCTGGCACAAGCCCGGCCACCCCGCCGACTGCCTCACCTACACCACCAGCCTGATTTACCTCTTCGGAAGCTGCCTTCCCTTGAACTATTGCGACCAGGGAAGCCGGTTCAAATATTGTTTCCACCTGGCCGGACAAAATCTGAAGGAGATTGCTCTCAGGTATTAGCTGGCTTAAACCAGTGGCTCGTCACCTGCCAAAGCCTGGCCCGCCATGCGCTACCTTTTTGAGAGGAATTGAGAGCGCTGCTATTACTATCTGAAGTAGCACTTCTCCTGGTGAGTTTTACCAACCGGTTATGCTCTGCAGCGGCTAGCATCTCACTGGTACGCCGTTCCATTTCTTTTTGCACGTAATACGTGTTGTTCTCAAACATCGTTTTGGCTCCTCAATTATCTTGTAACCCACAATTGGTTAATTTGCCGCAGGTGCCTTGCATCCGGTGTAAGTTGTTACCAACTTGAACTCAAAGGTTGGTTTGATCAACTTTTGGGGGAAGACCTGGCGTAGTTACAGAAACCGGCCAGACTGTTTCGGTTTGCTCCAATTTAGCCGACCAGCCTTTTTCCCAGCGCGTCTGTGCCTGAGACTCACGTAACAGGCGTTGAATCTCAACTTCACTCATCCCTTCAGGTCGAAAGTTAATTCTGCCAGTGCTATTTCCAGCCCGGCTGGTAAACGCAACCAATAGCAAAATTACTAATACAATCAAAACAAATAAAAAGATGTCCATTACGGCCTCCATCAAAAGATGCTAAATTCCGCCTGATTGCGTTTTAGGATCTACTTCTGGGATGAGAGCCCCGCAGGCTCTCCTTCACTTTTAAGGTATCAAAATTCCACTTGGGGTTACTAGGGCAACTTTTGCAGGTTTTTAGGTGGTTTTTAGGGGAATTGGGAAACCGGAGGGAATGATGTGACTACTGACCAGGAACGCTTACGCTTAAAGTTGGGAGGAACACTGGCTGCGGGTTAACCGTACCAGGGCTTAATCTGGCGGCTTATCTCAAGCCAGACTACCCTGAGCTTTCCAATCACCTTAACGCCAGATACGGTCGGATTAATCAAAAACCCCCACTGGACTTATAAATGTCCAGTGGGGGTTTTTGATTAAGTGTTATCTAACGGCGGTCGCGGTGCCGCCCGGGCCTTCGACCATTTCCGGTATCAGACCGGCCCCCGCTTGGAGGATACCGCTAACGCTGGCCCTTAACCGCTCCAGCTTGACCGGGGTATATTTGAACTCCGGCGTGCCGGTGCGAGGGTCGGTCACGGTGCTGGTCAGGGCCGCGCCCGGCGCTTCCCGGAACATCCAGGGCATATAACCCAGGCCGTCCGGCTGATTTACCGTAGCTTTGACCTTAATTTCAAGCGCTCCCCTGGCCGAACTGACCCGCACAATATCTCCCTGGGAAAGGCCCCAGCGGACCATATCGCCCAGGCTGAGTTCCAGTTCCGGCTCGGGATCAATCGCGTCCAGCACGTAGTTCCGGCGAGACATACCGCCGGTGCGGTCATTTCCCCAACTGGTCCGGCCCACACACAGGATAAGCTCGTCTGCTCCCGGCAAGTCGCGTACGGCGCTGGTGGCCGCCACGAAGCGAGCTTTGCCGCTGGCAGTCGGGAAACCAGCGCTGAAAAGTATGGCGGTGCCGTCTTCCTGCGCGCCGTCCGCCGAGACCGGCCATTGCAAACCGGCCCGTTCCATCCGCATAGGAGCCATCCGGTTATAGACAAGGCCCGGCTTATAGGTCTCATAGCCCCGGCCCCGGTCCAACTTCTCATAGCGGACGCCGCCGTAATAGCGGTTCACCCGGCTGATTTCTTCCATGATGTCGGACGGTTTCTTATAGACAGCAGGCGAACCGGCCCGTTCCAGCAGGTCGGCCAGGATTTTCCAGTCAGGCCGGGCGAAACCAGGCGAGGCCACCGCTTTGCGAATGCGGCTGACCCGGCGTTCGGTATTGGTAAAGGTACCGTCCTTCTCGGCGTGACCGCTGGCGGGCAGGATCAGGTCGGCGAAGCGGGCAGTTTCGGTCATGAAGAGGTCCTGGACCACCAGGAAATCCAGCTTTTCCAGGCCGCGCTGGACCTGTTGCAGGTCGGAACCGGCCAGCAGCGGGTTCTCGCCAACGATATACATCATTTTAAGCTGGCCCTGTTCGGCCGCCTTAAACTGGTCCATATAGGTCAGGCCGGGCGCGGCCGGGATGCGGTTGTTGGCGTGGCCGAACCAGTGGGTTTCCAGGGCGGCCCGGCCTTCGGGACTGCTCACCGGGACATAACCCGGCAGGTAATCGGGCAGACAGCCCTGGTCGGCGGCACCCTGGTCGTTAGCCGAGTCGCGCACGCCGTTGAGGCCCGCGCCTTCACGGCCCAGGTTACCGGTCAAAAGGGCCAGGTTCGCCAGGGCATGAACGTTGTCCACCCCGTTCGACCACTGGGTTACCCCGGTGCCGTAGATGATGGCCGAAGGCCCAAACAGGCCGCTGGTTTCATCACGCTTGCCGCCTGCGCCGCCCTGGGCATAGGTCCGGGCTGCTTCAAACAACAGGTCAACCGCGATACCGGTGACCTGGCTGGTCCGTTCGGGAGTCCACTCGGCCAGCGAAGCCTGCCATTCGGCCAGCCCTTCCACCTTTGCATCTATGAACCCGCTGGCATGCAGATTTTCATTCAGGATAATATGGGCCAGCCCGTTGTAAAGGGCCGCATCGGTGCCGGGCCGGATTTGCAGCCAGAGCGTGGCCCGGTCCGAGAAAACTACCCGGCGCGGATTGACCACAATAGTGGCGACCTTACGGCGCTGAATGGTTTCTTGCAGCAGGTAAGCCATCACCGGCGCGGTCGCATCCAGGTCGGCCCCGGTAATAAAGTAGCACCCGGCGTAATCTTTCAGGTCCTGGATGGTATTGGTCATGGCGCTTATGCCAAGCTGGTCCTGCAAGGCCACTACCGAAGCGGCCTGTGTAAACCGGATGGGGCTATCAATATTGTTGGACTGCTGCAAGCCGCGAGTAAGTTTCTGTAAGAGGTAGTTTTCCTCGTTGGTGATCTTTCCGCTGGCAATTGCCCCGAACTGGTCACCCTTGTACTGGCTCAAGCGGCTGTTCAGGATGCTGTAAGCCTCATTCCAGGAAATTTCGACAAACTGGTTATCTTTGCGCAAGAGCGGAGAAACCAGGCGGTCGCGGCTGTTGATATACTGGTAGCCGTAGCGGCCCTTGACGCAAGAACGGGCGTCATTCACGCCGGTTCCTTCGTGGAAGGTCACTTTCTCGATCAGGCCGGTGTTTACTTCGGCTTCAAAGTTCATCTGGCAGCCGACCGCGCAATAGTTACAGGTAGTCGGGGTACGCTTCATGGTCCACTGGAGGCCGTTGTTTTCGTACTGGACGTGCATCAAGCAGCCGACCGGGCAGACTTCCACGCACATACCGCAACTGGTACAGGGCGACTTGGTCAGGTCGGAGCCCCAGGCTGAGTCGATGTAGGTTGCGATACCTCGGTTGACGAAGGCCAGGGCGTGCGCCCCGATCAATTCATCGCAGACCCGGACGCACTGGCCGCAGACCACGCAGCGGTCGCGTTTAATCAGGATGGCCGGGCTTAAATAGTCCTGCTCGAACCACTGTTTCTCGCGGGCCATCCGGTTCTCGGTCATACCGTAGTGCCAGGTGGCGTTCTGAAGGTCGCAAGCCCCCGAAGCCGGGCAAATCGGGCAGTCCAGCGGGTGATCAACCAGCAGGGACTCCATGATAAACTTCTTTACTTCGCGGACTTCCTCGTTAGAGTTTTCGGTGAAAGCGACCATGCCGTCTTTACATTCGGTCGCGCAGGCAATGTCGAACCCCAGGCCCCACTTACTGACCACGCCCACGGTACACATGCGGCAAGCTCCAAACGGGCGCATATCCGGGTGGGCGCAGAAGTTGGAGATATAGATACCGGCCGATTTGGCGGCCTGAATTAGGAACGTTCCCTTGGGTACGGTTACATCGATATCGTCTATCGTTACTTTTATCCCGTCCGCCATCTACTTCAAGCTCCTTATCTGGTTAAAAGAATAGATCCAATCTACTAGGACTGGCTTACTGGGGGCCGCCCGGCGAGGCTAATTCGTAAACATCCCGGCCGTTATGCTCCGCGCTGTAATTTATATCCGCCGGTACGCCAAACTCCCAGACCTTGGTCTGAGCATGTTCCATCGGACAGACGTTCGCCCGGCAGTACCCGGCCCGGATATGCTGGTACAACTCCTGTTTGAATTCTTCAATCGCCAGCATGTTAAGGACCGGCAGCGGGGCAGCCTGGCCCAGACCGCAGATAGAGTGTTCAATGACCATCTTGCTCAAACCTTCCAGTTTGCCAATATCGGCCTCTTTACCGTCACCGTTCTTAATCCGCCAGAGCATTTCGGTCAGACCTTCGCACCCGATGCGGCAGGGGATACATTTACCGCAACTCTCGTCCCGGTTATAGCGCAAAATGTAGTAACAGGCATCCACAATACACTGCTGGTCGGTATAGGCCGTCAGGCTGGCGCTACCCATGAGGTTGGCATATTCTTTCTTGCCGTAAGTATCAATATCGAACATTATGTCAAACATCGAAGCGGGCCAGGAACCCCCTGAAACCGAGCCGGTCTGGACCGCCCGGATGGGGTGGGCCGGGTCGGCCGGGCCACCGGCTACAATTTCAATCGCATCTCTGGTCGGTCCGCCAAAGGCAATCTCGGCCATACAGGTCCGGGCGAACGGCCCGGAAAGCGAAATTACTTTGGTGCCTTTGCTCTTGGCCGAGCCAAAACTGGCGTACCAGGCCCCACCCCTGAGCAAGATAACCTGGGCGTTATTAAAGCTTTCGACATTGTTGACCAGGGTCGGCTGGCCCCACAACCCGGCTTCGGCCGAACGGGGCGGCTTCACACGCGGCATACCGCGCGTACCCTGAATACCGTACATCATCGCGCTGGCTTCGCCAGAAATATAGGCTCCCGCCGCGATCATGACCTTTACATCGCAGGTAAAGTTGCTGCCCAGGATATTTTCGCCCAGCAAGCCCATCTTCCGGGCATCTTCAACCGCCTTACCCATGCGCTTGAAAGCCAGGGGATGTTCGGAGCCGACATAGATATAAGCTTCCGGAATATCGGTTGCCACGCAGCCGATAAGCAAACCTTCCAGGATCGAGTGCGGGTCGCCTTCGAAAATGCGCCGGTCTTTAAAGACGTTCGGCTCGCCTTCATGGCCGTTCACGATAGCATAGCGGGGCGTCCGTTTGATGTTGCGGACGGTTTCCCACTTGATACCCATCGAAAAGGCTGCGCCGCCGCGCCCACGCAAGCCGGAGGTCTTGACCTCGGCAACAATCTCGTCCCCGGTCATCTCGAAAAGGGCCTTTTCGAAACCGGCGTAGCCGCCCTGCCCGATGTATTCTTCAATGCTTTCGGGGTCTATATCGCCGCAGTTGCGCAGCACAATCCGCTGCTGCAAGCGGCCCCAATCAGTGCTGCCGATATGCGGAATACCTTTCCAATCGGTTTCATCGGTGGTGGCCCATTTGTAATCGGGATAATCGATATTATCTTTAAGCCAGGCAAAAGCGTATTCGGGGCAGGGGTCGTTGCCCTTGACGTAGCGGTTGAACAGTTCTTCGGCGCGGGCCTCGTCCACAAAGCCATAAAGAAGCCGGGGGTTTCCCGGCCTGGAAATAAAAACGGTTGGCTCCATCCACATTGCGCCAAAACCGGCTGTCACCTGTAGTTGTACATCCGGGGAACCCTCCGCCAGCTGGCGGAAACGGGCGAGAGTTTGCTTGGCCCCGGCCATTACCGAGCCGCCATCTATCACACACTGAATGACCGTCTTTTCCCGGAAGAGCTTTGTACGCTCATCTTTAAACCGGGTACGGAGCTGGATTAATTCGTTCCGATCCATTCTGGTGCTTCTCCTCTAGTCTATTCGTGGCTGGAATGGCCGCCGCCCTGGGCGGTCTGGTCAATCAGTTCGACTAACTTCTCAGGTGTAACATTACCGTAGAAGGTGTGGTCAATTTCGACCATGGGCATTAACTGGCAGGCTCCGAAGCAGAAATTGGCCCGCTCCAGGATAAACTTGTTGTCCGGAGTAGCCTCGCCGTAATCAATTCCTAACTTGTCTTTGACGGCCCGGTGCAATTGCTGTGAACCGCAAACATAACAGGCCAGGCCCTCGCAGAGCAAGATGCGGTGTTCGGGCTGTTCTAAAGCTCGAAAGTCACTATAGAAGGTGGCGACACCATAAATCTGAGTTAGGGGGATATCAAATTGCTCTGAGATCAGGGCCGTTAGCACGTCCGGGATATACCCGTATTCGTGCTGAATTTCTTGAAGCATCGGGATGAGCGCTTCGTTGGCATTCCAGGTGGTATACCGCTCCATAATGGCGGTTGCCTTTGCCAGTTCAATACTACCACCCGGATTGGAACCCTCCGAAGAGCCTCCTCGTGTTATTGACAGCGCCACCAGGCTACCTCCAATTTCAAGCAATTAAATAAAAGTAAGTGAGCCGTATACTTCTGGTTGCCTATTAGCTAAAACTATCCACGATTATATCATCATGGCTGCAAGCGGTAAAGATAATCGGAAAGGTTTTGTGATTTTTGTAGTTAATTATTGGTTAAGGCTTCTCAACCAGTCAAAATTAATATAAAATGATTACCTGTTATGTTACAATTATAACGAACTACGAAAAATAAAGATGGCTGCAATTTTAACATGCCATAATTAACGTAGCAGGAGTATTTATAAGAATGTCTGGCAGAAATTTTTACAGTTATAGTGATAATACTTTAAAAGCTCCCGGCGCGGGAGTCGATTTCCATATGCACACCCTGGCCAGTGATGGGCTCTGGACACCCGAAAAGTTAATTGAAACGGCAGCAGAACAGGGCTTGCGGGTGTTGGCCGTCAGCGACCACGATACTATTGAGAGCGTCCGGCCTGCCCAGGAACTGGGTGCCCGGAAAGGCATCAAAGTTATTCCGGGAGTTGAAATTACAATTAACTGGAAGAACGCGATGTACCACATGCTGGTCTTCAATTTCAACCCTGATGACCCGGCCCTGAATGCCTTACTGGCCGATACCGACAAGCAAGTAACCGATAAGAAAACCGAAATGATTGAAGCCCTTAAAAAAAAGGGTTATAAATTACATAAACTTGATGAATTAAAAAACGCCGCAGGAAACTACCAGGCTATTGAAATCGCCCGCGCCCTGTATTTAGGCGGCGAAGTACCGACCTTCGACCAGGCCATGCGCCTGGGCTGGCAAGTCGGAATGGAGCGTATTTGCTCTCAATCGGCCGATAAAGCGATCGCGGTCAGCCTGGCTGCCGGGGGTATTCCGATAATGGCGCACCCTGGCCGGGAAGAACATGGCTTTAAGGTAGCATCCCTGGAAGTACTGCGTGAGATGGTTGAATTTGGCCTGGCCGGGGTAGAGGTCTACCACTATTCGCACCCCCCGGCGGAAGTCGAACGCTACCGCAATTTCGCCAAACAAAACGAACTGATAATTAGCGCCGGGTCGGACAGCCATAACGAGTCGCGCAAGCCGACGCCCTGGGACCCCGAGCTGGTGCGAAACATGCTCGAACGGCTGAACGTCACCCCGCCAAAAGCGGAACCGGCCTGGAAGCAAGCGAAAAGGGCAAGTTAGCCGCCTACGGCTTTAACTTTGTAGCCCAGTTTCAAAAAGAAGGCCGAAATGGCCTCGCGGTGGTCACCTTGAATCTCAATTTCGCCGTCCTTAAAGGTGCCACCGGCCCCGCAGCTTTTCTTGAGCGTCTTTAACAAATCTTCAAAGGTGGCCGGGTCGTGCTGGAGGCCGCCGATAACCGTAACCGTTTTCCCACGCCGCCGCTTGCTGTCGCGCCAGATACGGGCGGTCTGCTGGCGAGGTGGCGGGTTGGCCTCGGGTGTTATGGTAGCCGGTACCGGGTTCGGGTCGGTTGAATAAACTCTGGTCCCCTGGGGAACCTGCTTTTTGGGAATTTGCTGTTTCATTTTTCTTTTTATTACTCTATTTCCAGATACCCTGTCGTTATTTGCCCCTTTAATGCCTGTATAAAAGGTTTCCCCTATTATAAACTGCCCGTTTCATTTTGGCATCTCTCTGCTACCCTTTAAGGGGCCAGCTTTTTAACCATTTGCTCAATACCCCACACCGAAAATATACCCGTACCTTTTGTAATTTCAAGAGAGTTTTACCGGGTCAATACAATAACTGGCACAAAAAATAGGAATAGCCTCTTATTTTTAGGTTAGGTTTTAAGGCTGGTTTCTGCTAAAATCAAGCTGAACGCGAATTATTTATTATTGTTTTGCGGCCTGGAATTATACCCACATGCTTAAAACCTGGTTTGACCGGAATATTTTAACCTTGAAATTATGTTTTGTAACCTGGCTGGGGCTGGCCCTGTTGCTAGGAGCCTGCGCGGACAGCCCGGGTCCTACTGCTACGCCACCGGCCCCTTCTCCAACAGCGGCCGCGGCCGGCACTCCTGCGACTGTACCAGGCACCACGACACCCGGCACCGGCGCGGCAACTACACCCGGCGCCACAACCACTAACGCGAGTACGCCGGGAGCAAGCCCGGCAGTGCCAACCACGGCCCAGGCGGTAACCCTGCCGCTGGATGCCAACCAGGTGCCGGTAATTTCGCCACTCCAGACTAACGCCAGGCCCTTTACCCAGAACTGGCAGGCCACCCTGGACGCGGGCGGTGAAGCTATTATTGCCGGGGAAGCCGATGGACTGGTATTCGTGAAAAATCGCCAGGGCGGACTGTACGCCCTGGATACCAAAAGTGGAGCCACCGCCTGGAAAATCCCGGCCCCACCGCTGGCAGGGCCGCTTCCAATCTTCCCGCCGCTGGCCGTAGTTGGACCCGGCACGGTTGCTTTAGGTGACCTCGCAGCCGAAAAAGTTATCGCCTATGACAGCCGGACCGGCCAGAAGAAATGGGAAGCCGACCTCAAGTTCAGCGCGCCCGGACGCGCTACAGGCAACCGCTTTATCGGGGGCAAGTTCTATGATAATACACTGGTGGTGGCCGTTAGCAGCAAGCAAGACCCGTTCAACCAACCGGCCCAGACCGCCAATCCTGAATACATCCTGGCAAACGGTTTTGATGTTACAACCGGCAAAGTGGTCTGGTCGGCCCTGACCGAGCCGCCTTCGGCGAGCGGGTTTGGCGTACGGTTAGGTGGGGTCATCTTTGGCAGCAAAAATATTTATATCGAAAGCCCTGACCTGTCGGTAGGCGCTATCGTGGGTGCGACCGGGGCCAGGTTGTGGCAAATCTTAAATATGCTGGTATTGCACAGCGCCAACCCGGACCTGATTTATAGTGTCGTGCCGGAGGCCGGTACAGACCACAAACCGATTTTACGCAAAAACGATAACCAGACCGGCAAGGTCATGTGGGAAAGGCAACTGCCGGTCCAGACGGTGGGCGACCCGCCGCTGGCGGTTTCGCCGGACGAAAAGACCGTCTATGTATCGGTGGTAGTATCCCAGACCGAGTCTTACCTGTTTGGAATAGACCTGGAGAAAAACGAGGGTATCTGGCGCTTTAGCACCAAAATTTTCAAGGATTATGTCCTGACCGCCACTAACGAAGGGGTCAGGCTGCGCAATTTTGGCAAACAGGCCGGGATTGCCCTGTTTCCCCGCAACACCCCGCTACCGGCCCGTTACGCTATTGGCAACATCGAGTTAGGCGAAGAAGTCACTACCCCGGAAGGGCTTTACCTGACCGCCCGCGACAGCCGCTATCCCGGCTTGCTATACCTGGTCAACCCAAACCAGGGAGAGGTGCTATACACCGCGAAAACCGGGGCAATATCCGGTGAGCCGTGGCCGGGTGAAAACCAGGTCTACCTTGCGACAACCGATGGGGCGGGCAAACCGGTAATCCAGGCTTTTGCCCGGCCAAAAATTTAGCAAAGAGGTGAGGAATGCTAGAAAAACTGGAGTTCGTTTACGGACCGCAAACAGGCCGCGCAACCTATGGGAAGGTGCAGGAATTACTGGAAAAGTACGCCTACCTCAAGGACCGCCAACCGGCCCTGCCCCCGGCTCAACGCCTCTCGGAAAAAGACGTTATTCTGATAACATACGGCGACCAGGTCCAGGGCGGCCAGGCCACTCCGCTGCAAACCCTGCACCGCTGGTTGGAAGCCCGCCTCAAAGGTATCATTAACACGGTTCATATTCTACCGTTCTATCCCTACACTTCGGACGACGGTTTCTCGGTGGTAGATTACTGGCAGGTTGACCCAAAGCTGGGGACCTGGGACGACTTAAGGGCCTTACACAGCGACTTCCGCCTGATGTTCGATGCGGTGGTCAACCACATTTCGGCCAGCAGCGAGTGGTTCCAGGGTTTCTTGCGCGGCGAAGAACCCTATGTAAATTACTTCTTGCCAACCGACCCCGGCCTGGACCTTTCCCAGGTCACCCGGCCGCGCGCCTTGCCCCTGCTTACCCGCTTTCAGACCGCCCAGGGCGAAAAATATCTTTGGACTACTTTCTCGGAAGACCAGCTAGATATCAATTTTGGCAACCCGGAAGTCATGCTTAAAATCTCGGAATTGCTGCTTTTCTATGTCAGCCAGGGAGCCGACTTGATACGGCTGGATGCTATCGGCTACATGTGGAAGGAAATCGGGACAAGCTCGATTCACCTGCCGCAGACCCACGCGATCATTCAGTTGTGGCGCGAAATTTTGGATAAATGCGCTCCCAATACCCTGCTGGTGACCGAGACTAATGTGCCGCACCTGGATAACATCAGCTATTTTGGCAACGGTCGCAACGAAGCCCAGATGGTCTACCAGTTTACCCTGCCCCCGCTGGTGCTTAACGCCCTGCTCAGCGGCAACGCCCGCCACCTGAAACAGTGGGCCGGGGGACTGGAAAAAGTATCCAACAGCAGCACTTTCTTTAACTTCCTGGCCTCACACGATGGGGTAGGGGTGGTCCCGGCCAAAAGCATTCTAAGCGAGGCCGAAGTAAGCGAACTGGTAAAGACAGTCGAAAATCACGGTGGAAAGGTCTCTTATAAAAATAACCCGGACGGCAGCCAGAGCCCGTACGAGCTAAATATCACTTATTTTGACGCGCTGTCCGACCCGGATGAAAGCAGCGAAGACGACGAGCAAAAAATCAAGCGCTTCCTGGTCTCCCAGGCGATTATGCTGGTCATGCAAGGCGTACCGGGAATATATTTTCACAGCTTGCTGGGGTCGCACAACTGGCAGGCCGGTTTCGAGCAGACCGGGCGCAACCGGACGCTGAACCGTGAAAAACTGGATTACGACCAACTGGAAAGCTTGCTGTCGGACCCAACGAGCCATACCACCCTGGTGTTCAACCGCTATACCGAGCTTATCCGGCAGCGCATTAGCCGCCCTGCTTTTCACCCTAACGCTAACCAGCAAATTATCCAGCGCCCCGGTGATGACGCGCTGTTTATTGTACTACGTACAGCGACAAACGGGCAGGAACAGGTACTGGCCGTCAATAATGTCTCCGGCAGCAAACAGGTACTCCAGGGCAAAGCCAAAGACTTCGGCCTTAGCCCCCAGCACAGCCTGACCGATGTATTATCAGACCAGACCTATACCCTGGACGAGAGCGGCCAGCTATCCCTGGAAATCGAGCCGTACCATGTACTATGGCTGCTTTCGGTTAAATAGTAGTCAGAGGTCAGTAGTCAGAGGGTAATAGAAGTGGAGCAGGAGATTATTTCAGGCTGATGTCTTTGAAAGCCTTGCCTCAAGTGCTGAGCTTTTACGGGCTAAGAAGTCGCCCGGTGAGCATTGGTTTAGAATCAATGCTCACCGGGTGTACCCATTACCTAATACCTACTACTTAGTTCCAACCCCTGACTACTGACCTTTGACCTCTGACTACGCTCCCTAAAGAATCTCCCCGTTATCCCGTTCCAGCATAATCGGCCGCAAAAGCGGGATAGGCGGAGCGCCGTAGGCCAGCAAGCGGTCGTGAAATTCGCGCAAGTTGAATTTATCGCCCTGCTCGGCTTTGTAATCTTCGCGCAGTTTGAGGATTAAAAGCTTGCCCAGGGTATAGTTCAAGTAGCCGGGGTCGAACGTGCCGCGCACGGCTTCGCTGCGGGCCGGGGTTTCCTCCATAAAAGCATTTTCCATCAGGAAGCGGGTCGCTTCGTCAACACTCATGCCCTGCGTATGCATCTTAATCGCGACCACATAGCGCGAATTACGCAGGAGCGCTTCCACCAACTGGCCGGCCCTGTAGCGCAAATCTTCCGCGCCGTAGCCTTCTTCCAGCATCATCTGTTCGGTATAGTGAGCGTAGCCTTCCACGAAGGAATAAGCCCCGATCATCTTACGGAACGGCTGGGGCACCAATTGAGTATGCAAGAAATGCAGGTAGTGGCCGGGATAAGCCTCGTGGATACTTACATCCTGCAAGGTGTAATAATCGAATTTGGTCAGCCATTCCTCTTTTTGCTGGTCGGTCCACTCCGGTTCAACCGGTGTCAGGTAGTAAAAAGCCTCGGTGGCAACCGTTTCGAAAGGGCCGGGCGGGTCCATAAAGGCAAAGGCCCAGCGCATAAAGGGCGGTGTTTCCTGGACCTGGCAGCGCACCTCGCTAGGGACGGTTACGATCTGGTGGTCAATCAGGAACTGCCGCACTTCTTCCAGCTTATTGCGAGTATCCGGCACCAGGCTTTCGGCGGTGGGGTGGTGCTTGCTGATTTCCTGCATAATCTCCTGGACCGACGCGCCGGGGCGCAGTTGCTCACACACTTCGCGCATCTGGCGCAGGTTATCGGCCAGGTTGCGCTCACCTACTTCCAATACCTTTTCAACCGGCAGGTCGACCATTTCGCCGGTCGCCAGCATCTTACGGTACTTCTCGGCCCCGATGGCAAAATTAAAATGGGCCTGGGGCAGTTTATCTTTTAAGAACTGGATAAATTCACGAATAGCCGCCACCGCCTTTTCGCGAGCCTGGTCGAACCGGGCGGTCAGGTCGGAAGAATTGGCCGAAGCAAAATTGGAGGCGACATCCTGCTCGTAATAAGTAATCATTCCCTCGTACATCCCCAGGGCCGTTTCGAGGACCGGTTTCGGCAAGGCCGCTTCAAGGTTAGTTTTGCCCGCTTCAAGGACCGCCGGGACCTGTGCCAGGTGGCGGACCAGGAAGGTTAAACGCTCGGTCAGGGGCGCATAATCCCGCTTGACATAGATGCTTACATCCAGCAGGTTAGCATAAAACATCGGGTTGGTTTCGTGACCGCGCAAATCTTCCAGGTGAAACAGTTCCTCCTGGATAGAACGTACCAGCAAGCCCCGGTCAAACCGGCTCTCTTTGTCAGTCTCTCCGTCAGCCGGTTGGCTGGCCCGGTTTTCCAGGTCCTTCAAGTAAGAAATCCGCCGGGCGAAACTTTCCCGGCTCAATTCAGGCAGCCGGGCGTCGTACTGGTGCAGGCCCAGCCAACTCGAAGCAGTGACCGGATTAGCTTCGAAATAAGCCTGCATATATTCTTCGATTAAATCCTTTAAGCTGCTCTTATTCGCCACTTCCGTCATAGTTTTTTTCCTTTATCTAATTTTTGGGTGCTTCCTTGCCCGCTGATTATAGATTCATGCGGGCGATAAAAACAAACCCGGCCCTTTGCGGAATATTCAGCGGCCCTGGCCTGACAGCGCAGGTTAACCAACTTTCTAGCGGGTAAACCCGGCGGAGACAGGGTCCAATTTTGAAAGAATACTCTCCCTTTAAGGGGCGCGGTTTTGCAATCATGCTATAAGGCTTATCACGGGCAGATATATATAAAAATATTGCACCGGCCGGGCGGAAGTATGCTATAATTACGATGTTCACAAACTTGTGCGGTAGTCAATTTACTATAGCAAGCACAGCTCTTAACGAGGAGAGAGGAGCCAGCAGCGTGTCAAAACCTTTTGGTTATGTCTTATTGGGTGGTGTTCTTGGTTCGGTTATATTAAGTATAGCTCTAATCATGTGGGTCTGGATCCGGTCAGTCAATGCGCCCCAGGACGTAGTCCATACTACGCCCGTACCACCGACAAAAAGTTCACAAATCCAGGTTCCTGAGAAACAGGCTTTTACCCTGGTAGATGCTCGCGAACAAGCCGCCGCGGCAACCGGCCTGACCAGCCGGACCGGGGTAACTTTCGAAGCCGCCAACTCTAACGGTGCGGGCTATATTAGCGCCGGGCTGGAAAGTTTGTCCGCCGCTTGCGCGTAGCAATCAATGGAATGTTCTGGCCGCAGGAGAATACCGGCAGCGGCCAGTACACTCGCCAGCTCTGGCAGAACCTGTTCCCCCTGAACCAGAGCGAACCGGCCGACGAGCAGGTAGATTATACTTTGCTCGGCTTCGAGCCGGGTGTGCCCCTTTCCGATGTTCCCGACCAGCAAAAACAACTCACCCAGGTTCCGCCGTTGGTGCTAAAGGGCGGCGAAAACGCCGTCAAATTATGGTGGGAGCAGACCGGGCTACCCGGTTTAGCCAGCGCCGCCGCCAGGTCCGGCCAGGGCTATGACGTAATTCACTGGCCCTATTTTGCGGCTTCGCTCAAGCAGCCGCCCGCCCCGTGCGCTACCGTTATTACCATTCATGACCTGATTCCGCTGGTCCTGCCGGAATACGCGCCCTCCCTACCGCTTAAGACATACTTTAAAGTGGTCAGCCGGGCCGCTCGACAGGCCACCCTGATCCTGGCCGATTCGGAACATTCCCGCCAGGATATTTTGCGTCTCCTGAAAGTATCTGAAGATAAAGTCGAAACCGTCTATCTAGGCACCGATGAGCGCTACAAGCCCGGCCATTTAACCGCCGAAACTCGCCAGGCCCTGCTCGGAAAGTACGGCCTCAGTGGAAATGAACGCGTAATTTTTTATATCGGCGGCTTCGACCGGCGCAAGAATATGCCGCTTTTGCTCGAAGCTTTCGCCAGAGCCCTGCCCCGTTTGAAGGAAATCGAACAGGGTAGTGACGACCAGCGCCCCTGGGTACTGGCTATCGCCGGTAAAGCCCATTCGGCCAATTCGGCAATGTACCCCGACCTGACCGCTGTCGCCCGGCGTGTCCTGACCCAGGCGGACAGCCAGCGCATAAAATTCCTGGGCCGGGTCGATGAAGAAGATAAATTAGGGCTCTACCAGGCTTCGGACATGTTTGTGTTCCCATCGCGTTATGAAGGATTCGGGCTGGATCCCCTGGACGCGCTGGCCTGCGGTATCCCGACTATCTGCTCCGATGCCAGCAGCCTGCCGGAATTGATGGGACAGGCCGCCTGGCTGGTCGGGCCGGAACGAGTTAGCGACTGGACCAACGCGATTGTGGAACTGGCCGCCAGCCCGGCCAAACGCTTTGCACTGGCCCAGGCCGGGCCGGCCCAGGCGGCAAAATTTACCTGGCAAAAGACCGCCGAACGCACCCTGCAACTTTATCACGCGGCGGAATGTATAATGACGCGCGGCAAGCGAAGATAAACCCGAATTTTTACAAAACCATGAAAATCCTGATGTTTTCGAAAGCCCTGGTCGCGGGCGTGCAACAGCGCAAGCTGGAAGAACTGGCCGCGCTGCCGGGAGTGGAAAAATTAACCGTTGTCGTGCCGCCTTACTGGGATGAACCCAGGGTCGGCCGCACTCCGCTGGAGAAAAAGTTTACCAGCGGGTACGAGCTAATCGTGACCCCGATGCGGCTGAACGGCCACCACCATACTCATTTCTACCCGGGTTTGGGCCGCCTGGTCAAGCAGCACCGGCCCGACCTGCTGCATGCCGATGACGAGTCGTTTAACCTTTCAACCTTTCAGGGCGTCCGGCTGGCCGAACGTTACGGGGCCGTTTCGGTCTTTTACAACTACGCTAACATCTACCGGAATTACCCGCCGCCTTTCAGCCTGTTTGAAAAATATAACTTCAAACACGCCGCCGCTGCGATGGCCTGCAACCAGGAAGCCTTTGATATTTTACGCCGCCGGGGTTTCGAGAAACCGCTGGATATTTGCCCGCAATTCGGGGTAGACCTGGCCGTAACACACCGGACCGAACCGCCCGCCGGGTTCCGCCAGCCCGGCACTTTTACCATCGGTTACTTTGGGCGGCTGGTGGCCGAAAAGGGCCTGGATACCCTGGTCGAAGCTTGCGCCCGCTTAACCGGCGATTGGCGGCTGGTCTTTATCGGAAAAGGAGCGGCCCAGCCGGAACTGGAAGCCCAGGTCGAACGGTTAAAACTGACCGGGCGCGTGACGTTCCTGCCGATGGTTCCAAGCACCCAGGTAGCCGCCTATATGAGCGGCCTGGACGTTTTTGTACTACCTTCGCGGACGACCGGGAACTGGAAAGAGCAGTTTGGCCGGGTGCTAATTGAGGCCATGGCCTGTGAGGTGCCGGTAATTGGCAGCGACAGCGGGGAAATCCCTCATGTAATCGGGGACGCGGGCCTGGTCTTTCCGGAAGGCAACGCCGAAAACCTGGCCGGGCATCTACAGGCGCTGGCCGATAGCCAGGGCTTGCGGAGCCTCCTGGCAGCTAAAGGTCTGGAACGGGTAACCCAAAATTACACCCAGTTACAAATCGCCCGCCAGCACCTGAAGCTATACCGAAAGGCCCTTAACCCGGCAGAAAATAATTGACATAATATGTTAAAATAGGGTCAGGTTTCGCCAAAAACCAGACTCTGGGTCTTCGTCCCTTGCATAGAAATGCCGTTTGGTCTCTCAATTCTATTTACAATAATTCTTGCCAGCCGCCCGTCAAATTATGGAAGAAGTACCGCAATCATCTGAAACTTCGTCACCTCCAAAAAATCCCAAACTGAAATCCTGGCCGGTGTTACGGCAGGCCGGTTTTGGCCGGTGGTTAATTAAAGATAACGGGGTACTGGCCTGGTCGCGGGTGAACACTTCTCGCCTGGGAAAAGCGGTTGGCTGGCTGGAAAACCGCCGGAAATGGGCTTTGCCAGGTACAGCGTTGCTGGTAGCGCTGCTGTTAATAGTACTTGAACTGGGCCATTTGCTGTTGCATTACCAGCCGCCGCTGTCACCCCTGGAAAGAGGCCGCCAGTTTTACAACAGCGGGCAATATACCGCCGCCGCCGGGGAGTTGCGCCAGGAATTGCAACTTAACCCCCGGAATTACGAAGCAAAGTTTCTGCTGGCTCAGGACCTGGTGGCCTTGCGCCAGTGGCCCGCTGCCAGCGCTTATTTAAACGAATTGTTGCATGCCGCGCCAAACGACCCCCGGATTTATTACTGGATCGGTCAGGCCCAGCTTGGCAACGGCCAGCCCGACTCGGCGGCGGCAAGTTGGAACCTGGTGATTTCCCGTGGCGATGAGGCCGCCCGGCCGGTTCAACCCCGGGCCCAGGCCGCGCTAGGGGCGTTACGCTTCCGGCAGGGCCAGTACGGCGAAGCTTCCCGGCTGCTTTACGCCGCCCTGTCCGGGCCACCCGGCCTGGAAACCGCCGAACAACAACAGGCTTTCTACCTGTACGGGCTGCTTTTAGCGCGTGACCTGCGCTTTGACGATGCTCGAAACCCTTTGCAACTGGCCCTGAACGCCAGGTTACCGGGCAACCAGTGGGATAACGCCTCTTTGCAGACCGGCCTGGAACGGACCGCCCTGCAAGCCCGGACCCTGTTGGAGCAGTTACCGCTGGCGGCGGCCGAAAAAGTGGACGGCGCTAAACGGGCCAGGCTGGCCTACGCTTACCTGCTGGCCGAGGAGTACCCGGCCGCCGAAGAGCAACTGGCCCAGGTTCTACAGGTCGCGCCTGCTTATACCGACGCGCGGGCTTACCTGGGAATTGTTTACTGGCGGACTGGCCGGATTGAAAAGGCTCGCACAGCCCTGGACGCGGCCCTGGCCCAGGCCCCGGCTAACCGGCTGGCCCGCCAGAGCCTGGCCGAACTGATTATTGACCAGCTTCCGGGCCTGCAATTAAAAGGCGAAGACACCGAAAGTTACCGGCAAGAAGTCGAACGGGCCAGGGTTTTACTGGAAAGCCTTATCGCCGAAAAGCCGGGTGATGCCACCTTGCAGGTCACTTTAGCCCGCTTTCATATCGCCCGGCACGATTACCAGCAAGCCCAACATGCCTATAAGGCGGCCCTGGAATTTAACCGGCAAAAACCGGTGGCCGGGCTAAATCCGGGAGCGGCCCTTTCGCGGTATTATTCTGAAATCGCCTTCGACCCCTGCGTGCGGGGGGTGGATAACGGCCTGGAAGCCACTCAGACCTTTGCCGCAGACCCGGAAAGCTGGTACGCGGCCGGGCTAGCCTACAGCCTGTGCGGCCATTACACCAAAGCAGCGCCTTTCCTGGAGAAATCGCTGGAATTGCGGCCTTACTGGCCCCCGACAATGTACCGCCTGGCCGTAGCCTATGCTGCCACCCAGCGCACCGCCCAGGCCGACCGGCTGTACTCGCTATTGGCCGACCTTGCGCCGGACCAGGTCTACCAGAGAAGATAGAACGTGGAACCTGGGTGCGGATAAGGACAAGGACACTTTCAAATTTTTATGTTACCGTTCAACAGGTTTTGTCAATTTTGTAATAAATTGTTTCCCAAGTTGTAACTTTTCAGCGTTGACACCTGATTAACCAACCCGTAAAATCCTTTTGTAAGGATGCGCCTTACAAAAGTTACCTGGCAAAGGCGGATATTTAATGAGAGATATACTAAAACTGGTGCGACAGATAATTCAGAAACTCTCGGCACACCTTATGATAGCTCTGGTAATTGTCGGTTTACTGGTCTTTATGAGTCTCTTTCTATGGCAGTCACTTCAAATCCAATCGATGCAAAACCAGTACGATGCAACCCAGCGCGACCTGGCCCAACGCCAGGAGCGAAATGACCGGTTGCAGGAACACCTGGACTTTTATAAAGGGCCGGGCTATATGCTTTATGTCGAGAAAGTAGCTCGTGAAGCGCTCAATATGGTCAAGCCCGGTGAAACGGTAGTCCTGGCGGTGGAGCCGGGCGGCGGTGGCAACCGGCCAGCCGTTGCCGCCCCTGACGCAAACCCGGTTGGAGCTGGCGTTGCCAAACCTGGCGCGCCCACTGATCAGACCGCCACCCAGAACCAAAAATCGAACTGGCAGAACTGGTTGGCTTTCTTTATCGGTCAATAAACTAATATTTAAAACCTTTTCGCCTTATTAAATCCTTTAACCTTAGAAGTTTGGAGGGAACATAAAAAATGTCCTTATTCAGTAAAAAAGTTGATCCGGAGATAGCCAGCCGGATTCCACCGGGTCAATCTTTGACCGACCGCTTTCCGGTGCTGCATTACGGCCCGGTGCCCCATATTGACCTTGAAAAGTGGGACTTTAAAATCTTCGGGCTGGTCGCCGAGCCGGTCCGGTTTACCTGGGAAGAGTTCATGAAATTGCCTCAGAACCAGATAACGATGGATATTCACTGTGTTACCCGTTGGAGCAAACTGGATACGACCTGGGAAGGCGTCCTTGCCAGCGATTTAATGAAACATATTGAGCTGAAACCCCAGGCCAAATTTGTAATTGCCCATGCTGAATACGGCTTTACCGCGAATGTACCGCTGGATGTCTTCCTGGACGAGCAGACCATTTTCGCTCACAGCTTTGGCGGTAAGCCGCTGGAAAAAGACCACGGCTGGCCCCTGCGCCTGGTAGTGCCCAAGAAATATTTCTGGAAGAGCGCCAAGTGGGTACGCGGCATCGAGTTCCTGGCCCAGGATAAATTAGGCTTCTGGGAAAGAAATGGTTACAATAACAACGCTGACCCATTTAAAGAAGAACGCTACAGCGAAGATAACTGGTAGTTCTAAGCAAGTTAGAAGCGGGCGGGCAGTCAAACCTGCCCGCTTTTTGGTTTATGACCCGGAGAACACACGTGCAAAATACTTTTATGCGGCTGCTTAGAAACTTTTGGCTGCTGGTCTTTCGGTCGCTGTATTACCCGCTGGCGCCCCTTTACGACAAAATCAGCCACTACGGCTTTCTGGGGCAGTGGGCCAAATGGCAGCTAGCAGTGGTGCCGCGCCTGCAGGGAAAACGCGTGCTGGAGGTTGGCTGCGGCACCGGGTCTCTCTTAAAAGTTTTGCTGGAGCGCGAGTACAAAGCCTACGGCCTGGACGCTTCCCCGGCTATGCTCAAACAGGCCCGTAAGAAGTTGGACCGGGCCGGGTTCAAAGGACGGCTGGTGCAGGGCAAAGTCGAGCGCTTGCCTTTTCCCGACAATAGCTTTGAAACGGTTGTCAGTACCTTTCCGACCGGATATATTATGAGTCTGGAAAGTTTAACGGAAATTCAGCGGGTGCTCTACCCGGCCGGGCGTCTTATTATTGTAGATACAGCCGTCCTTAAGCCCTACAGCCGGGCCAGCCGCTTTCTTATAAGCCTTTACAGCCGGTTGGGCATCTGGGGCGGCGGCAAGAACAGCCGCCAGAAGGCCGGGGCCTTCTACCTGCCCCTGGCCGGAGCCGGGCTTATCCGGCGCGATGAAACCGTTGAAGATGAGTTTGGAGAAGTACATATTATTATCGCCATCAAAGCCTGGTAGCAGAGGGCAGCCGCCTTTTAACGGCAGGGGAATTGAACTGACTCAATGGATAAGTGGAGAATAACTATGCCTGATCAACTGGAGTGGGAAGACCGTTTCCTGGGCTGCCTGGTGGGCCTGGCAATTGGCGATGCCCTGGGCAGCCCGCTTGAATACAAAAGCCGCCAGGAAATCGTAGAGCAGTACGGCGGCCCGGTTCAGGATTATTTGCCCAGGGATAGTATGGTCCTGGTTGCCGGACACGAAGAATATGATGTAGAAAATCTAGCGCCCGGCACGCCCACCGAAGACACCCGGTTGACCTTGCTGCATGCTGAAAGTATTGTCGCTACCGGAGGTAAGGTTGACCCGGACGATTTCGGGCCGCGTTTTGTAAAACTGCTGGAAACTCCCTGGGCGGCGCACATGGGCCGGACCACTTTTGAATCGCTCCAACAGGCCCGGGCCACCGGGGATTACCAGGCCGGACTGGCCGGGGCACGCGCCG
The DNA here is from genome assembly GCA_028287745.1 of Chloroflexota bacterium. Lineage (GTDB taxonomy): Bacteria > Chloroflexota > Chloroflexia > Chloroheliales > Chloroheliaceae > 54-19. The sequence goes on from JAQBPB010000028.1 coordinate 22,534, forward strand.
CCGGAAACGGGGTCGCCATGCGAGTAGCTCCGCTTGGCCTATTGTACGCCCTGGGTCCGTTCAGCCGGGAACTTTTCCTGGCCGATTGCGAAAAAGCCGCCCGTTTGACTCATAACCACCCGGTCGCGGTCGGAGCCGGGGTGGCCCTGGCCGAAGCGGTGCGGGTACTCTGCCGCCACGAGATTATGCCGGAGGACCTCATGGCGGTCGCCCTGGATACTCTTCAGCCGGGTTACCTGGGCTTGCCGCTGGTAAATAATCCGCTGCGCCAGAAATTGCTGGTCGCCCAGGATTATATTGAAGAACGCCAGACCCTGGTGGACAATGTAGAATCCAACGACCTGTCGGTAGATTTCTTCCGGATTGACCTGAACAACCTGGAGCGCTGCGGCACTACCGGCTACGCGCCCGAATCACTGGCGGCTGCTTTTTACGCTTTCGCGGCCCGCAAAAACAGTTTTGAAGAAGCGGTGCTGGTGGCGGTCAACGCCGGGGGCGATACGGATACCATCGGGGCTATGACCGGGGCGCTGGCCGGGGCTTATCACGGCCTGGAAGGCATTCCGGCCCGCTGGCGAGAAGGACTCAGCGGCTATAGCGAGATAGTTGAAGCCGCCCGCGCCCTGTACCGGGTAGCCAGCGCCCGCCAGTCCTGACCGGGTCAGCTTAACAGGCTATAAGTATTATTTAAGGGTTATAATTATTTACCCTTTTAGAAGGAAACAACATGAGTCAAAATGAAGGAACCTCCCTGGAAACAACAATCAGCCGGATTGTCTCCCGGATAGAAACCAAGAATGCCGCCCGCGAACAGGCCCTGGCCGAATCGCGCCAGGTTATTCGCCACGCCGCTAACTCTATCCGGGCAATTCACCGCAATGAGCTTGAACAGGCCCAGAAATTATTGGAACAGGGCCGCGAACGCCTGGGGACCATCAAGCAGGTCCTTGCCAATTACCAGGACCTCTACTGGGCCGGGTATGTCCAGGACGCCCAGAAAGAATACACCGAAGCCCGCCTGACCTATGCCCTGGTTAAAAACGAACCGCTACCCTCACCGGAAGACCTGGGAGTCGAAGACGCGCCCTACCTTAACGGCCTGGGCGAGGCCGCCAGCGAACTGCGTCGCTATATCCTCGACATCCTGCGCCACGGGCAGGAGTCGAGCGCCCGCTCCGAAGAACTGCTCGACCGGATGGACGAAGTTTATAGTTACCTGGTGACCATTGATTATCCGGACGCCCTGACCGGCGGACTGCGCCGCACTACCGACCTGGTGCGCGGTGTGCTGGAAAAAACCAGGGGCGACCTGACGTTGACCCTGCGGCACCAGGTCCTGGAAGCCGCCCTGGAAAGAGCCGCTCAACGAAATGTGGAGGGGCAGTAGGAGTAGGCAGAGGTCAGTAGTCAGAAAGAAGAAGTGTGTAGGTAGAGGGCTGGCAGGAATAAAGGCAGGGGTTGGTAAGGTTAAGGATTTAGCTTGATTCCGCTTTGCCTGTGACCGGCTGGCTTGTTGGTGAGTCATGCTTATTCAGCAGCTATGTTATAATTAATGCTGTTAACCGGCCCGGCCCGGTAGCCTGTATTGAGGTTTTAAATACAGATGCAGCAGTAGAAAAGCGAGTAGTACCTATGTTGCCTGACGAAAAAAGACAAGTTTATATGGACCATGCGGCTACTACCCCGGTTGACCCCGCCGTAGTCAATGCCATGCTCCCGGCCTTTAACCAGTTCTGGGGCAATCCCAGCAGCCTTTACGAGCAAGGCCGGGCCGCGAACAGCCTGATGGAAACCGCCCGCGAACAGGTAGCGGGGGTCCTGAACTGCCGTCCGGCTGAAATTATCTTCAATAGCGGCGGCACCGAAGGCGATAACCTGGCCCTCAAAGGCGTAGCCTTGCAGGCCAAACTTAAAGGCCAGGGCAACCATATCATCACTTCGGCTTTCGAGCATCATGCTATCCTGCACGCCGCCGAATACCTGGAACAATTTGGCATCGAAACCACCTACCTGCCGGTGAACCGAGATGGGCTGGTGGACCCGGAAGAAGTGCGACGGGCTATCCGGCCGGGCCAGACGGCGCTAGTCAGTATTATGTACGCCAACAACGAAATCGCCACCATCCAGCCCCTGGCTGAAATCTCTAAAATCACCCGTGAACACGGCATCGTCTTTCATAGCGATGCGGTCCAGGCGGCCGGAAACCTGTCGCTGGATGTTCAGGCGTTAGGAGTTGACCTGCTGTCGCTGTCAGCCCACAAGTTTTACGGCCCGAAGGGTGTCGGCGTCTTTTATGTGCGCACCGGCATGGAAAAACGCATTTTGTGGCAGCAGCAGGGCGGCAGTCAGGAAAAGAAGCGCCGGGCCGGGACCGAAAACGTCCCTTATATCGCCGGGACAGCCAAAGCCCTGACCATGGCCGAAGCCAACCGGGCGGAGTATGTCGAACATACCCGGAATTTACGCGACCGGCTGCTGCAAGGTATCCAGGAGCGCATTGCGGGCGTTATTCTTAATGGAACTTATGCGCCGGACAAACGCCTGGCTAACAACATCAACCTTTCTTTTGAGGGTATCCAGGAAGAAGGGATCTTGCAGGCGCTGGACTTACAGGGCATCGCAGCCAGTAACGGCTCGGCCTGTAACGTAGGCGCTATCGAACCCAGTCATGTTATCAAGGCTATCGGCGGCGGGTCTGAACTGGCCATGGGAACCTTGCGGCTGACCCTGGGCAAAAGCACGACCGAAGCCGACGTGGAGTATGTATTGGAGCGGTTACCCAGGGTGGTCGAACGAATGCGCGCCCTGTCGGAGCTGACCGTCTAAACGTTTTATCGGATAAATAACTTTAGCAGGAAGAAAAACAAATTATGTCGAAAACCTTTCGTTCTAGTTTTCTGGTCGTACTACTGCTTTTAGCTTCACTTTTGCTGACCGCCTGTGGTGATGCAGCCCAGGAAATAGCGCCTTACAGCGGGGCCAGGACCATAAACGTCGACGCGGCCACCCAGAATTCTTTTAAAGAAGGTCTTAAAGGCATCAAAGAGGCCAAGCTGACAACCTACGCGGTTAAAGACGACCCGGCTACAGTCAAGTCGTACTACGACGCGCAGTATAAGGAAAAAGGCTGGAGCGACCGCAGCCAGGAAATTGCCGAAGCTTCCACCCAGCAGCAAGCCCAAAACGGCTGGGCCCTGGCCTACGAAAAAAGCGGCAAATTCGTTTCCCTGGTGATGACACCGGGAGCCGCCGCAGCCACGCGCTTCCCCGAAGCCCAGGGCGACAACGTGCTGGTTATAGTCAGCGCTACCAAGTAAGGTTCCAGGTTTCAGCGGTAAGGGCCAACTTGCGCCCTTACCGCGCACTCACTCAACCGGCCAGCCCTACTCTCCATCAGGGCTTCCAGGAAAATCGCCCGGCCCACGTCAGTTACTTTACCCTTAAACTACACTTAAGACTTAATGAAACATATTCTTTTCACTAATAATACTCTGGACAACCTGGCCGGTTCCGAGCTTTATATCTATGACCTTGCCAGGGAATATAAAAGAAGGGGCCTGCAGGTAACCTGCTTTACCCTTAAACCGGGTAAAATTTCCGAGCGGCTTGAAAAGGTTGGCATCAGGACTACCGGCGACCTCAGTTCGGTAACGGACGTAGACCTCATTCACGCCCATCACCGCCTTGAGTTCAAACTGGCCGCCGCCTACTTTCCCCAGGTCCCACTGGTCCATGCCAGCCTGGGGCCTAACCATCCCTACGAACGCCCTACCGGCGGCAAAGCGATTATCACCTGTAATATAGCGATAAGCCAGCTTATCAAGCGGATACTTATTGAGCACGAGGGCATCTGCCCTGGTAAGATTGAAGTTGTCCCAAATTTCGTGAACCTCGAAAGGTTTAGCGCTACCCGGCGGATTGAGAAAAAACCAAAGCGCGTACTGCTGCTCTCCAATTATTTCAAGGAAGAAGAAGCGGTACGCAAAGCCTGCGAAGCGGCCGGTGGCCTGGAACTGACCTGGATTGGGGCGGCGTCTACGCCGGTCTGGGAAGTGGAAAAGTACATCGAGCAGGCTGACATTATAGTGGGGAAAGGCCAGTCTGCCCTTCAGGCAATGGCGATGGGCCGGGCCGTGGTTGTATTTGGCCCAATCTACTCGGACGGATTGGTAACGGCTGAGAACTTTGAGGCAATGGCCGCCTGCAATTTCAACGGCATGAGCGCCATGCTGGAGCAGGATGTGCCACCTCAAAAAATGGGCGTTGTGGAATTAGCCGCCGAATTTAATAAATTTGACCGGGACTCCGCTGAAGCTTTGAGGGATAGGGTACGGGCGGAATTTAATGTCGGTCGAGTGGCCGGTAAACTTTTAGCAATTTATGAACAGGCGGCGGTCCGGTTTAAGACAGAGTGGCAGGAACAACCCCGGGCCCGGGCGGAAGTGGTTGCGCGAGAACTCGGTGAATACCTGGCCTTTTTGAAAGATGCCGACGCCAACCGGGAAAATATCGCGCCACTAAAAGAGGGTTATGTAAAGTTAAATGAAACCTATATTGAGTTGCTAGAAATACACAACCGGAACATAAGCGAAGTCGCCCGGCTGGAAAACCAGCTTACTTATATGGCGGACTTGCTGGAACGCATAGCCGCCGGGCGGGTAATGAAGAGTCTGAATTACTTTAATAAAACCCTCGAAAAGCTCAAACAGCTTAAACGGTAACTGGACCGGCTGTTTTGCAAAGTAACGGGGACAACCACCGGATATCGCGTTGTATAGCTTGTTACAGAGTCATTGAACGGTCCTAGAGGCTAATTTGGCTAAAAGGGTTCAATAACAGGGAACTTGCTGTAAAAGAATAAGCCTGAACGAAGACCTATCATTTCTTTAAGTTTTTGCTATAAGACCTGGGCCTATTGCGGCTTCAGGTTAGGGCCGGGGTTTCCCGGCCCTAACCTGGCTTTTAAGTAAGCTGCAACCGGTGAGAGAAGGTTTCCCGGACGTTCCTGGCTGCTTCGACCATGGAAACCAGGGCCGGGCGGACTTCCTCCCAGCGCCGGGTCTTAAGGCCGCAATCAGGGTTGACCCATAACTGGCTGGTGGAAAGCACTTCGGTCGCCAGGCGCAGCAGCGTTTCAATGGACGCCTGGGCCGGTATGTTGGGAGAGTGAATATCGTAGACGCCCGGGCCAACATCGTTAGGGTAGTGGTAGTTGGCAAAGGCGCTCAACAGTTCCAGCCGCGAGCGAGAAGCCTCTATCGAAATCACATCGGCGTCCATCCGGGTAATCGCCTCCAGGATGTCGTTAAATTCAGCGTAGCACATATGGGTATGAATCTGAGTTTCATCGGCCACCCCCGCTGCGGCCAGCCGGAAACAATCAACCGACCAACCCAGGTACTCGGCCCAATCAGCTTTCCGCAAAGGCAGACCTTCCCGCAAAGCCGGTTCATCAATCTGAATTATCCGAATCCCGGCCGCCTCTAAGTCCTGCACCTCGTCCCGGATAGCCAGGCCAATCTGGCGGCAGGTAGTAGAGCGCGGCTGGTCGTCCCGCACAAACGACCACTGCAAAATCGTAACCGGGCCGGTTAGCATGCCTTTGACCGGCTTAGAGGTAAGGGACTGGGCAAACTCGGCCCACTTTACCGTCATTGGCCCGGAACGCACCACATCCCCGTAGATAACCGGCGGCCGGACGCAGCGCGAACCGTAGCTCTGGACCCAGCCGTGTCCGGTAAAGGCCACGCCTTCCAGTTGTTCGCCAAAGTACTCAACCATATCGGTCCGCTCGGCTTCGCCGTGGACCAGCACATCCAGGCCGATTTCTTCCTGGAAGCGAATGGCCTGTTCAATCTCCTTTTTCAAAAAGCCTTCGTATTCTTCTTTGCTGATACTTCCGGCACTGAAGGCGGCCCGCCGGGTCCGGATTTCCTGGGTTTGCGGGAAAGAGCCGATGGTTGTAGTCGGCAGCAGCGGCAGGTTAAGCCGGGCCTGCTGGAGCGTCTTGCGCTGCTCAAACGGGCTTTTACGCTCGAACATGGACAGGGTAAGGCTTGCCAGCCGCGCCTGTACCGCCGATTGGTGGATGCGCGTTGAAGTGCGGCGGCTTTCCAGGGCCAGGCGATTTGCTTCCAGTGCCCCCGCGATAGCGGAATTGTCAGTGTCAAAGCTGCGGCTTAACAGGTCTATTTCGGCCAGTTTCTGGCGGGCAAAGGCCAGCCAGGAGCGAAATTCAGGGTCCAGTCTGGTTTCCAGGTCAAGGTCAACCGGGCTGTGCAAGAGCGAGCAGGAAGGCCCGACCAGCACCCGCGCCTCGCCTAGTTTAGCCACCGCCAGCTCGAGTAAAGCCCGGGCTTTTGCCAGGTCAGTCCGCCAGATGTTGCGACCATCCACCAGGCCCAGCGACAAGCTGAGATGTTCCGGTAGAACTTCCAGCACTTTTTCCAGTTGTTGTGGCGCCCGCACCAGGTCAAGATGCAAGGCGGCTACCGGCAGTCCGGCGGCGGTTTGCAGGTTAGCGCCCAGGTCCCCAAAGTAAGTAGCGACCAGCAGGCGGAGTTGCGGCGAAACCGCACTGAGGCGCCGGTAAGCCTGACTGTAGGCCAGTTGGGCCTGGGCGTTGAGGTCCAGCACCAGGCAGGGTTCGTCAATCTGGACCCAATCGGCCCCGGCTGCGGCCAACTGTGCCAACACCTCTTCGTAGACCGGCAAGAGATTTTCCAGCAAGCTAAGCGGCTCTACCGGGGACTCACCGACAGTTTTGCCCAATAGCAGGAAAGAGACCGGCCCTAAAAGCACCGGGCGAGTGTGAATACCCAGGTTTTTGGCTTCCAGGAAGTGGTCAACCGGTTTGGAAGAAGCCAGCCGGAAAGTTTGTCCGGCCTTAAACTCAGGCACGATATAGTGATAGTTGGTATCGAACCACTTGGTCATTTCCATGGCCGGGACCGGTTGCGCGTCTTTACCACTTTTGGTGCCGCGCGCCATAGCAAAATAGGTCGCCAGGTCAACCGTTGGGGCCGACCAGTTATAGCGGTCCGGCACCGCGCCGGTCAGCGCAACCGTATCCAGCACGTGGTCGTAAAGTGAAAAATCGTTGGAGGGAACGTGGGCTAACCCGGCGGCCTGTTGAATTTGCCAGTGAGATTGCCGCAAGTTGCGGGACTGGGCGTTTAAATCGCTCTCGTCCAACCGGCCCGCCCAGAAACTTTCCAGCGCGCGCTTTAATTCGCGTTTAGCGCCAATGCGCGGATAACCCAGATTTGTTGCCAGTATTGTCATTTGGAACTCCCGTTTAATTTTCTGTTTCTTTAACTCTTTTACTGATAGCCAGGCTCAAATTACCGGTTCAAGTTTCGGTACTGAAACCGGAGACTGCTGGGCGTCAAGGGCTACCAGGACAAATGAGCCCTGGCAGGCCAGGTACCGTTGGGGTTGGTCCATAGGCTCGACCCACATTTCGACCAGGACGGTCATAGAACTACGGCCGGTGGCGGTAATTTTAGCCACCAATTCAACAATAGAACCTTCCGGCACCGGGTTATGGAAATCTATGGCGTCGCTATGGACCGTTACCACTTTCTGGCGGCACCAACGCGTGGCACAAATAAAAGCCGCCTGGTCCATCCAGGACATCGCTTTTCCGCCAAAGAGGGTATGGTAATGGTTGGTATCACCCGGAAAGATGAGATGGACCAACCGGGTTTCCGCTTGCTGAGTCTGTTCAACAGGTAAATTTAAAGTCACTTTTACTCCGATGCTGAGTATTTGAATAACAAAAAAGCTCACCAATCGCGTGGTGAGCCAGGCTGACAAATTCATGATATTCCGCCGGAGCTTTAGCTTTGCGGAATAAAGAGAAAAAGGTTCAGTGAGCTTACCCTTTGACGCGAAGGGTCCTTATAAGCTTCTCATTGCAGGCAGGCATTCGGGCTTAGAGTTCTTCTTAACTCTTAACCGTTGCGCGACAGCGCCGGGCTTTCACCGGACTTTCCCTGTTATTTCAGCCGACTACGATAGTCGGCCCCGCAAGAGACTAATTTATTTACTTGTGATTCGATGTTAACACACAATTCGCCCCCATGCAACTTTTTTGTTACTGATAATCGGGTACGGTTAATTCAAAAGTAGACTTGAATCTATTCACACCACTGGTAAACCAGCTTTAGCGGTGCAACTCTTGCGATTATGGCAAGTCGTTTTTCGATTCCCACCTGACCCGGACGGTGCCAGATGGAAATGAAAATTCTTAAACCCTATTGACAGCCTTGTCCACATATGGTATAACCAGTCACGTCAGGCTACAACAACTAGTATCTAAATTTGCTTCGGTAACCCGGCCCTGGAAGGTTGGCCGGTTGCCAGGTTTTTTCGGTTTGGAGAAAACAGACTAATGACTAATATTTTAGAAAAAAGTGCCGCAATAGAGAAAAAATCGCCTATTTTTACGCCGAGGGTGTTTTACAAGCCTTTTGAATATCCTCAGTATTTTGATTATTTTACGATGCAGAACCAGGCCCACTGGCTGCCGACCGAAGTACCCATGGAGCCGGACTTAATTGACTATAAATACAAACTTACTCCCGGCGAAAGAAACCTGGTTACTCAGATTCTGAGGTTCTTTACCCAGGGCGACATTGATGTAAACAATAACTACAATACCTATCTTATTCCAGCTTTCCCCAAACCGGAAATCAAAATGATGCTGTCGGCTTTCGCGGCCATGGAAGGCATTCACATCTGGGGCTACTCCCAGTTAAATGACGCCCTGGGCCTGCCGGAAACCGAATACCAGGCTTTTGTTAAGTACGAAGCCATGCGCAATAAATATGACTATATGCACTCTTTCGGGGCCAACAGCCTGGAAGAACTGGCCCTGAACATGGCGGTCTTTGGCGGCTTTATGGAGGGAGTAAGTTTATTTTCCTCTTTCGCCATCCTGCTAAATTTCCCGCGCCAGGGCAAGCTACGCAGTATGGGCCAGATCGTTACCTGGAGCGTGCGCGATGAATCGCTGCACAGCCGGGGCGTCTGCCAGTTGTTCCGCGATGTGATAGCCGAAAACCGGCATATCTGGACCGAAGAGCTTCAAAACACCATCTACAACGCCTGCCGGGAAATGATCCGGCTGGAAGACGCCTTTATCGATACCTGTTTCGAGCTTGGCGATGTAGCGGGCCTGACCGCCCAGCAGGTCAAACAGTATATCCGCTATGTAGCCGATACCCGGCTGATTGACCTGGGCCTGGACAAAATCTATCACACCGCAAACTCGCTCCCCTGGCTCGACATTATGGTGAACGCAAAAGAACATACCAACTTCTTCGAGAACCGCGCCACCGAGTACACCAAAGGCGGCGTGGTCGAGGACTGGTAGCAATCAAATGGCGTTGAACGTAAACCTGGAAGGTTCAACGGGAAATCCATAGCACTAAACAAGCGAACAACAACCGGGTGCATAAAATAAATTTTTACATAAACACTTGTTCACGTTATACGTTCTACGAAGATAACGTTATACAAAAAAGAGGAGCAATTCCATGCTGGCCTATCCTTCCGTAATTGATGCTTTATCCGACAATAACCTGGCCGCGGCTAAAGACATCCTTTTAACCGAAATTATGGAGCAGACCCAAAATCTCAATAGCTGGGACTCACCGCACTACGTGGCGGACCGGTCCATCCAGGAAAGCCTGGTCCTGGACCAGGCTTACAACAAAAATATTACCTTCTTTGGCCTGGAAAACCTGCGGGACCGCTATTTTCTGCGCGACGCCAACCGCAATATCTGCGAAGACCCACAGAAATTCTTCGCCCGTGTCGCGACGGGAATCGCCCGGGGCGACCGCGAGTTCGCCCAGTCGCTTTACGAAGTTATGGCTAAAGGCTGGTGGATGCCTGCCACGCCTGTGCTGACCAATATCGGCACCAAACGGGCCCTGCCGATTTCCTGCTTTCTCAACACCGTGGAAGACTCGCTGGGCAGCATCTTTGAAACTTTTGCCGAAAACGCTTTTATCAGCAAGGGCGGCGGCGGAGTCGGCACCGACTGGTCGCAGCTGCGCGGCCAGAACGCGCCTTTATCTACCGGCGCTTACTCCTCCGGAGTCATTCCGTTTCTCAAGATTATGGACAGCGCTACCCTGGCCGTTTCGCAAAACTCCACCCGGCGCGGGGCCGGGGCGGCTTATTTACGGATTGACCACCCGGATGTGCTGGAATTCCTGGAAATCCGCCGGACCAGCGGCGGCGATGTAAACCGGCAGTGCCAGAACATCAACCACGGGCTTTTGATAACCGATGAGTTCATGGAAGCGGTCGAACGGAACGGCACCTACTGGCTGATCGACCCGCATACCAGCCAGAAGGTCCAGGAACTACAGGCGCAAGAAATCTGGCGCAAAATCCTGAAAATAAGAGTAGAAACCGGCGAACCTTACCTGCTTTTCATTGACACGGTCAACCGGGCCACTCCCCAGCATCACGCTGAAAAGGGCCTGTGGGTCCGGCAGAGCAACCTGTGCGCCGAAATTACCCTGCCGACCAACAGCGAGCGGACAGCGGTCTGCTGCCTGGGTTCGCTTAACCTGGAGAAATATGATGAATGGCGCGTCCAGATAGAAGGTTTGACCTACCTGGCGGTCAAGGCGCTGGATAATGTGCTGGACGCTTTCCTGGAAATGGCCGACCCCAAAGCCTATGCTAAAGCGATCAATTCGGTTAAACACGAACGGTCCATCGGCCTGGGAGTTATGGGGTATCACGGCTACCTGATGTCGCGCAACATCCCTTTTGAAACCATCGCGGCCCGGATTATCAACAAGCAGATTTTTAGCCAGATTCAGCTGCATGCTAAAAACGCTTCCAAAAGGTTGGCCGGTGAGCGCGGTCTGCCCCTGGACGGCGGCGAGCAGCGCAACAGCTACATCCTGTCGATTGCCCCGACCGCCAGCATCAGCTTCTTGTGCGGGGAAGCAACACCCTGTATCGAGCCAATCAGCGGCAACGCCTATCTCCAGAAAACGCTTTCGGGCAGCTTCCTGGTCAAGAACAAGTATTTAGAGCAACTTCTGGAGCAAAAGGGTTTCAATACTTCCGAAGTCTGGAAAAATATCATCGCGGCCAAAGGCAGCGTGCAGCACCTGGATATTCTGAGCGAGGACGAGAAAAAGGTCTTCCGGACCGCCTACGAGATGAATATGCGGGAGATTGTCGAACAGGCCGCCGACCGGCAGAAATACCTCTGCCAGTCCCAGTCGCTAAACCTGTTCTTCCAGAACCCCATCAGCGGGCGCTATTTGCAGGAAGTGCATAAACTGGCCTGGCAGAAAGGCGTGAAATCGCTCTACTACGTGCGGTCCACCGCCCCCATCCAGGCCGAAATGATCGAGCGCGGCACCATCACCATCCCGATGCCCATAAAAAGGGACGTGAGCATTGAAGAGTGCGCGGTCTGCCAGTAAAAGGCTAGACCGCTCCGAGCGAAGCATACAGCCGGGCCCATTCCTGTAACGTAAGGGATTCGGCCCGGCGCGTGCTTTCGATACCGGCGTCAGCCAGGGCCGCCTGGACCTGGGTCTTATCAACCTGACCGGCCAGACCGGAGGCCAGCGAATTAGCGATTTGCTTGCGCTTCTGGCTGAACCCGGCCCGGACAATTCCAAAAAAACGCGGCTCGTCCACCCCCGGACAGGGTCTTTCCTCCGGTAAATAAGTTTCAATCAACAGAATTGCCGAATCAACTTTGGGCGGCGGAAAGAAAGCACCGGCCGGGACATAGCTCCATATTTTGGGCTTCCCGTAAAACTGGACGCTGACCGCCAGTAGGCTCATGTCGGGCGGCCCGGCTACAATCCGCTGGGCGACTTCTTTCTGGACCATCAGGACGGTTTTCAGGGGCCGGTGGTCCGACTCCATGAAGTGGCGCAGGATGGCCGAGGTAATATAGTAGGGGATATTCGCCACCAGCTTGTAGGGTTCCGGCTCAAGCTCGGCGGGCTTAAATTCCAGGGCGTCGCCTTCGACCAGCCTTGCGCCCGGATAAGGCGCTAGCGCCTGGTGCAAAAAGGGATAAAGGCGGCGGTCCAACTCTACCGCCGTCAATTTGCGCACGATAGGGGCCATGCGCAAAGTCAGGACCCCAACACCTGGCCCGATTTCAATTACGGCGTCGTCTGGGCCAATCCCGGCCGCCGCCAGGATTTTGGGCGGCACGGTTTCGTCCACCAAAAAATTCTGGCCCAACCCCTTACTCGGCCGCAAGCCCAGTTCGCGCAGGATCGCCCGGCTGCCGGGTACACCATGTTCGGTCAATTCGCTATCCTTATCTCTTTTCCTAGAACCCGGGTTAAATTTTACCGGCCTTATTATAACATTCTTCTCTAACCGGCCTGACTTAAAAGTAATTATTGACTATTTTACAAACTCGCTTACAATATTTTGTAATTCCTGTAAATTGGTCTGTCCTTTATCTATCCTCAAGTATCTATTTACCTGACTTGCTTTATCGTTGTATTATTTTTCTTTTAGGAGCTGCCCAAGTGGCCGGATTTTGGCTTACAATTATCCACTCTAAAAGCCGGGATTGGCTATTTTAGCCTCAGAACCGGCCCTTTTATTTTGCCGGGAATCTTCAAATTCGGTTTAGCCTGGCTTTAAGGTTGTGCCCTCGTATATAATAAGCCGACCAAACAAGAGTTGGCAAACGGGTTAGTAGAGTAAAGCAAGAAAGAAACGAACATGCCCAAAAAGCTACGGGTCGAAAATTATAACGATGCGCTGGAAGCCTTGCTGGATAAAGCGAAGGAACTGGGCGTCTACGCCATTGGGCGGGTCCAGGACAGCCGGGGCCGCAGCATCAGCGTCAATAACGGCCGGTTGGAACGGATTGATACCGGCAGCGCCCTCGGCATCGGGGTCCAGGTCTTTACACCGGACGGCCATACCGGCTTTGTTTCAAGTGACCAGGTGACGCCCGCCAGCACCCGGGGTCTGGTGGAAACCGCCGCCCGGCTGGCCCGGAGCGCCTCGGCCTTTGGCACCGAAACCAACCGGGCGGTCTTTGAAATAGAATCCAACGGCCAGCAGGTAATCGCCACCGACTTCAAGACCCTGGACGAAACGCCCTATGATGAGCAGGTAAAAGCCTTGCTGGAAGTAAACGAACGGGCACGAACTTATGGCGACGGCCTCTCGGTCCGTTCGGGCCACGGCATTTCCGACCCGCACTGGCGAATTGTTCGCAGTGACGGGACCGATATTATGTTTGATACCCCGCATGCCTCGGTCGGGATGTCCATGACCGCAGCGGCGGCTAACGGCGGCAAAGCGGCTACGGCCAACGCCAGCGTAAGCGGGCCCGATACCTCGGTCTTGCTGGATGCGATGTTCCAGGAACGGCTGGACCTGCGGACGCGGAAAGCGGCCAACCTGGCCCAGCGCCTGGTAAACGCCCCCCAGATTAAAGGCGGCAGTTACAAGCTGGTCATTGACTACGCCCTGGCGAAAGGGCTGGCGCACGAAGCCTTTGGACACGCCAGCGAAACCGATGGTATGGAAACATCCATCCTGGGCAACAACGGCATAATGCGGGTTGGCGAGAAAATGGCTGCCTCGATTGTGACAATCACCGATGGGCCGGTGCTGGGCGATTACGCCTACCAGCCGGTCAGCGCCAACGGCATGCCCCGCCTCACCGTCGAAATCTTAAAAGACGGCATCTTGCAGGCCGGGCTGGGCGACCTCTTTTCAGCGGGTAAGGCCGGGGTGCCGATCAGTGGGGCCGAACGCATCGAAAGTTACCGCAACCTGCCTTTACCGCGCATGAGCAATATTCGGATTACGGTCCAGGACCCGGTGAAATTCGAAACCCGCTTCGAGCTGGTCACACCGGAAGAACTGCGCGAAACCCTGCTGGCTAACGGCCTGCTTAAAGAAGGCGAACCGGCCCTTTACCTGGCCGGGTACAAAGGCGGCCAGGTCAACCCTAAAGACGGTGACTTTGTCTTTAATTGCGCCGCGATTTACGACCTGAACCAGCCCGACCTCCCGCTCTATCAACCGGCCATCTTTAGCGGTAAAGTCCTGGCGGCCCTGCACTCGATACTGGGCGGGTTAGGCCCGCTGCACCTGGACGCTATGGGCCACTGCGGCAAAGGCGGCCAGAGCGTGCCCAGCAGCGGCGGAGCGCACAGCTTCGTGGTGGTGGACCGCAACGATAACGTGACGATCGGAGGAGCGAGCTAAAATGTCCCAAACTGACAAACAACCGGTCTACGCCGAGCAACTGGCCGCGCTGCTGGAACGAGCGATGCGCGGCGAATGGGCGGGACTGCCCCGGTTAAAGGGCTGGCGCTTTGATGTCTCAGAGGGCCGTTCGGTTTCCCTATCCATTGTCGATAACAAACTGGGCAGCGTCTACGGCCCGCCGACCGCCCGTGACAGCCTGGGCGGCGGCCTCTACCTGATCTGGGATGATGAAAAAAGGTCCAACGCTTCAGTGGACCGCCTGACCATCCCCGAGTTTGAAATGCGGCTGCGAGAATGGCGGGAGAGCGCCTACACGGACGACCGCGCCCCCGATATCCGCCAGCCTGACCCGAGCTACCCGGAAGTGGAAATGTATGACGGGCAGATCGAAAGCCTGGTCCAGGGCGAAACGGACCTGTTATTCAAAATCTTGCAAGCCGGTGAAAAGGAACTGCGCGGCAGCGGCGAAGTGGAATTCCTGGACGCCGGGTCCAGCGCCAGCAGCAGCCAGCGCTTTTTACGCAACTCTCGCGGCCTGGACGTAAGCTATCCAAGTACCATGTTCAACTATTCGTTCTATGCCGACAGCCTTTATGGCAACGGTTACAGCAAACGCCGCCTGGCCCCGGAAGAAGAATTAGACCGGATTCTGAAGGATGTCCGCGAAGTTACGGCCCAGCTCAAAAAAGAAGGAACCTTCAAGGCCGACCCCGGCGGCAGCCGGGTGATACTGGATACCGGGCTGGCCGGTTCCTTTATCGGCCAGTATATTGGCGGCAACCTTTCCGGCAGCGGGGTCGCCAACCGCCAGTCGGCCTACAGCCTGGACGACTTTAAAGCGCAAAAACAGGTCATCCGCGAGGATATTTCGCTGGTAGTCGATGGCACCCGCCCCTTTGAAAGCAGCGCCAGCCGGGTAACCGGTGAAGGAATTGCCGGGGGCCGGGCGCCCCTGATTGAGCGAGGGAAACTTATCGCGCCCGCCCTTGACCTGAAATACGCCGGGATTACCGGGTTTCCGCCCACCGTCGGTGGCGGCCTGTACATTGAAATTGACGACGCGGACCACCGCCAGAGCCTGCAAGAGATGGTCCAAAAAGTTGAAAACGGCCTCTTAATCTATACGGTCCTGGGAATGCACACCCAGGATAGTACCAGCGGCCGCTTTTCGCTTTCAGCCCCGCGCTGCCTGGTTATCCGGGACGGCCAATTGCAGGGTCAGGTAAAAGCTACGATCAGCGGAAATTTCTTTGATAATATCAACGACCCGCGCTCGCGCTTTGGCTGGGACCCGCATGAGGACAACCCGGGCATGGAAATAACCTGCCAGGTAATGGTAGAAGCCTAGCCGGGGTTTTAAATCGGCTAATTTATAATAATGGGATAGATTTTTAGCCAGGCGAAAGGTGCTAAGCGTATGATTCGCGGCCAGAAAATAAACTTGCGGCCTTTTACCCAGGATGATTTAAGCGTATTTCAAGATCTAGCCAACGACCATGAATACAATTCCCAGTTTAATGACTTTGGGCTGAGGACCAACGTTTATTATCAAAAGAGTTATCCGGTAGAGGGCTTTCTAAGCTCCCGCCAGGGTATGCTGGTGATCGCCACGCCGGATGGTGAAATACTGGGCGATATGAGTTACCACCAGATGCCCTATGGTCCTAACGAAGCCAGCCAGGTCTACGAAATCGGCCTCACTCTCAAGCCGGGGCAGCGCGGTAAGGGCTACGGGGTGGAAGCTCAAGCACTGCTGGCCGCTTATTTATTCGCCAACTACAATATCGTGCGGGTCCAGGCCAGCACCGATATTGAAAACCTGCCCGAACAAAGAGCCCTCGAAAAGGCCGGGTTCACCCGCGAAGGGGTCATCCGCCAGGCCCAGTGGCGCAACGGGGCCTACCACGACCTGGTGCTTTACAGCAAGCTGCGGGGTGAGTAATTAGAATTCCCACTG
>JAQBPB010000114.1 GCA_028287745.1 Chloroflexota bacterium
AACCATACCCGCTTGCATGGCTGCTCTACTAACCGCTGAATTTTATTAGCCTCTTACCCTGTTTTTTCGCGAGTTCCGTTTTTATGCGGGGTGCGGCGTGCCCTGGGTTGCAAATCATACTTAACCCCTGGGCTGAAACAGCCAGGGGTTTCATATATCTTTCTCAATCCGGCCGGAAAACAGAGGGCGGGTAATAAAATTCAAGTAAAGTCTTGTTAAATAACAACCAAATATAGGTTACTACAACTTTACGGGAATAATTAAATTCTTTATTAGATTGTATAACAAAATTTGCAGTGTGTAAATAGTTTTAACAAAGTTAACAAAAAATAAAATAATTTGGTAGTGGCGAGACATAATTTAATTTAAAAACCGCGAAAAACCTCCTTTTTCCCTGTTCCAAACCAAAGATTGTATGAAGTGATTGCCTTGTAATGCTGGGAAAAGGGAGATTTATTTAATAAAACAGAATTTACCTATGTATGAGAATAAACCTTAAACCGGACACTTCTTTAATTTTGATAGCATAAAGCTGTTAAAGAGAACAACAGGTGCTAGAATAGAAAAATCGAAATGGCTGAAGTGTAAAAGTTAAGGAGAAGTTATGCCGGAAAACTATGACGCTTTAATTATTGGTTCGGGACAGGCTGGCGGCCCGCTGGCAACCGCTCTGACCGCCGCCGGTTGGAAAGTAGCCCTGGTCGAGCAAGAACATGTTGGCGGTACCTGCATCAATGTAGGATGTACCCCCACCAAGACCATGATTGCCAGCGGGCGAGTGGCCTACCTGGCCCGCCGGGCGGCTGACTACGGGGTGCAGACCGGGCCGATTTCGATTGATATGCCGAAAGTACGGCAGCGCAAGCGCGACATCGTAGACAGCTTTCGGAACGGCAGCCAGCGCCGTATCGAAACAGGCAAAGTTGACCTTATCTTCGGCAAGGCCCATTTTACCGGCCCCCATGCGGTCGAGATTAAGACCAATTCAGGCGACACCCGCCAGGTTACCGCTGACAAAATCTTTATCAATACCGGGGCCAGCCCGTCCCGGGCCTCGGTGCCGGGCCTTGAAAATCTACCCACCCTCGACTCGACCACTGTTATGGAACTTGACCAGGTGCCGGACCATTTGCTGATCTTAGGCGGCGGCTACATCGGCCTGGAGTTCGGCCAGTTGTTCCGCCGATTGGGCAGCCGGGTAACAATCATCCAACGCGGCAAGCAGCTTTTACCCAGGGAAGACGCCGATATAGCCGCTGAAATAACCAAAATTTTGCAGGAAGACGGCCTGGAAATCCTGCTGGAAACCTCGGCTGTCAGCGCCCGGTCAGTGGGCGAGGGTCCGATTGGCCTGACGGTACGCGGTCCCGCCGGGGAGCAAGAGTTAACCGGCAGTCACCTGCTCCAGGCGGGGGGCCGTATTCCTAACAGCGCTGACCTGAACCTTCCGGCGGCCGGTATCGAAGCCGACCAGCACGGATTTATCCGGGTCAACGACCGGCTGGAAACCAATGTAGCGGGCGTGTACGCCCTGGGCGACATCAAAGGCGGCCCGGCTTTTACCCATATTTCTTATGACGATTTCCGGATTGTCCGAGACATTTTGTTACAAAAGGGCGGCCATGTCAGCACCAAAGACCGCATCGTGCCCTATACCGTCTTTACCGACCCGCAGTTGGGCCGGGTGGGTTTGAGCGAAAACGAGGCGCGGGAGCAGGGCCGGAACATCGAGGTCTATAAAATGCCCATGAGCTATGTCGCGCGGGCCCTGGAAATGGACGAGTCGCGCGGTTTGATGAAAGCGGTAGTTGACGCCGGTAGCGGGCAGATTCTGGGCGGGGCCATCCTGGGGATTGAAGGGGGCGAGATGATGGCGGTCTTGCAGATGGCAATGCTGGGCCGGTTGCCTTATACCGTCCTGCGTGAGGCGATTTTCGCGCACCCGACCCTGGCCGAAGCTTTTAATAACCTGTTTAGCCAGCCGCCTGCCGCTTGATTTGTCTCCTGATGCCGATATAGGCGATTACGGCGAAAGGCAGGGTAAATACAACCATTAATACTATAGCCATTACCATGGGAATTGAGTCCGGTTTGCCAATACCGGGCAGGCGGTGGCCGGTGGTCATGCTGAACTCAAGGCGCTCGTCACCGGCGGTATCAACCACAAGCCGGTTCTGGACCGTATCGAGGTTTGCTTTTTGCACCCAGCCAACCTCGCCAGTCTGCCGGGGCTGCGCGGCCTGGTTTGGCACAAGCTCGTTCAGGCCGTAGCGTTTCACCTCGATACCGATGACGTAGAAGGCCAGGGCCAGGCGCGGGGCCGCGTCCAGCCGGGCCATATATTTACCGTCCGGGTTGGTGTAGAGCTTGCTGTCCGGCAGGTCCTGGTACCAGGTGGCCCACTCGGTCGTCCAGACCGGCGTAGTCGAACCGTCATTGGGGTACAGGCCCGGCTGGCTGTATTTCCGGCGCAACGCCGGGTCAGTCTGGCCGGTTCCGTCCGGCGCCAGCATCACCAGCAAATATTTTCCATCCTCGGTAACCCTGGTGTAATCTTTAGGCGCGGTGGCCTGTGCTGATGCCGGGTTTGCCGGTCCGGCCAGAACGGTTAAAAGTATTAAAAAAAGCATGGCCGCCCATGCCCGGCTTACTAAATTGTTATTCAACCCTTAAATCCAACTTTGCTAGTATGTATCTGTTATAACCCGGTGATTTCCTCAAAGCCCATCCTGACCAGGCGCTTCCAGGTGGCCGAAAAATCTCGCCCGACCTGGTCCGGCTTATGGGCGTCTGAACTGAGGCAGACCGGCAGGCGGCGGTGCAGGACCATCTGTAGAATCTTGTCCGAAGGATAAACTTCGCCTATATCCTTATACGCCCCGGCCGTGTTTATCTCGACTATTTTACCAGTCTCTTTCAACACGTCCAGGGTCATTTCAACCTGGGATAGATAATGTTCGCTATCCGTATCGAAATAGCGCTTGTTGATGTTAAACTTCTTGATCATATCCAGGTGGCCGACAATCCGGTGGTCGTACTTCCGGGCAAAATCGCGGATGAGTTCGTAGTAACGGGTATAGACCGCTACACCGCCGCCCTGGTCGTTCACGCCTTCCGCGAACATTTCGTTATTGTAGTCAATCAGCCAGTTTTCGTGGTCGGACCGGAAGCGGTCCACGATATGGATTGAGCCGACAAAATAATCCGCCGGGTATTTCGCCAGGTTGGCCCGCATCTGTTCATCGAACAGCGGCAGGTAATCTACCTCGTAACCCAGCAGAATTTTGATTTTACCATCAAATTCTTCCTGGGCCTCGCGCACTTCCCGGGTGTAAAGCTCAATCTGGTCCCATTGCATGTTGGCGCTGCCGCCGGTCGGCTCGGTTACATTTTCCGGTAGCGGGAAATGTTCGCTAAAGCCCAGGGCCAGCAAGCCCTTTTCGACGGCGACCGCCGCCAGTTCGCGCGGATGGCCGGAACCATGATTGCTGTAAAGAGTATGAGTGTGATAGTCGCTAAACATTAAGACCTGTCTAAATTTATTTTACCGGCTGTGGTCGTGCATATAATCGCGGGCGTCCCACAGGGCCGGAAAGATTTTCTGGTACCGAAGTGTATTTTGCAGGTAGGGCAGGCTGTCAAAGTGCATTTTTTCCTGCTCAGGGGTATTGCTGTTGCCCAGGTGGGCGTAGGTTGCCGCCCCGGTGCCGGTCTTGCGGCCGATCATGCGGGTGACCATCGCGATATGGTCGGTGCGCCACAATTCCACGTTCTGCTCGAAGCGCACCAGCGATTCGGCCAGGGCGGTCAGGTCAACATTTGGATTGGCAAAAGTTGAGGGCAGCAGCAATTCGGCAATTTTAGCGGCTTTGTCCGGGGCGGCGTCCCCGGCGGCAAAGATGCCCCGGTCGGCCAGCGTTTCCATAAAAGCCGCGTTAAGCGAAGGCGTATCCCAGAGCATGCGCAAGTCTTCGGTTACAAGCTGCATTCGCTCCATGATTTTCTGGTAGCGGGTGTCGCGCAGCCCGGCGCTGATTTCAATCGCCCGGAACTGGAAGCTTTCCACGCCGCTCCCGGCCTGTAACTGGTCCCGGAACTCAATATAATCGGCGGCGGTCATAGTCTGGGGAATATGGATCATGCGGCCGAACAGGCTAAAAATATCGGCGATGCGCCGGACCAGCGCCTCGGCTTCCCAGGTGTGGGCCGGGCGCAGTTGCAGCAGGCGGGTTGCCTCCTGGATGGAATGAATGACGGCCGGGAACCAGACTTCAAAAGTCTGGTGAGCCGTAATAAAGGTCAGTTCATCATTGGTCCGGGCATCTTCAAGGACCGCCTGGGGATGGTATTTTTGCAGGGTGGCCTTGCCGTAGGATAAAAGCTGCTCAACCGGCACGACTTCGCTAAAGTCTACCACCCTGGTAGCCGGGTGTTCGTGCATGGCCCAGAGCAGGTCCCGGAAATCGCGCTGAATAGTATTAAAGCTGTCGGAATGGGTCAGGGCCAGGTCTTTGAGCGAGCTTAAAAGGTGCTGGCTGGCGGCTTCGTCCGCGCCTTCCTGTAGTTTAAAAGTGCCAAGCGCCTGGTCTAAAAGGCGGGTCTGGTGGGCCGTCTGGCTGAAAAGCTCCAGTTGGGCGGTATCGCCCAAAGCGAAACGAAAGTTGATGGTGCCATTGTGACGCAAGAGTTCGGAGCGGGCAATCACGCCCTGCTGCAGCATAATCCGGTCGATTTCAACGCAGCGGTTGGCCCGTTTCAGGGCATCGTAACACTGTTCCGGGGTCAGCGGCTGCCCGGCTTCAGCCAGGTGCACCAGGGCCGCCAGCTCTTTTTGCTGCAAGTTCCACCACAGGGTGTAAGCGTAGATAGCCGAACACAGCAAAATTTCGTCGGTGGTTTTAGCTCCCCGGTAGAAAGTTTCGAGCAGTCCGGGCACCTGGATATAGCTGCAATAATGCGCTTTGTCGGGGTCTTTGTAGATATGTGAGCAGGTAGCGAGTGGGTCGCTTTTGGTGTCTTGCATAATCATCTTCCTTTTCAGCTATATTATAACATTTGTGCCTGGAAAAGCATCTTTTAAAAAGATAATTATTGGTTTATTCTTAATTACCATCTATAATTGAGTTACGCAATATATAGCCTGCACAGGCTGTAACCACTAAAAATCGTCCAAAATGCTACTTTGTAAGGAAGTCTAATATCACCGGTTTGGCACCGGCGGAAGATATAGGAAATACATGCTCTCCACACCTGAAACGAAACTGGCGGCGGTTTTCCGGCGCACCCTGGCAATGTACCAACCGGGCCAACCCGCCGGGAGCCTGACGCCGGGGGCGCACCTGAACAGCTGGGATTGGGGTCCGGGCATCGCGCTTTACGCCCTTCACAGGACATATCCCCAGGTTGATGCCGCTCTACAAAAAGAATACTTTGACTTCTTTAAAACCTGGTTTGCCTACAACCTGGACACCCGGCCGCCTACCCCGGCCATCAACAGCGCCATCCTGATAAACGTCCTGTGGTCAGGGCTGCATGACCCGGCGATTTCCCTGGCCCCAATGGAGCGCAGCGTCTACCGGGCTTACTGCCTGGAGCGGGTCGAATATTACCGCCAGCATGCTATAAAACTACCCTCCGGCGTTTTTGCGCATACCGTCGCTACCGGCAGCCCGCAATCCAAAAGCCAGGTCTGGGCCGACAACCTGTTTATGCTGGTCCTGTTACTGGGGCGGGTGGCCGTGTCGCTGGGCGACCAGGCGCTTTTCGGCCAGATGGTTGACCAGCTTGAACTGCATTACAAACACCTGACCGACCCCGCGACCGGCTTGCTTTATCACGGCTGGCAGGCTACAGGCGCGCCGGAAGGCCGCCATTTAAACGGCGCGTTGTGGGGCCGGGGTAACGGCTGGGCCGCCCTGGGCGCGGCGGAACTGCTGGAACTGGCGGCCACTCCCGCTTTTTCAGGTTATCAAGAAAGAATGCGGCAGGCCAGCATGCCGCATTGGACCGCGTTGCAGCGCTATCAGCGCCCGTCCGGCCAGTGGAACACTCTCATAGACCAGCCGGAATCTTATCCTGAAACATCGGCCACCGCCGCAATCAGCGCGGCTTTTCTAAAAGGCGTCCGGTTGGGGGCGTTGCCGCCGGAATTTGCCGGGGCCGGTCAAAAGGGCCTGGCGGCGACCCTGGCTAATATTAGCGACACCGGTGACGTTCTGGGTGTCTCCGGCTCTACGCCGCTGCTGGACCGCCTGGCCGACTATAACGCGATACCCAACGACCAGGTAAATACATGGGGCCAGGGCCTGGCGCTGCTGGCGCTGGCTGAAGGCTAACAAATCAAGTTCGAGCAGACGGTTACAAAGCCCGTTTCCGGCGCGGGCTTACTTATTTTAACCCTGGCCCTTCCGCAGCTTGCCCTACCCGATCATAACCGGGGAAGTCAGGTTGCGGATTGTCTTTATGACGCTGTAAGCGGTCAGGGCCGAGGTACGGGGGTTATCGGTGGAGGGGTTGCCGCAGACTTCAATTGAAAAGCTGCCGGACTTGCCGCTGAAATAAATTTCGTGCAGGTTCCGGGTGATGGTCGGGTCGGCAAAAATCCGGGCAACCGTCCGATCCAGGCCAATCCCGGCGCAGGCCAGGGTTGCCGCGACATTGACATTCTGGGGAAAGCGGCGGGCCGCTTCACGGGCGGAGCCTTCGAAAATACAGACCGGCTCGGTAGTAATCTCGGCCAGGTTGACCATTTCCTCGGCGGCGGTGCCTGCCCAGGCGGCGGGCGGTTTGCGGGTGGTGATACTGACTTCGTCCAGGCCGCTCAGGGCCGCGCTAGCCAGTGCATCAATTCCTCCGATAGCCCCGGCCGGGATGATTAATCGCCGCCGGTACTGGCTTGCCAGGTCAACTAACCCCTGATACAGGCTGTCATCGGTAAATGCGCCGGTCGCGCAGACCAGCAAATCGCGTTTGGTCATAAGGGCTTCCGAGCCGTACAGGCTGACCGCTTCTTGTCCGGCGGCCTCGACAATCAGGTTAGTCCCGGCTTCAAAGAATTCCTCCGGGTCGCTGCTCAGCACCGGGTCCAGGCCCATATCGGCCAGGAAAGCACGGGCCGGGTCCATGTTGGCCGGGCGCACCAGGACCGCCGCCAGGCTGGCCTGTCCGGCCTGCCCCTCAACGATAGCCCGCACCAGGCTTTTACCAATAGTCCCCAGGCCAATTAGGCCAATTTGAACCTCATCCCGTAACATTTTTAGGTACCCTCCCTGCGGTCGACTTAAAATCTGGTTTTTTAAACGCTGTTCGACTTTGAAAGCTTTATTTCCCTTTTTCTAAGCTGCTTTATTTAATTTAAGCATTAAAAAGCCATAAATACAATAAATATACCGCCCGATTGTAAATATACCGCCTGTTTTTGCTAAAAAGGGGTTGTTATAAATGAAAAATACCCGGTAGCCTATACTTTCCCTGGTTAAAGGGCAGCCGATCCGGGTAATTTTCGTTCGAATTTGCGGGTTAAGCTTCGGTGGCCGGTCCGGCGAACGGTACGGCGAACGGCCCAATCGCGGCCATATCTATTTCAATCAGGCAGGGTTGTCCGCTGGCAAAGGCGGACTCCAGGGCGGGCCGGAATTCTTCGACCGAACTGACCCGGTAGCCGTTAAGACCAAAAGCTTCGGCCAGTTTCTGAAAGTCCGGGGCTTTCAGGTCAACCGCGAAAGTGCGCCCGGCGTAGTGCTTGTTCTGGATGTTGCGAATTACCCCGTAGCCGCCATCGTTAAAGAGCAGGGCTACTACCGGGATCTTCTCCTGGACGGCGGTTGCCATTTCGCCGCAATTGACCAGGAAGCCGCCATCGCCGCACAACACGACGACCTGCTTGTCAGGCTGTCCCAGCTTGACTCCCAGGGCGGTCTGCCAGCCCTGGCCGATGCCGCCGCCGGAGGCATGAATCGACTGGCGTGGGCCATAAATTTCAAAAAGCTTGTTGCCCCAGGTGCTGCTTGAAATTGTAATATCCCGGACCAGGATGCCATCACGGTCCATAGTAGCTCGCAGGTCATCTACAATCCGTTCGTAGGGTCCGAGCGTCTGGCGCAAAGCCGCCCGGACGGACTGCCGGGCTTCTTTTATCTCGTTCAAAAAGCCGGAATTGGATCTGGTTTTGCCTTTGACCTGTTCCAGTAAAGCTTGCAGGACCAGTTTGGCGTCACCCACCACCCCGGCGGTAGCCGGGTAGCCGCGCCCGATTGCCAGCGGGTCTATATCTACCTGGACCTGGGTGACGGGTAGCGGCAGCCGCCACTGGTTAGTTTCCTGAGCGCGCAGTTTGGTCCCGACCGCCAGCAGCAAGTCGCAGGACGGTAAAAAGTCCTGCAGGGCCGGGTTGCTGCCAAAGAACCCTATGCACTGCGGGTGGTCCTCCGGGATAGCCCCGCGCCCGGCCTGGCTGGTCAGGACCGCCGCGCCCAGCTTTTCGGCCAGGGCGGTCAGTTCTTGCTCGGCCCCGGCGGCAACCAGGCCGCTTCCGGCCCAGATTAGCGGGCGTTTGGCCGACCGCAGCAGTTGGGCGGCCCAGGCTACCTGCGCCGGGTCGGGCGGTTGGGCCAGCGGCGGCAGCACCTGGAAGCGCGGCGGCGTAATCAGGGCTTTCTGAAAGTTGATCGGAATTTCCACACTGACAACCCCCATCGGGGCGGTCAGGGCCGTCCGGATGGCCGCCTGGATGACCGAAGGCAGCGAGGCGGCGGTGCGCACCCGGAAAGCTTCTTTAGAGATGGCCCGCAGCATGCCTAGCTGGTCTTTGGCTTCGTGGATATAACTGCGTCCCTGGTCCAGAAAAGCCGAGTCAATCTGGCCGGTTATATGCAAAAGTGGCGTCCCGGCGGTCTGCGCTTCTACAAGCGCCCCGGCGGCGTTTCCAGCCCCGGTCCCGGTGCTGGTAATTGCTACACCCAGCTTGCCGGTGGCGCGGGCGTAACCGTCGGCCATATTCACCGCGCCCGGTTCGCTCCGGTTCACAATCGCCCGGATAGAACCCTCCCGGCCAATCGCGTCATAAATTGGCATATTATGAATACTGATTATGCCGTAAACAGTTTCTACCCCGGCCGCTCGCAGGGCTTGCATGACTAATTCACCCCCGGTAATCTGCTCGGTTGCCAGTGAGGTCATATCCGTTAATATCCTTCCGCATGTTCCTGCGCCTGGTTATGTTCCGTAGCCAGGCTGCTTATAATCCGTATCTATGCTGCGATATAAAGAATTTGCTGCTTTTTATTTGTATCTATCCGGCTGTTATCAGACGTACCGGCCAGTCCCACCGTCCACATCCAGGCTCGCCCCGGTAATATAACTGGCCCCGGCGGAAGCTAAAAAGACAATCGCGTGGCCTACTTCCTCCGGCAGGCCGACTCTACCCAGGGGGATGTAGCGTTTACTTGCTTCCTGGTGCAGCCATTCCTCTTCCGGCAGGGTGCCACCGGCCTGTAAATACTTTTGATATCGGAGGCCCCACTGGCCGCTATTTATCGTACCGACATTAATACAGTTCACCAGGATATTATCAGGCGCGAACTCGGTTGAAAGTGATTTGGTCAGGTTCAAAACGCCACTGCGAGCGGCGCTGGTCGCCACCATATGCGGTTCGGGCTGGCGGCCCAGGATCGCGTTAATATTGATAATCCGCCCGCCGGCGCGCTCTTTCATTGAAGAATAAACCGCCCGGATGGGGTAAATCAGGCTGAAGAACTTCAGGTTCAGTTCTTCCTTCCAGGCTTCATCGGTGGTGTCCTTAAAGGTGCTCTGGCGGCCGCGACCGGCGTTATTGACCAGGATATCCACCCCGCCCCAGCGCTGGATTACCGCCTGGGCCAGTTGCTGGACCTCTTTTTCATCCAGGACATTGCAGGGCATCGCCATTACTTCGGCGTCCACGTATTCGGCTTGAAGCTTCAGCAAAGCCGCCTGGAGCCGTTCCTCACCCCTGGCACAGATGGCAACTCTGGCTCCTTCGGCCAGCAGTAACCCGGCGGTTGCCAGGCCAATTCCGCTACTGCCGCCTGTTACAATCGCTACTTTACCCTTTAAGCCTAAATCCATTACCAGCACCTTTCATTTATGTCGTTTAACGTAAAACGGATAACGTAGAATGTGACTTCTTGCTAACTTACCACATTGGTTTCCTGTGCCTGACAGGGCAGTAAAATCTTACCAGAATCTGGTTACTCAGGTTCTGCCGAAACAAATTTGCCAGGTATTAAGTACAAGAATTACTCCCGAAACCAAAGCCTATCAGCTTGAATACCTGGCAAGTAAGATTTGCCATATTACCAGTCTCCCAGGAAAGGCAAGTTTACAGGTTTGTCATCCTGAACCGCACTCAAAGCACCCAGGGGTACCCGCGCCCGGTGGGCTGCCGTAAAGGCGAAAACCTACCCCAATCCCACCCACTCTCGAACCCAATTCAGTTTGGGTGATATACGCCAAAGGCACCGGGTACCCGGATTCCTCGACTACGCTCGGAATGACATGGCAAGATGGTTACCTTTCCTGGTGGACCAATACAGTGCCAAATCCTGGTTTACAGAGCACTCAGGATGACAGGGTAAGTTGATAGCCTCCTTTGTAGGGAGCAGCGTATCAAAGGCTGTCTTTCGGGCTTAACGCTTAACCTGGTCCAACAGGCCGGGGTCGGGTTCGCCGCCCATCGCGGCGCGGGCTTCCGGCGAAGGCGGCCCGCTGATGCCCCAGCGGTCCATTTTCTCCGGAACGCGCTGCCAGACTTCGGGTTGGTGGGTGGCTTCGTCAATTTTCTGGACTTCGGCAGTATATTCGCAAACGTACCCGGCGGCATCCTGGAAATAGCAAAAGACATTGTTTCCCGGCCCGTGCCGTCCCGGTCCCCACATGGGGCTGACCCCGTGGCGCTTGAGGGTGCCGATGCCGCGCATAACTTCGTTCATGTCGGGCAATTCGTAAGCCACGTGATTGAGTGACGAGTGCGGGGCGCGGTTGAAAGAGATGGAGTGATGGTCGGAGTTGACCCGCAAAAAGACCATTTGTTGCTCGCTCCAATCCGATACCCGGAAACCCAGCCTTGTGGTGAAAAACTCAATGATGCCCTCGAAATCGGCCGTATTGAGGACGACATGGCTGATTTTATTGGGCCGCACCGGGGCATCCCAGCTTTCGGCCTGGTCGGCCGGGGACACGTCTGTCGAAAGTTCCAGGCAGCGGCCTTCCGGGTCAATCAGTTGAAAGCCGTAACCGCCGCCGGGAGTTACCAGTTCGGCCGGTTGGCGGTAGATTGTCACGCCCTGGGCGGCCAGTTCGCGGGCAGCTTCGTCCACCGCCACCCGGTTTTCCAGGCCGAAAGCCAGGCGGCTGATGCCGCGCCGTCCGGCCGGTTCCAGGACCAGCACGAACCTTTCCGGCCCGACACCGCGCAGGTAAAAGCGGTTGGCTTCTTCCGCAACAATCTTTAAACCCCATTTATCCTGGTAGAAAGCCGCCAGGGTGGCCGGGTCGGGCGTTTTCAGGGCAATATGACGCAGGTGGGTTATTTTAAGGCTCATCCTATCTCCTGACTGCTTTTTCCACCCCGCTTTCCCTTAAAGGATGGGGTGACGTAGGGCTAAGTAAGGCTGCTTGCTTTATCTTCTTATAAATTCTTCGTTTACCCCGTAACCGGGAAGGCAGGCTTGCCGTTTTGGGAGCTAACCGGGTAATCCTTAGCGGCTGGTTGGTGCTGCCAGCGCTTTAGCCAGGAAAGTGGTTAAGGCCCGGTTAAAGGCGGCGGGCTGTTCCAGGTTGCTGAGATGTCCCGCTCCCGCTATGACCTCAAAAGCCGCGCCGGGCATAGCCGCGCGCAAAACTCCGGCTTCCTCTCGGGATGTCACCCGGTCGTGTTCGCCCCACAGTACCAGGCCCGGCACCTTAATCTCCGGTAGAATCTCGCGCGTATCGGCTCCGTCCAGCGCCATTGCCATGTAGCGATAGCCTACAGGGTGAATCTCGCGCATCATGGTTTCCACTTCCGCCACCAGGCCTGGGGCCGGGTTGGGCGAAAGCAGGGCCGGGGCGCGCTGCCGGGCCATGTCCTCCAGGGACAATTCGGCCAGGGCTTTCAAACGCCCTTCCAGCCGGGCTTTTCGCTCGGCGGGTGGGCGGGCACCGCCCCCGGTATTGGTATCGGCCAGTACCAGCGCCTGGACGCGGGTGGGGCGTTGGCGGTAAAACTCCTGGGCCAGTACCCCACCCATCGAAAGCCCGACTATAACCGCCTCGGGCAGGTCCAAAGCATCCATAAACCCGGCTAGTTGCCCGGCGTAAAAGGCCATGGGCAAGGCTTCCGGCGGGTCATCACTCTGACCGTAGCCGGGAGTATCCCAGGCGATTACCCGGTACTGCTCCGCCAGCAAATCCAACTGGCGTTGCCAGGAACGCGAGTTGGAACTGATGCCGTGCAGGCACACCAGAGTTATAGGGCCGGAACCGCTCTCCCGGTAAAAAATTTTTTGCCCGTTGACTTTGACCGGCGGCATAGCTTAGTCAACTACCAGGGCCGGTTCGGCGGCGGCTTCTTCCGGCGATTTGAGTTCGGTTTCATTCGCGGCGTTTTTAGTATTCTGGCTGGCCTGGCGGTAAACTTCCTGCTGCTTGAAAAACTCCATGTTTATCATCTTGCGCAGGCGGATAACGCCTATATCGGTCTGGGCCATTTTTTCGTTCAGCCGGGCTTTCAGGCTAACTTTTTCCATCATAACCCGGTCCTGCTCCAGCACGTGCCAGTGGCGGGCTTCCAGCCGGGTCTTGTAGAGAGTGCGCCATAACTTGCGCTGCCAGCCCTGTACCTGGCGGTAGCGCAGGAAGTAAACATCCGACTGGGTCTCATCGTTGGGGGTAATAAAGCCGACAATGCGCAGCGGCCCGCCCGGCCCGGCGCTTTTGGGATAGGGAATATCCAGGCGGCACCACATGGCCCCGGTATCACCAAGTTCCGACCAATCGAAATTGACCCCTTTTTGCTTTTCGCGTTCCACCCGGAAGCCGTTTGGCATATCGACAATGACCATGCGGTCCTGTTTCGCGCCGAAGCGCAGGGTGTAAGACTTGCCGTGCAGGAAGGGCGCGTGCATCGGGTCGGCCAGGTTATCGAGCGCGACCAGCCAGTTGGTTTTCCAGTGGGCGTGGCAGATAAAGCCGGTCCAGCTTTCGTCTTCCAGTTCGGCCGGGATGTCCAGGGGCGGCGGCGGAAATAAATCCACATCTCCGATATAGGCCCAGATAAGGCCGACTCTTTCAGTGGTCGGGTAGCCCTTGAGCTTGAGCCGCTTGATAAGCTTGCTCTCCGGGCCTTCCGCCGGGACCGCCACACAGTTACCTTCGCCATTATAAGCGATACCGTGATAGCCACAGACCAGTTGGCCTTCCACCACATCACCCAGCGAAAGCGGCGCTCCCCGGTGCGGGCAGAAATCAATAAAACAGCGAGCTTTACCCTTTTCGTCACGATAGATTACCAGGTCCTCACCCAGGGCCTTGACCGCTACCGGGGCGTTGCCCAGTTTGTCTGCGGGCAGCATCACGTACCAGCGGTTCCGCAGGCCGTTTTTAAGCCCTTCTTCAACTCCTTCGCGCCGGTGGGTCACAGTGGCAGTTGTCATTCGGCACCTCTCCTCGTTCCGAAGCAACACCGGCCGGTTTCTTCAGGCCCGGCCTTTTGCTTCAAATTTCTTAATCTAGTAACCCCTGGCGGCTTTACGGGCCAGGTCCATCGCGCTGCCTTCGGGGTAAGTCGGTATTTGCGGCTTGGCGGCCCCGAGCATGACCAGCATCAAGGCGTCTCCGTCGGTATCGTTGCGCAGGCCGCGATACATTCCGGCCGGGGTGAAAATCATGTCGCGCGGGCCTAAAACCATTTCTTCTTCAACGCCATCTTCTTCCCAGAAGATTGTCACCTGGCCCTGAATTACAAAGAAAACTTCCTCGACATCATGGTGTTTGTGCAGTGGGCCTTCACAACCGGCGGGCAGCAGCATGGTACTCAAAGTAAAATTCTGGGCTTGCAGCACGTTCGGGTCGTCGTGCATGCCGGTGCCGCCGCCGCCCAGGTAGCGAATCTGGGCCCGCCTGTATTTGGGAGAGACTTTGGTCTGGAAGTCCAGCGCGCCCCAGTCTTCCTCGCGGGAGGCAAATTTAACGGTCAACTTTTCCATGCGCTCTTTTAAGGATAAAGAAGTATCATTTTCGGTTGATATTGGCATAGATGTACCTCCACTGACTTAATAAGTTAAAACACACATTCGCCGGGGGTTAGCTAGCTAACAGGGTTATTTAGTTATTAATTGAAAACAAAGCCGCCATTGACGGCCAGAAGCTGGCCGGTAATGAAATCGGCATCATCCGAAAGCAGGAAAACAACCGAACCGGTCACGTCTTCCGGTAATTGTTGGCGCTGAATTGCCCGGCCCTCGACATAGAGTTTATGGCGTCCCGGCGCCACAGTGGCGGTGGCCTCGGTCAGAGTCAGACCGGGGGCAATGGCGTTAATGGCGATATTATATTCGCCCAGTTCGCGGGCCAGCGACCGGGTCATGGCGATAATCGCGCCTTTGCTGGCGACATAGTGCAGCAGGACGGGCGCGCCCCACAGGGCCGTATCCGAGGCCAGGTTTACAATTTTGCCTTTGCCGCGCTCGCGCATTAAGGGGACCAGCGCCCGGATAGCCAGCCAGGTGCCCTTAATGTTTACTTTAAGGACCCGGTCGAAAGTGGCTTCATCAATTTCATCAAAGCGTTTACCACCGATGCCGGAAGCAATCGCGGCATTATTGACCAGGCCGTCTATCCCACCCCAGCGTTCGCGCAGGGCGGCTGCCAGGTTTTCAAGACTGGAAGTGCTGCTGATATCGGTCTGATAGGCATAGACTTCGGCCCCGGTCTCCCGCAGGGCCTGGGCGGTCTTTTCACCCTGCGCCCCATCTATTTCGGCGATGGCGACGCGAGCGCCTTCCCGGGCGATGTGTTCGGCAAAAGCCCGGCCCAGGCCCTGCCCGCCCCCGGTAACTACAATAGTCTTGCCTTCTAATCGGCCCATCAGACTGGTACTCCTATAGTATTTGCTTTTTAGATTGTTAGCTCGGTAGGTAATAAAGCAGAAATGCCCGGTATTTTTAATACTGGCATACCGGCGAACTCAGACTGCCTATAAATTTAACAGCCTGGAAAAAGGGTGTCAACCTGTGGTGCTTTGTTGGTGAATGAAGGCGGTTAAGCTCAATGGCAGGCTGTAGAAATGTGCAAAAACTTGACAAGTATGTTATAATGTTCACGAACACTTATATGGGTCGAGGTTTTGAGGCTGCGCCGAGGGCGTTGCCAGTCTCGCGGGAACGTTTTAATGGTAAGCGCTACAAGCGCACCCCAGTTTTCCTCCTTCAAAAGCATTCCCCCTTGTCGCTTTAATTGCTCAGTTTAATTAACAGGGATACGCATATTCTGTCTCGAATCAGGGATAGGCAGAATTTTGCAGGATGATTTCATCTGAATCAGATGAAGCAGTATTTTAGGCTGTTTATCATTTGTTTCATTGTCCAACCAGGCTGCCTACGGGTATACGCCTGGCCCATCATTTCACTAGCCTGTTAATCCTGTTTATCCCTGTCTAAAAACTCAGAGAGGTTTTAAGAACTTGACGATCCTTTTGGAACAACCCACCGAATTAACTGGTGCTTCCTTTAACGATTTTAATTTACCACCCTTCCTTAGCGAAGGTCTGAAGCGAGTAGGTTTTGCCAACCCGACCGGTATTCAAAGTGAAGCAATTCCTTTGCTTATGTCCGGCCAGGACCTGGTAGCCCAATCCCAGACCGGTAGCGGCAAGACCGGTGCTTTCGCGATCCCGCTGCTGGCCCGTATCACCCGCCAGTCCCGCGACCTGCAAGCCCTGGTAATGGTGCCTACCCGCGAGCTGTGCTTGCAAGTAACCAACGTAATCAAACAATTGGCCGGTCCGGCCATTCGTGTCACCCCGATTTACGGTGGTGCCAGCATGGGCGGCCAGATCCGGGGACTGTCGCAAGGCGGTTTCCAGGTAGTAGTCGGTACTCCGGGCCGCTTGCGCGACCATTTGAACCGCGGCACCCTGCGCCTGGACCGCTTGCGCATGGTTGTGCTGGACGAAGCCGATGAAATGCTCGACCGGGGCTTTGTCCAGGACATCGAAGCAATTTTAGAAGCCGCCCCGCCGGTAGCTCAGCGCCAGACCGCCCTTTTCTCGGCTACTTTGCCGGACTGGGTAATGCAGACTGCCGTTAAGCAACTGCGCCCCGGTTACGCTTCGATCATCGTTTCACCCGATGCCGGTAAAGCTTTGCAGATCGAACACAAGATTTATGACATGAAGCTGGCCGACAAGACCGTTGCTTTACGTCACTTGCTTGATACCAATGACGCCGAGCCGATGCTGGTGTTCGCCCGCACCAAACACGGTGTTAAGAAACTGGCTGCCCGCTTGCAGGACGAAGGCTATTCGGCCGACGGCTTGCAGGGTAACCTGAGCCAGCGCGCCCGCGAAGATGTTATGGCGGCTTTCCGTCATCGCAAAATCCGTGTCCTGGTAGCCACCAATGTTGGCGCTCGTGGTCTGGATGTCAGCGGCATCAGCCACGTCATCAACTTTGACTTGCCGGAAAGCCCTGAACTCTTTACTCACCGGGTTGGCCGGACCGGTCGTAACGGTGCCAGCGGTACCGCTATCACTTTCTTGACCGGTGAAGACCGCCTGAAATGGCGCGAGATCGAACGCAGCCTCAAAGAGGCCGGTATCGATTACAACCGCCAGGCGTGGGACGGCCCGAAAGCCGCTCCCGGCGCCGAGCCCGCGTTTATCCAGCCCAAGGCGGGCGAATTCCGCCGCAGCCTGGCGGCACCGCGCCGCTTCGAAGACAGCCGCGAACGCAGCAACGACTTTGGCGCGCCGCGCCGCTTCGAGAACAGCCGCGAACGCGGTAACGACTTTGGAGCACCGCGACGTTTCGAAGGCGACCGCGACCGCAGCAGTGGTTTCGGAGCGCCTCGCCGCTTCGAAAAACGCGACCAGGGCACTAGCTTTAATGCCCCGGCCCGTTTTGAGGGTGAACCGGCCCAGGGTAACGAAGCGACTCCCGCTCGCCGCTACGACCGGAGCACCAGCTTTAACCGCACCGGCCCTAAAGGTCGCAGCAACTCCGAGTCCGGAGCGCCTCGCCGCTTCGAAAACGGCGAACGCAGCACCTTCAAAGGCCCTAAAGGCCCGAAGTTCAGCAAAGGCTTCTAGGCTTCAGATAAAATAAAAAGCGCAGCGATCATTTCTGGTCGCTGCGCTTTTTATTTATAACTTAAACCCTGTTAACCGTAACCGATTTTAACAGGGTGGTTAAAGCCTGCTTTTCGGATTCGGTTGTAATCGCCAGGTTGTAGCGGTCCTGGCGGATTGCTTCCTTGAAGGTAAAGATATTATTTTCCGGGTAGCCCAGGTGGAGTAAAGTTTGCTCCATGATTTCCAGGCTGCCTTCCAGTTCCGGGTAAATAACGGCGTTGGCTCCCATCTCCATCAGGTGATTAACACTTTGCAACGTGGCCCCCCGGACTACTACCGGTACATCCGGCGCGTTATCCCGTACAGTCGCCACGACACTGGACGCGGCTGTTTCATTTGGCAGGGTAATTACGACAACCCTGGCTTCTTTAAGGTAGGCATGTTTGAGGATATCCGAACTGGCCGCATCTCCAAACAGCACCGGAATACCCCGGTTGGTAAGCTCAGTCAGGCGTTCGGCATCCAACTCCACCACCAGGAAAGGCACTTGCAGCTGGGTCAGTACTTCGACTATGTGGTTGCCTACCCGCCCATAGCCAATAACAACCGCGTGATTGCGCATGACTTCCGGCTCGGGCAGTACCAGCGGCTTGCCCCGGTTGAGCAGCGACCAGAACGGTTTGATTTTCTTGAAACCTTTTTCCAGCCAGGGCAGGGACCGGAAAAGGAACGGGTTGAGCGTGATGGATAGCAAGGCCCCCGATAAGAGTAGTGAGTACTGGTCCTGGGTTAATATTCCCAGGCTGACTCCGGATTGGCCCAGCAAGAAAGAAAACTCACCAATCTGGCTCAGACTGATCGCGATTATCAGGTTTGTCCGGGCCTGGGCGGCCAGGAGGATACCGATCAGAATGGTCAGCAGGCCCTTACCGACGATTATCAGGGCTGTAATGGTCAGCACCTGACCAAACTGATTGACCAGTTGCAAGGGATTGACCAGCATCCCGACCGATACAAAGAACAAAACAGCGAAAGTCTCCCGGAAGGGTAGAATTTCGGCTTCGACCTGGTTGCTGTAATGCGACTCACTGACAACCACTCCGGCCAGGAAGGCTCCTAGCGCCAGTGATACCCCAAATAAATAAGTCGCCACCAGCGCCGTACCGAGGGTCATCACCAGGACGCTCACGATAAAAAGCTCGCGTGAGCGCAGGTGAGCCATCCGGCTCAATACCCAGGGCAGTACCCGTTTGCCGACTACCAGCATTAAAACCGCGAAGGCAGCCGCCTTGAGCAAGGCAATCCCGGCTGTTTGCCAGATTGGTTCGCTGCCGGTACTGGAGAAAGCGGGCAATAATACCAGGATTAACACCGTTGCCAGGTCTTCCATAATCAGCCAGCCGACCGCTATCCGGCCGTGCGGGGTATTGAGCAGCCCCTCGTCCATCAGGTTGCGCAACAAAACCACGGTGCTGGCAATCGACACGGCCAGCCCTATGACAATCCCCGCTGCCAGGCTCCAGCCCCACAAGGCTGAAACTAACAGTACCAGCCCGGTGGTCAGCGTCATTTGAAGCAGCGCACCGGGGATAGCGATTCTGCGGACTTCCCATAAGTCATGCAGGGAAAAATGCAAGCCAACCCCGAATAAGAGGAAGATTACGCCCAGTTCGGCCAACTGGTGAATGGTATGCAGGTCACCTACATAGCCGGGAGTAAAAGGGCCGATTATTACACCGCCTACCAGGAAGCCAACAATTGGAGGTAACTTCATCCAGCGAGCGACCAGGCCTCCGCCGAGAGCCGCCGCCAAAGCAATAGCAATATTTATGATAATGGGTAAGTCAGGAGTCCCGCTAACCTCAGCGGCAAGAATATTAAGTAAATTTGTATTATTATGCAAGAAATTCTCCTTATAGTATATACTTGCTTTTCTGCTATATTCCTTTAAATACTGATGTGGTCAGCATAAATTAAGCCTCCTTTTATGCTATAACGTGATATTTTATTAATTGTTGGTTTAAGGTATCCCTAAAGCCAGATTATTAAAAGAAGTCTGAAATTCAAAAACCTCATTTAGCAAATGAGGGTTTAACAAAACTAAAAAGAAAGTTTAGAATGGGAAAAAACCTAATTTTATTAGGTTTACCATAATCTTTTTTCATGAGTCTCTAATTAATTCAAAATTAATGTTAG
>JAQBPB010000134.1 GCA_028287745.1 Chloroflexota bacterium
CTGGCTTTCAGCCCGGACGGCCAGTTCCTCGCCAGCGCCGGGGTTGATAAGAGTATCCTGCTCTGGAACGTTTCTAGCGGCAAGATGGTCCGTAAAATGACCGGCCACACGGCGGAAATTAATGCGATAACCTTTAGTCCGGGCGGGCAAATCCTGGCGACCGGGTCATCCGACTTCAGTGTCCGCTTATGGGATGTAAACACCGGCAAGGAAGTCGGTGCCGGTCATGGACACCAGGGCGCGGTCCAGACCGTCGCTTTCAGCCCGGACGGCAAGGCGCTGGGCACTGGCGCGGACGACCAGCTAATTATGTTCTGGGACCTGACTTCTTTAACCAACCCGACCCAACGGGCGGTCCTCAAGGGCCATACCAGCCGGATTTTCCTGGTAACCTTCAGCCCGGATGGCAAACTACTGGCAAGCGCCAGCCTGGATACCGCCAACAATTTAAAGGTATGGGACCTGACCGCCGGAAAAGAACTGGTTAACCTGTCCGGCCATGATCAGGCGGTCTATTCGGTCGCTTTCAGCCCGCAAGGCCAGTTGCTTGCCAGCGGTGGTTTGGACCGGACGGTACGCCTTTGGGACCCCACCAGCGGGACCCTGTTAGGCACTTTCCCCGGCTCAACCGGGACCGTTACCAGTGTCGCCTTTAGCCCGGACGGTAAAACGCTGGCCGGGGCGGGTGAGGACCAGATTATCCGCATCTGGAAGGTTGACGCTTCCTGAGTTTTACCGAATCTTTAAGTAAAAAGGCCAGGAAATTATGGTTCCTGGCCTTTTTGGTACCGCCAATTCTGTTTCCCATTCCAACCCGCAATGCTATAATTGCCGGGGTTTTGAGAGTTTTACTCGAAAGGTCAGGCAAGGGTATGCGGATTACAAAGTACATCCATTCGTGCTTATTGTTAGAAGAGGCCGGGCACAAACTATTATTCGACCCCGGCAAATTCTCCTTTATTGAGGGGCGGGTCAAACCGGAACTCTTTGGAGATGTAAATGCGATTGCAATTTCCCACGAACACCCCGACCATGTTGACGTAGACGCCTTAAAGCAAATCGTGGGTCAGAGCAGGGCCACGGTTATCGCCAATAGCCAGGTGGCCGCCAGGCTCCAGACCGAAGGTATTGCGGTTCAAAGCCTGGAAACAGGCCCACAAGAGGTTGGCGGGTTTACTATCCAGGCTATACCAGCCCAGCACGAACCTATCCTGGCCGGGGAGCTTCCCCAGAATACGGCTTATCTGGTAAATGGCCGTATTCTCAACCCCGGAGACTCTTTTCAGCCTTCGCTGCTGGCTTACGCGGGGGTTGAACTGCTCATCCTGCCGGTAATGGCTCCCTGGTTGACCGAACTGGCGGTCTATGAATTCGCTCGCAAGATACAGCCGCAGCAGGTCATCCCGGTCCATGACGGCTACTCCAAAGATTTCTTTCTCAAACTTCGCTATACCAACTACGATTCCTATTTATCCAAATTAAATATTAAGTTTCACCCTCTAATGGAGCCGGGGGCTTCTATTATGGTATAAGTTCAATAACTTACTTATAGATAGCAGTCCAACTTTATTTTAGAAAGAGGCAATTTAGAATGTGTTATGACGACCAGGCCCGGCCGCCGATGCCACCGGGACAAAGTGGGGAGGCTCACGGGCAAGATATTGTGCTGACAGCTGCGGATGGCAACCGGTTTGCGGCTTACGTGGCGGTACCCGCCCAGGTCTCGGCTAACCGGGTAATAATCTATCCTGACGTGCGCGGCCTGCACCAATTTTATAAGGAACTGGCTTTACGCTTTGCCGAAATTGGTATTTCAGCCATCGCCATAGATTATTTCGGCCGGACAGCCGGGCTGACGGCCCGCGACGACACTTTTGAGTACATGCCGCACGTCCAGCAGCTTGCTATTGAAGCGTTCCTGCTGGATGTAAAGGCGGCCAAAGAATACCAGGCCGACAATTTTGGACCATCTCAGAATACTTTTGTGGTCGGGTTTTGTATGGGCGGCAGTCTGACGCTGATGACCGGGACCAGTCCTGAACTAGGCGCGGCCGGGCTTATTCCTTTCTATTCCGGCCTGAGCCGGGCCTTTGGTGGTAAGGGTACGGCCCTGGAAATTGCTTCTAAAGTGCGCTACCCGGTGCTGGGCCTGTTCGGGGGGGCCGACCAGGGTATACCGGTGGAGCAGGTCCACCAACTTGAAGAAAAGCTTAAAGAAGCCGGGGTACAGGAGAAAATTATTATCTATCCCGGCGCGCCTCACAGCTTCTTCGACCGGCGGGCCACCGAGTTTGCCGGGGCTTCCAGTGATGCCTGGCAGCGGGTAATTAATTTTATTTCGACCGGGTCCCCACTGGAAGTTTAGGGTTGTAAAAGACTGGTCTTCG
The DNA here is from genome assembly GCA_028287745.1 of Chloroflexota bacterium. Taxonomy (GTDB): domain Bacteria; phylum Chloroflexota; class Chloroflexia; order Chloroheliales; family Chloroheliaceae; genus 54-19. The sequence continues at coordinate 2,388 of JAQBPB010000134.1, forward strand.
GGTTGCTGCTTTTTACAGGAGTTCGTTATAATCAGGTTGGCCGGTGGCCGGGTAAGCCAGGCTGATTAATTAGCCAGGGGCGGCTTGCTTGAAAAAACGGTCCGGCCGGTACCCTGAGGCCGGGCGCGGCTCCGAAAACTAAAGTTTGAAAGCAAGCCCTGCCGCTAAGCAAACAAGTAGCTGGCAGGGCTTATTTTTTTGAAAATTGCGAAAAGAAAGGGAGTGGGGAAATAAAAATGAAGGGTCTGGCCTTAATTGCCCATGACAATCAAAAGCCCAATATGGTTAATTGGGCTAAATCGAATATAGAGATTCTAAAGCGGTTTAAGCTGTATGGGACCGGGACGACCGGCAGGCTGGTCCAGGACCAATCCGGCCTGGAAGTAGAATGTTTTTTGAGCGGCCCGCTGGGCGGCGATGCCCAAATCGGAGCATTGGTGGCGACCGGCCATATCAACGCGGTAATCTTCTTTGTTGACCCGCTTACTTCAATGCCCCACGACCCCGACGTGCGCATGCTCCTGCGGATTTGTAATGTCCACAACGTGCCGCTTGCAACCAACCCGGCCACAGCCGAATTGATTATAGACTCCCCAATATTCCAGAAAGGCTAAGTTTGGCCGCTATTTTTCCAGGATTTCCGGCCGTTCCATTGAACCCAACCCTTCGATAGTTACGGTGGCTTTAGGCCAGGTGCTATCTGGGGTAGTGGTCAGGGTTTCAATTTCGTGGCCCGGTTCGCTGGAAACCAGTACCGTATCTTCCGACTTGGTACCGGTAATAGAGGGGTTCCATGCAAACGCCTGCCACTCCACAACTACATCTTTGGTGTCCGGTCCTGCCCGGTACTCCCGACCGGCATAACCGGTAGCGCCGCCCTGGTGATGCAACTTCCATTCATCCGGAAAACCGGCGTAGGCATAGGCTTGCTGGGCTTTGACAAAGATATCTCCAGCGACCGCGCCGGGTTTGGAGTTGAGGTTAAAGGTAGCATCAATTATTTGCAGGTTGCGCTGTTTTTCCAAAATTTCGGGTGTGACCGGGCCGAAATGGACCAGGCGGGTACAGTTGGCAATCAGGCCGCCACCCTTGGCGCACAGGACGACCATGACGTAGCGGTCAATGGTTTTAAAGGTAGGTATGGGGTGACGATAGCTGAACAGCCGTTCGTCGGCCGCTACCAGGGTTACGAACGGCACCAGACCCCGGGCGTAGCAAGCCTGTGACAGGAACCCGGCGACTTCCCACTCGGTCATCCCGGGAACAATTTCGTGGCAGATACTTTCCAGGGCATCGGCCGCGGCCTGGCAAACCTTGCGGTAGCGCTCGCGTTCTTCCGGCAGGAGGCTCCAGCGGGCCTTGCTGATTTCCGAGCCTATATCCTGGGTATCGGCCATTACAGTATCGGAACCGACTCTTGCTTGCTTGCCGGAGCCGCGCGCCAGGTCAACCAGCAGCCTGGAACGCTTGTTAGCTTCCCACCAGGGCGCTTCAATCATTTCGAAGCCAAGCTCGCCAAGTTTTTCCTCGTTTTCAAGGCGCGGCCCTTCCAGGTTATCCAGCACCGCGTAGGAAGAACCATCCGCTTTAAAGACCAGGCTGGCGACCCCGCCTTCATCGGCGATACTGACCCAGTTGTTAGCGCCGCCACTGGCCCAGGCGAAGTTGCGCTGGCTGTTTATAATTAACCCATCCAGGTTATTCTCTTGTATTAACCGGGCAATGCGTGTGCGTTTAGCGGCGGTTTCCCGGCGTTGGATTTCGCCGCCAGCCTCTTCATTGTAGCTATACATCCACCATTTCTCCTTTTAACCAATCAGTTGTATTTCCGTTATAATACCACAGATAAACTTAAAAGTTGGCGAAACCGCCCATCCTGCTAAGCTGGAAAAGTCTGGTGTAAACCGTATAGTAAAGGCGGTAGGGCAGCGGTGTTGGTAGGCTATGCAAGGCGCGCGCTGGCGTGCTATAATTTACTAAACATAAATGCTCGTGTGAATTTTAACGACTATTAGTAAGTAAAGGTTGAAGCAAGATTTGAGCGCACACTGGGGACAATTTACCAGAATTTTGGAAACCCTAAACCCTGAAGTTACTCCACAACACGAGTATGCAATTATTTTAGATGCGCCTTCTGAAATTTCAGAAGCCCTGGACGATGTCAGGCGGCGCTACGACCCGGGTTTCAAAGCTAAAGTCCCACCTCATATAACTGTCAAACGCCCGACCCTGTTGGGCGACCCGGCTAAAGTTCCCCTTATTCAAGAGGCTATGCGAGAGGTTTCCGGCAGCGTATCTCCTATCCCGGTAACTCTTAAAGGCTACGGTATTTTTAAATCACCCGGCCGGAACGTGGTGTTTCTAAAGGTAGAAAACGAACGCCCGCTGTGTGACCTGCACCATAAGGTAGCCGAGGCTTTGCGCCGGGTTTATGGTAATGAGCAGGCCGACCACTTCGAAAATAGTAACTACCACCCTCATTTAACTATTGGAAATGAGCTGACTGACATAGACCTGGCGGTCCTTGAGCACGAACTTTCTACCGGCGGTTACCGCCTTGACTTCAGTTTTATCCTCACCCAATTTACCTTATATGTCCACGATACCGGTAAACCCTGGGAAACCGTTGAATCCTTTGCTTTTAATCCACAGATAACTATTTAACTCATTTTCTATTATTAATAGTTATTACTATACCTATTTTGTAAACTTTTAGTGGCACAAGGTTTGCTTATATAGTTGTTAGTAGGTTTATACGGTATTTGAAACCCGTTAACAAGCACCGGTATGCAAAATTGCCGGGAAAGGTTGCGTTTGCAACCTCACTCAATAAAGGCTTAAGAAAGTACCAGCGTAAAAGAGGATGGTAGCGCCAGTAAACCTGGCGAGCAGATAATATATTTGGGTCTCACACTAAAACCGGACTGGGGAGCGAACCGGTAATTATGCTTTTATTGTTTAAAAACGCTTGGCCTGAGTGTCCTACATACCAGAATCCACTGTGTTAGGGAACGCAATATGGCAAAAGTATTAGTTATTGATGACGAACCATCAATTGCAACCCTGGTGGCCGAAATTATTGAAGGCTATGGTCATCAGGTCTATACTGCATTTAATGGTTTACAAGGTTTAGACTCGATCAAGCAAACAAGATTTGATTTGATTGTAAGCGACATTATGATGCCTCATGTTACCGGCCACGAATTGTTACAATTCGTCCGTTCGCATGCCGGGTTAGCCGCAACCCCATTTGTCCTGATGAGCGCCGTTTCGCATCTGTCGCGCCTGGATACCGATTACGAGCCGGACGCTTTCCTGGTAAAACCTTTTGATATTACCCGGATTGATGAAGTGGTCCAGGCTTTCTTGCCCGTGCCGAGCGACGACGAGAGTTTTAAAAAGACTATTCACCTTTCGCTCCCCTTCAAGCAAAATTACGGCAATTCTTTTTTAGCCAGGGAATAGAATTAATTATAATAAAATTAAAAGCAGCCCCGGCTGCTTTTTTGGTTTAAACCGGTTTCAGACTTTTGCCGGGACACGACCTCAGGCTGCCTTACCGGCGATAAGGGTAATCCGGGGTAGGGCAAATCCAATCTTCCCTGCTTCACTCAGGTCTATCCGGAGCGCTTTGCGCAAGGCCGGACCTGCTGCCTGAAAGAGTTGTTCCAGGCGGGCTACATTTTCGGGAGAAGTGCCAATCCGCCGGGTCCAGGCTCCAAAGTCCATCTGGTCGCCTTCATCGTAATAGCTGGCTTCCACAAAAGTTACCGTCAGGCCTACCTTTCTCAACATCGCCTGCCACTCCGAGGCAGGGTAATTCCGGACGTGGGAAGGGTCGCGCAGCACTTCGATCTGGTTTATCTGGCCGTCAAGCTCGGGGTCTTCCGGCACGCTCGTATCCATAATAACCAGGCGGCCGCCCGGTTTGAGGACGCGCGCCATTTCAGCCAGGGCCCGGGGTAAATCGGCGAAGTGATGGGTGGTCAGGCGGCAGCTTACCAGTTCAAAAGAAGCGTCCGGGTAGGGTAATTCTTCGGCCGCGCCCTGCCGGGTTTCCAGGTTTGTGATACCTTTAGCGCTGGCGTTAACCAGGACTTCTTCCAGCATCTGGGGCGTCAGGTCGTAGGCGATTACCTGGCTAACATGCGGGGCGAAAGCAATCGCGGTATGCCCGGCACCGGTCCCGATATCCAACAGGCGGTCGGACAGCTGAGGTGCGGCCCGCCGGACCAATTTTTCCAGTTCGGTCTGGTTGGCGTGACCCTGGCTGGTGGTGTAAGCATGGGCGTTTGGTCCAAAGCTGCCCTTTACCCGGTCATAAATCTCCTGGCTGTTATCCTGTGCCACCGTTCACCTCCTGCGTACTTCCTGATTAGCTGCTTAAATCTTAAATAAAGAAATTCACCATGGAACTTAAAGGCGGGAAAAGCACCTGGAGCAATTCCCAGTCTTCCACTACCGGCACATTCAGGTCAGGGTAGAACCGGGCCAGTTCTTCCAGGGAACGGTAGCCCATGAGAATTTTTGGCAGTAAATCGGGCGGCAGGCCGATCCTGGGGTTCGGGTTGCCGGGCCGGTTCTCGGCGCTGACCAATTTTCCGCCTTCAAAGACCAGTTGGACGCTGAAGCGGTAGAAGCTGAGTTCAACTTCCCGGCTGAGACCGGCCATAGGCGAAAGGGCCAGGCGGTTTTCAAATTCAGGCCCAAGCTGCCGGAAGGCCAGGGCCGGGTCAATTATCCGCACATAATTGCCGTAAGTCTCCCGCCGCCCCGGTTCCAGGGTAGCAATCCACCGGCTGAGTGGGTTATCACGGACGGTGTTAATGCCCAGTTTTTCCAGGCCAGGTAAAGCGAGAGCCCGTTTGATAATGGCTTGCTGCCCCTTCAAATTCCCGGCAAACCTGGAGACGGTTACGCTATTGCCTTTGCCGTAGAGGCGGGCAGACGCGAGCGGCTGGCCCTGATCCAGGGCAATCCAGTCCTCAATCATGTTTTCTTCCCGGCGCCTGACCCGGGCCGACCAGACCCAGCCTTCATCGGGAAGTGCCAGAGCAATATCCGCCTGGGCGGCAGTTTCGGCGTACATCCGGGCCAGGGCGGGCGCGTCACTTTCCTGGATAAGCCGGACCTCAAAGTCGGGTAAACCGGCCAGGCGGGGCTGGTGGACGCCAGGATAGAGAAAGCCAGGCCGGTAGTCTTCCAGGGCGTATTCGTAACCGAAAAGCCGGTAGAAATAGGGGATGCCCATTATCAGGCTGAAGGCCAGGCCGCGTTCTTTTTGCCACTGTTCGAGGATGGCGAAATGCTGCCGGATCAGGCCCTGGCCCTGGTATTCCGGTAGGGTTGTTACAAACTCCGGGTTGCCAATGCGCAGGCGGGTCCGCCCTACTCGCAACTCTTGCTCAATCAGGCTTAGCGCCGATACCACCCGGCCGCCCGGTTCGACTACCACCAGGAAATCTTCCAGCCGCACTCCCGGATAGCCGCCATCCAGCAGGTAATTCATTTCGACTTTGGTATCCAGTCCGAGCAACTGGGTATTGATGGCAAGCAGGCTGTCGCGGTCGGCTGGCGTGGCCCGGCGCAGGACCAGGCCACCGGGCAAGTCTATTTTTAGGGGTTTCATAGTTTTCCTGTTTTATTTAAGAATATAAAGGCTAATGCGTATTTTGCTGCCGTCCGGTTCCATTTCCTGCTCATCCGGTGGGCGGCCAAAGACCTGGTTTAAGGCAGCCTGCATCTGGAGGCGCTGCGGTTCGTCCAGCATCCACCAGTTAACAAACACATAAGTTACATTGGCCTGTTTTAGCTGGTCGGCGCTGCCGGTGGTCGCCGGTTGGCGCAGGGCTAAAGTCTTGAGGGCCGGGTTCTGGTCTACCAGGGGATTATCGGCTTGCCGGGCCAGGTAACCGCCAACCATCGGTTTACTGTACGCCACCTGGGCGATATAAAAATGCGATGCCGGGCGTAAGGGCAGTTCTAAGACCGCATGTCCGGGATTAGGGTCCCGGATGGCCGCATTATATATCGGCGGGACGTTCGGGAAGGCCGTGGTGACATGCGGGGCGAATTCAAATAGAATGACCAGGCTGACCAGCCCGGCCAGGCCCAGCAGCAGCCAGCCCGGTGCGGGTGCTTTGCGCGCTTTTGCCAGCCGTTCACCGGCCAGGGAGGCCAGGCTTTTGAAGCCAAAGGCGGCCAGGATAGCCAGGGCCAGGACAACTACCAGGCCAAAGCGGGCCGGGGTCCTCATAATTGAGAAGAACGGCAAGTAGTAAAAAAAGGCATAGGGCAAGGGAATATTAAAATTAAAAACCGTAAATAGGGTTCGCCCGCCGATTGCCAGGATTGGCCCCAGGGCTAAAATCCCAAACGAAATCACACTTAACACCCAGAAACCTATACCGCCTGGATCCTCGGGTGGATTCTGCGGTCTTTGCTTTTTACGAAGGCGCAGCGCCGCGACCACGGCAACGGCAGCTAAAGCCAGCCCGGCAAAGCCCAGGTAAGTGGTTCGTTCCGCCGGGTTGCTGCTAAACTTCTGGGCCAGCCCTTTACTCCAGTTTCCCAGGACCGGGTGAAATTCGTAAGGGGTAATAAAACTCAAAAGGTCGGCGGAATAGAATATCGTCTCGCGGGGATCGTACTTGATGTTTTTATTGCTGCGGGCTTCGGCCAGCATGGGCAGCAGCACCGGGGAAGTCATCGCACCAAAAATGACCAATACTAATACCAGGCGCAAGACTGGTCCCCGCAGCGTTTCGCGCCAGGTTTGGCGCTCCCGGTACAGCCGGTAAAGCAGGTACAGGCTGGTCATCATCCCCAGGAAAGCGGCCAGGGTCCATTCGGTCAGGGCGTTCATAGCCAGGAAAACCGCCGCAAGCAGGATATTCTGCCAGCGTTCTTTCCGGGAAAAGGCCGGACCGCTGTCAGCCGCTTTTAGCATGAAAAGCAGGTAAAAGGGCATCCACTGGATAGTTACAAAATTAAGCTGGCCGTTCAGGTGCGCGAAGTGAAAAGGGCTGAACCCGAAAATTAACCCGGCGATAAACGCGGCCGGTTTATGTTTTACGATGTAATCGGCCAGCAAAAACATACCGTAGGCCGAAAAGATATAGCCGAACAGGACCAGCGAGTTGTAGGCTCCCTGCAGGCTAAAGCCCAGCCATTGCAGCGGGATGGCTAAAACGCCGTCCAGGAAAGCCAGCGTGTGAAAATGAAGGCTGGCCCCGCCGGGGTAGTTTACATAATTAGTGTAAAAGGGGTTGGTAAAAAGTTCGGTCAGTGATTTCTTGACCCACCACAGGTCCCAGTAGAAAATCCAGCTATCCCCGCCAAAGGGGACCTCAGTGAAGAAACGGGCCATTAGCGGCTGCAAGTAATAAAGGGTAACCAGGGTATACAGCAAGAGCGCCAGGGCATGGGGCCAGACTCCGGCCCAGCGGCGAGTGCGGGATACGGCGGACGCCTGGCCGGTTTCAGTAGCCGGGGCCGGAGTGACGGGCTGGGCAGTATTGAAAATCTTTAGGGGCGCCGTAATAAACTTTAGACCGGGCAACTATTTGAGCCTTTCATAAATAAGGGCCGGTTTCCGCCGCTGCGTTTAATTTAAGCCGGGAAAGAAAACTCACTGACACATCCCTGAATACAATAGTCAAAAAATATAGAAGTTTTTTGCACGGTAAGATTTTGCGCTATAAGGCCCCGACTGTCAAGCAAGACTTAATTGTTAAGGGGGCTTTTCGGGGTTTAGTGCATTATATAAGGGAAAACCCGGCCCTGTTAGCGGCCAGCCCATCAAATAAAGCCTCTCCGTTAGAAGGTCCGGCTTTATATTGGCTCTAAATTAAAAGCCCCGGCCGGGTTCCCGGTCAGGGCTTTTAATTTCAGCTTTTACGGCCTTCTCAATTACTTTTTGCTGAGATATTCGTCGTAGCGGTCGAAGGTATTCGGCTCTTTAGGGCCGGAGTAAGGGCCGGTAGCCGGGCCATTAGAGGGTTGCGCTTTAAGGACAGCCCGTTTCAGGAACATAAACATCATAAACGCGCCGACCAAACCCCAGGCGACTGCCCAGATTATGGCGGGAATGCCGGTGTAAGTCGCCAGACCGACCGCATCATTGAAACCCGTGTGGAAGGGGTTGGTGTTGGAAATAATCAAAAAGAACAGGTCCATCAGCGAGTAAAGACAGCTGAGTAGGGCCAGCACGTTGATTATAAAGGTTACTATAATATTGGGGGCGCGGTAAGCCGCCAGACCGGCCAGACCGGCCACGATGGCTACCATTATCAGGCTGCTAACATCGCGAATGAAGAAAGCGGTTACCAGGATCAACCCGCCGGTGATAGCCCACAGTACCCGGCGGCGGGTGGTGGCTTTTTTAGATTCCAATAGCAGCATTCCGCCGAAAATCACACTCCCCAGGTAGCCCGCCGAATATACCACGATAGCGCCGAGGGTCCCGGTAATGCCTACCTGGGCGACCCCACCACCGTTCCAGAACAATTTAATGTCACCGGCTCCACCCCCCATTATGATGGAAGAAAGGCTATGACTTACCTCGTGAGCGGCGGTGGTGAAAATCCGGAAAGGAAAGAGAAAAGGGGTCCACCAGAGCAATACCACAACCACAATAGCCAGGACCATGCCCAGGATAAATTCACCATCCAGCCCACGGGCGGCGGTTGCGCGGTTAATTCTGTTGCGGGCCAAACCGGTGAAAAACCGGCCCATCCCACGTTCTCGGCTGTCAAACATAATTTGCCTCACTCATACGGGTTGCATTCCTATTGGTCACTCGACTCAAATGGTTACTCTGACCAGAGCCTTTTAAAAGGCAGGCAATTGTAAACATTGCTTGAAAACTTTACGTAAAGCGCCCTGCTTAAGTTTCGAAAAATAATTTTTAAGTTACATTCATAACCCGCTTTGGATTTATATGCTATACTGATGAAATCTAAGCCAGTTTTTTCGGCTCTGATAAGTGTTTACAGTATTTGTAAGACCCAGGAGATTGTCCATGCCACCTGGTGGTGGAACCCCCCAAAATCCTTTTCCAAATAATCGCCCGCCCGGTTCCATGCGTCGCCCGCCTGGTTCAGGCAGGCATTATAACCCTTATGGTCCGAGCGGTTGGCGGCGTAGAGCGCCGTCCTGGTTGATAGATTACCAGTTGCTCAAGCCCAAACCTAAAAAGACCGGCTGGATCTGGGTGCTGGCGGGTATGATTTTCTTTTCTTTCGCCATAGTAATCGCCGTGTCTATAGTTGGTATCGTCTCGCCTCTCACCATTGCCACTGCCGTATATTCCTCCCGCTACGAAAGTTTAAGCCTCGACAAAGACTATTCGCTTACTTTCGAAACGACCCGCATATACGACCGCAAAGGGGTATTGCTGTATGAGAAACAGCCTGAAGAAGGTTTGCGCGAATACGTAACTTACGACAAAATACCGCGCGTGCTGGTAGACGCGACTACCGCCGCCGAAGACCCCAGTTTCTTTGATAACCAGGGGGTTGACCCTTACGCAATTGGCCGGGCGGTTTACATTAACCTGAGCGGCCAGGGTTCTTCGGGAGCTTCGACCATCACCCAGCAGGTCGCCCGGCTACTTTACCTGCCGCCGGAACAACGCGCACAGCTTAGCCCGAACCGTAAGATAGATGAAGCGATCCTGGCAATCAAGCTGACCGATACTCTTACCAAAGAAGCGATTCTCGAAAAATATTTCAATAATATTTACTACGGCAACCTGGCCTATGGTATCCAGGCCGCTTCCCTGGGCTATTTTGGTAAGGAAGCTAAAGACCTGGACCTGGCCGAAGCCTCAATGCTTGCCGGTCTGCCCCAGGCTCCCAGCGCTTACGACCCGACCCAGAACTACGAACTGGCCCGCAAGCGCCAGAAAATTGTGCTGGACTTGATGGTTAAATACAGCCGAATTACCCAGCCCGAGGCTGATACCGCTTTCCGGGTAGACCTGGCTTCGCAACTGGTTGACCGCCGCCAGCGAAAAGAATTTATCCGGGCGCCGCACTTTGTCAATTACATTTTGCAACAGCTCCAGGGTGAGGTAAAATCCAACCAGGTAGACCAGTTGGCTGCAGGCGGTCTAACCCTGGAAGAATTCAATAAGGGCGGCTTTGATATTTACACCACCATTGATATTGACCTGGTGGATAAAGCCCAATCCGTAGTTAAAGAAAATGTTGATGAGCTGAAGAAGCGCAAAGCTTCCAACGCAGCCCTGGTAGCTATCAAACCTGGCACCGGTGAAATATTGTCGATGGTCGGCAGTACCGACTATAACGATACCAACAACCAGGGTCAGTTTAACGTGGCGGTGGCCCGCCGCCAGCCCGGTTCGGCCTTGAAACCTTTAACTTATGCCTTTGCTATGACCAAAGGTTGGACCGCCGCAACGGTCCTGGCCGATGTCAGGACCGAATTTCCCAGTGGCGGCCCCACACCCTACCTTCCCCAGAACTTTGATAACCAGACGCGCGGCCCGGTAACACTCCGTAACGCACTGGGCAGTTCTTTGAACATTCCGGCAGTTAAGGCTCTTCAATTTGATGGGATTGAAAACTTCATCAACCAGGCCAGGGAGATGGGCGTTACCTTCCAGTATGGCCCGGAACGTTACGGACTGACCCTGACGTTGGGCGGCGGTGAGGTCCGCTTGCTTGACCTGGTAGGCGCCTACTCGGTATTTGGTAACCTGGGCGAAAAAGTTGATACGGTTTCGTTCCTGAAAGTTACCCGCCACGATAAAATGATCTACGAGTACAAACCGGCGGAAGCCAAGCGTAAGAGCGTTTTATCGCCCCAGGTTTCGTATATCATTACCGATATTCTTTCTGATAATAATGCCCGGTTGCTGGCGTTCGACCGGAATAACCCGCTGGTGCTGGACCGCCCGGCGGCGGCCAAGACCGGTACTTCCAACGACTTCGTGGATAGTTGGACGGTTGGCTATACCCCGGACCTGGTCGTGGGGGTGTGGGTAGGCAATAACAACAATAAACCGATGGATGGCGTGGCCGGGTCGGTCGGTGCCGGTATAGTCTGGAACGACTATATGACTTCGGTTTATAAGGATCCTAAACTGGCCCTGGCTGTCAAGCCGGATGGTAATTTCCAGCGCGACTTTACCCGGCCTGGTGACGTTGAAGAAGTGACGGTTTGTGTTGAGAGCGGTCTTTTACCTAATGACGCCTGCCCTCAGAAGCGCAAAGAATTATTCCCCAAGAAAGATGTACCGACTAAAGTTTCTGATATTCACCGGCTGGTTAAGGTCGCCAGGATGGGTTCCAGGGTAGTTACCAGCACAGCACCGGATAGCACGCCTGGCAGAACTACAGTGGTCGGGCAAACCGGGACCGAGTGTATTCCGGATGCCAGTTGGCCTGCCAGCCTGGTCGAAACAAAACTTTTCTATGTCTACCCGCCTGAGTTGCAAGATTGGGCCTTAAAGCAGGGCCGCCGCCCGCCACCAATCACGCCTTGCGGTACGTATGTCCCGCCAACACCAACTCCGGCCCCAAGTCCGTCTCCTGCGCCGTCGCCAACGGTTGACCCGAATGCGACTCCGGCCCCGGACCAGGGCCAGCAGCCGCCTCCGATCAGGACACCGGCCGGGCCGCCCCCGATTTCGCTGCCGCCGGAGTTCCAGCCTCCGGCGACACCGACACAACGGGCTAACCCTAACCCGACACCTACCAAAACACCGGCAAAGCCCCCGGCGCCACCCAGCGTGACACCTAAACCGTAGCCAGTAGGTTTAAAAGGCAACAGGTCTGCTACCCTGATAAAAGCAGACCTGTTGCCTTTTTGTTACGGGACTAATCCCCGTCACACCTTTAGATAAAGCTTTACCATTTGAGGGCCGGGTTAATCAGGTACGCAACCGGCGTATTTTTATACTGGTATCCGGGCCTGGAAGTATAAGCGGTTAACCTTACAAGATTAATAAACTTGAAAAGCTCAAGGAAGGTCTAAGCAATTCGAAGACATTAAAAAACCACTCATAACGAGTGGTTTTTTAATGTCTTCAGGTTGGGTTACACCGGGATATCCAGGTAATCTTTTACTGCCCAGCCAACTTTCCCGGCGTATTCAAGCTGGTACCAGGTTCGCCCATCGGCTTCTCGTGGTCCTTCCTTGATAGTTACTTTTTCGCCGTCCTTGACTGTCGTTACGACTTTGCCGTTAAGGCTGGGTGTTTCGCGCACGTTCAAAGTTGCGCCGGTACCTTTAACGGTAGCGGTTTTGACCGGGACCGGTGTCACGGTGGCGGATAGGGTGGCGGCAGCGGTGGTCTGGCCAGCCGTAGTGGCCTGGCCGTTGGGACTGCTCAAAGCGCTTGAGGTACCAGCCGGAACGGTAGGGTTGTTCTGGCCGTTGTTTTTGCCACCAAGATTGCCAATGATAACAAAGATGAGAATAATTCCTAAAATCCCGGCGACCACAAAAGGCAGGGTCTGGCGGTTTAAGGTAATTTTCTCCAGGTTCCAGTTCTGGGCGGCGGGGACTTTCTCCCGCAGGACTGTGCGCCAATCCCGGCCCGGTTGCCTGTTAGCGACCGGCTGGTTAGCCGCCGGGTGATCGTCCGCCACCGGCCTGAAACGTACCGGGGTGGGTTGTTGGGGTTGTTTTCGCGGGTCCAGCGGGCGAGGTCTGGAATTGACCGGCAAAGCCTCCTGGATTTTTATCGGTTCCTTCTCGGCTCCATACTGAGACGAGTAGTTCCCGGGCTGGGTCGAATAATTATTCGGCTGCTGTGAATAATTATTATCTGATTGCGGCGGGTAATTACCCGGCGGCACATCGTTATCATTTATTGGTGGCATCTCTTGCTCCGGCATGTATTGAGGCTGCTTCGAAATTTGAGGCTGCGTATATTGCGACGGTTGGGAGTATGACGATTGGGTCTGGTACGGCCGGGTCGGCGGCTGTTCCGAATAAACCGGTCCAGGTTGATTATAGGGTTCGGCGTCGGGGTAGCCGGGGATATCCCCGTAAGCCTGGCCGGACCCATAGCCTTGTGGCGGCGGAGTTAAGAAAGGTTGAGTTGCCTGCGGTGGCGGGTTATCCCGGCCCACTTGGTCCTGGGCCGGGTTTTTGCGAATGAAAGGTTCCTGGGACGAGTAAGGACGGCTGACAGGTTCCTGTGAGGTATAGGTGCGATTGACGGGTTCCTGGGACGAGTAGCTCCGGTTACTTTTTGGTGCATAGGACGGGAAGTTATTATCCTGCGTTTCACTACCACCGGACGGCGGTGTAAGCGGCGGGCGGTTATTCGATGGCGCTGGGGCAGTCTCCTGACCGGACACCGGGAAACTAGCCCGGGAAATTATAGGTGACGGGTTCGGATTCAGCGGCCTGTGACCTTCACCGCCCGAATTACGGGCAAAGTTGCGGTCGGCCAGGGGATGTTTGTAAACATTCAGGGTCGGTTGTTCCATCGGGCGCAAATGCTGCTGGTAAGCTTCGGTTGAAGGATTAATAGGCTGCGCGGCTGCCGGGGCGCCGGTGAAATTACTCGGCGGCGTGACCGGAACAACAGGATTAACCTTTGAACTGGCAACGGGCGCGATAGGAGTAATATTTGCCGGGGCAGGTGCAACCGGCCGGACTTCAGGCGTAGCCGGTGGAGTTACCTGGCCGCTCACAATCGGTTCCCAGTAAATTCGGGAGCGGAAACCACCTTCGCAATCAATCGTATTGGCATCTACCAGGTGATTGGCGTGGGGTGGGTAAAGTTTAGGATTGCGACACCAGCCCTTACGCCATAACGGCGCGGCCTCATAATACCGGCAATTGCCACATTTACGATTGCGGGGAATTCCGCGATTCTCTTGTGATTCTACTCCCATATAGACCTGTACCTTTGCTAACAGGGAAACCGAAAGTGCTGAGTAGAATTAGATGGCTGCTATAAAACACTTTCCCAGTTACACAACTTAATAAGAGTACCTACTCTAGCTGTGCTTTAATCCCAACATAAACCCATTATATATTAAAAATAATAAAGCTGCCTGTTAATGGCCTCATTGTTATTTAGTCTACCTGATAGCGCCCTATTAGTCAATTTCAAAGTACGTATTCTTTTCAAAAATTGGCTCTGTTTAGCCTTGTTCTGGATTAAGACAGCGTACCTGTGGTGCCAGTTACTTGAATTATAGTAAAAGGCCCATAACAGGTCTAAACCAGTTTTTGTAACTTAACAAAAATTACTGGTCAGGGCAATTTACTTTTACTATTTGTTTAATATAGTAAAAAGGTCTCCAGGACTATCTTAGCTCCCGGAGACCTTTTTATTGGTTCCTGGTTGTTAGCGGCCTAACAACTGGTTAAGCCGGGCCAGGTCGTTGTTGGCGGCCTGGATTTCAGCATTACCACGGGCGGTGTCCCCGGCTGCGAAAGCCTGGGCGGCCAGGTCCTGGTGGGCCCTGACTGACCGGACAAGTTCCGCAATGTTGGCTTGCTGGTTAGGCGCAATGGTCGGGCCACTGCCAGCGGTCGGTACAGCCACACCGGTGCCGGTGCCAGGTGTGCCGACCGGGGCCGCTGCCGGTGTGCTGGGCGGCAGGGTCGGGTTCGCACCAGCGGCTGGCGTTGTGCCTGCCCCTGGCGTAGTGGTTGCGCCGGTTTGGCCCGGTGTAACCGCTACTTGCTGGCCCCTGGTGAATACCTCGGTCAGCGCCGTAGACAGCAGCTTGGTCCGGTCATCATCACTACCGGGCCGGCTGACGTAGACCTTATCATTGGCCCCGACTGCCACGAATTGAAGTTGCGGCAGGGCGGTGTTGGACCCTTGCAGGTAGTAAGGCATTACGTACAGCACGGCATTATCCACCGGGATAATAATGATTGGTCCGGGCGGCAAGCTGGACGACCCGCTGTTAAGCAAGGATCGCTGGCTTGAAAATTCTGGTAGCGCCTGGATTTTTGAATAGAACTGGGCCGGACCGTCTATATTGACCGAGGGGTCAAAGTTATAGACAACCAGTTGGCCGTAGTTATCGCCGTCCATCCGGGCGGCCATCCAGGAGACCAGGTTAACCTTTTGTTGCGGCTGGAAGACGTTAATCAAAACAAATTCGTTTTCCGTCTCGCCCGGCAGGCGCGTCACCAGGTAATACGGTTCAAACTGGCTGGTGGAGGTAGCAGAGGTGCCTGCCCGTGGGTCGGCCGGGACCTGCCACAAGTCCTCAGAGTTGTAGAACTTGACCGGGTCGGTGACGTGGTAAATGCTATAGACCTGGTTCTGGATATTGAACAGGTCTTCCGGGTAGCGCAAATGGGCCCGCAATTCGGCTGACATCTGGCTAAGTGGCTTGAACAGGTTCGGGTAGATATTGGCGTAGGTCTGGGCAATCGGGTCAATGGACGGTTTATCTACCAGGTAAAAGGTAGTAGTGCCATCGTAAGCGTCTACGACAATTTTAACCGAGTTGCGGATGTAATTTATCGGAGCATTTACCGTACTGCCGGTCAACCGGCTTAACGGGTTACTGTGCGGGAACTTATTACTGGCGGTATAAGCGTCCAGGATAAAGAAAAGTTTATCTTCAGCGGCCACCAGGTAGGGGTCTTTATCCAGCGTCAAGAACGGCGCGATTTCAGCAACCCGCTCGGTAATGTTACGCCGGAAGATCAGGCGGCTCTGGTCGGTGATGTTATTACTGATTAAAACGTTAACGTCACCCATTTTCGCCGCAAAAGCCGCTTTGACAAAGAAGTTGTTTAGCGGGACGCCGCCCTTCCCGTCATACTTAAATTTTACATCCTCAGCCTGGAACGGATAGTCGATTTCATCAAGGGTAGTCCCTACAATGCTGTAATCGTTAGCCGTAACATCCTGCCCGAAATAGATCCGGGGCTGGGTGATCGGTAGCAAAGTGCTGCTGAACGGGAAGCTCTGGGTAATCAGGTTGATGGGCCGTCCATCGCTGGTCACCTGGTTTACCGGGCTGGCCTGGACACCGTAGCCGTGAGTATATTGAAGGTGCAAGCTCTGCCAGGTCTTATTGGGCAACCCGTTTACCATAAGTTCGCGGGCCCCAATCATAACCTGGGTCTTGGTCGGCGGACCGCCGTTCAATGACAGGTTATAGCGGTCAATATCAATGTCAGAGAAGTCATAGTAGCGCCGCAAGGTTTGGGTCAGGTCGTAGATACCCTTAAGCTTGTCGTAGTCCCACAGGCGGGCATTAGCTTCGATGTAAGGGTTTTTCTGAATATCGGCCTGGGACAGGGTCGCGGTACCTTTAAAGGGTACTTCTTTGACATCTTTATTCAACTCAAGGCCGAACGCCTTACGGGTCATAGTAATGGTATTACTGATATAGGTTTGTTCTTTGTTAATTTCGTTCGGCTTCACACTGAAATTCTGATAAACCGAAGGATAGATGCTGCCAACAAGAACGTGCGATACCAGCCAGATAGCGCTGGCCGCGACCAGTAAGGAAACTCCCCGCCGGGTATCGCGGATAAAGATGTTACCCAGCAATAAAAGAGCGGCTGCCGCCACGATAAAGGTCAGGATGGTATTAGCCGGGAACTGGGCATCGTAATCGGTGGCACTGGTCCCGTAGGCCCGTCCGCGTGAGGAATAGACCAAATTCCAGTTGCTGATCTGGTAGCCCAGGGCAAATAAAGCCAGCAGAATAGCTCCCAGGACCGAAGTGTGGGTCTTTATGCCGGGAGTAAAAGTAAATACCCGGCCGCTCAGGCTGAAGCGCAGGAAATAGACCGACAGGGCGGCTATCAGCGATACGACAAACAACCCGACCATCCAGCCCTGTAAGAAACTGAAAAAGGGCACATTGAAGATGTAGAAGCCGATAGAGTTATTGAAGATGTTCTCTTTTTCGGTCCAGGGTGCGGCGTTAAAGTAAAAGAGGATAGTCTGCCAGTTGCTGCTGGCAGCCCCGGCCATAATCAGGCTGATAAAAACAGCGCCGACTACAAAAGCCAGGTTCAGAAAGCGCAAGCCGCCTCCCAGTAAGGCCGCCATCGGGTTGTCCTGGGAGTCAATTACCGGACCGCTGGGGCCAAATCGCCGCGCTACACTGACGTTAATCATTATTACGGCAAAGGCCACCACAAAGGCAATAGCAAAAACAAGCAAGGGCTGCCACAGGCGTACCCAGAAGACGTTCGTTTGCTGGACTTCCTGGAACCACATAAAGTCGGTCCATAAGTTTAGTAAATTAGGTCCCAGCAAAAAGAGGGCGGCAATTAAAACGGCCAGGACAATCAACAGGACCGAACCCCGCCCGAAGCTTGGCATGCGCATGGTCGGCATCTGCCCGGTTGTGCCTCCTCCGCCAAAGCCGGTAAACTGGCCGGTCTGGAAATCGAAGCCGCCAAAGTTTGTACGGCCGCCGCCGGGTGGGGTAGAGCGAGGACGAGTGGTTTTGGGATCGTTTTCAGAAGAGTCGTCCGGTGAAGATTTACCGGCACCTTCTTTTGGATTACTTTCCGGACTTTTAGGGGCAGTATCGTCCGGCTTGTTCTGACGGCTGGAGCGGAAACGGTTGAAATCGAAGTTCGCAAATGGATCTTTGCTGTCTTTGCCTTCAGGGTTAGAATCAGGGTCTTTGTCTGACCCGTCATCGTTACCGCCGCCGCGCCCACCGTACAAAGGCTGGACCTGGCTGATTTTCTCAAAAAGGCTTCGAAGCTCTATTAACATAAGGTTCTCTCTCTCGCTAAACCCTGCTGGTGAGCATTAAGGGTTTTTATTAGTGGAGGGTTACAATCTGGCCCGGTTGAAAAGATATGCACCAATTACCGATAATATAAAGGCGATACTTCCAAATACGGGCGCGGCCCCGGTGAGGGGAAAGGTAAGTAACGCTAGACCGAGGGCTACTCCAAAAAGACCCAGCGGCCAGCGTAAAGGGTACAAAGCTCGCTCAGGGTTAGAATTTAACCTTCCTAACCAGGCCCATTTTACTTTAGGTGAAACCGAAAATGCAATTTTAGGGCTGGCGGCTCGAAAGACCTGGCTATTTTCAACCTCCACCTTAGACGACGATTGGCGCTTTTCGGGCTGCGTTTGTCGAGGTCCTGGGCGGGTCCATTTCATGGCTTCTGGCGGCAGGTTAAGAGGCGGCAAGGGTTGCTCCGCGTTTTCTAACCTACGCTTCTTATACGGAGCATATTGCTTATTTGTTTCACTATCCGCCGGTTTATTCTCGGCCAATCTGGCCGGTGTTGGTTTTCCCGCCCCGGCGCGCAGATGTTCGGGTTCTTCAGGCTCGGCATAGCGCTGCCGGGCCGGGCTGAAGTGGGCCGGGGTATTGTCGTGTAAGGTCGCCAGTTTCGGATTCTCGAAGGGTGAAAGGTGGCTGGCAGCGGAACGGCTTTCTTTCTGGCGTTTGTAGGCCCATTCCAGGCCCACCTGGGCCCGCCGGTTAGCCGGGTTGGCCTGCAGGGCTTTTTCCAGGCAAATAACCGCTTCATCCGGGTCCTGTACAATCGCGGCTTTCCAGACTAAAGCTTCTTCGTGGTCGGGCCGCTGGCGGAGGACTGCATTAAAAATGGCTTCGGCCCCGGCCCGGTCGCCCGAACGCGCCAGGACAATCCCCTGGCGCATTTGTTCGGTTAAAGTGCCTTTTACTGCGGAAAAGTGGTCCTCACTCATGAAGTTTATTGCCTCTTGTTTGAATCCAGATTTAGGTTTGTAGATATTATACCAAAAAGCTTACATATCTATCTGCGCCCGCTGGAGCTTTCCGCTGAAGTCAACGTAGATTGATTTCCATTCGGTGAAAAAATCTATCGCCGCCCCGGCCGCTTCCCGGTGACCGTTGCCGGTCTGGCGTGTGCCGCCAAAAGGCAGGTGTACTTCGGCCCCGATGGTCCCGGCATTGATGTACAGAATGCCGGTAGTTATCTCGCGCATCGCCAGAAACGCTTTATTGACATCCTGGGTATAGAGTGAGGCCGACAGGCCGTACTTTACACTGTTGTTGACCTTGATTGCTTCTTCCAGGCTGTCTACCCCGATAATGGCGGTGGTGGGACCGAAAATTTCCTCCTGGGCAATCCGCATATCGGGCCGGACCTGGTTAAAGAGGGTCGGCCGGTAGAACATACCCTGGTCCAGGCCATTTTCACCCGGAATATCACCGCCAAGCAGCAGGTTAGCGCCTTCGGCCTGACCGATTTTAGTATATTCGTGAATGCGGTCGCGCTGTTTCTTATTAATTACCGGCCCGACATCGGTCGTTTCCAGCAGGCCATTGCCCAGGCGCAGTTTCTCAACCCGGCTGACCAGTTTGGCGGTCAATTCTTTTTCAATACCCCGGTGGGCGATAACCCGGCTGGCCGCCGTACAGCGCTGGCCGGTGGTGCCAAAGGCGCTCCATACAATGCCGTCAACCGCCAGGTCCAGGTCGGCATCATCCATTACCATGATGGCGTTTTTGCCACCCAGTTCCAGCGAAACGCGTTTTAACCGCCCGGCGGTCTCGGTCAAAACATGTTTGCCGGTTTCGGTTGAGCCGGTAAAACTGTAAATATCGATGCCAGGGTGGTGCAGCAGGGCTTCCCCGGCATCTCGGCCGGTATCAAAGACCATATTAACCACTCCGGCCGGGAGCCCGGCTTCCTCAAAGATTTTCACCAGTTCGACCGCAACCAGCGGCGTATCGGGCGCGGGCTTAAAGACAACCGTATTGCCGCAAATCAGGGCGGGCATTATCTTCCAGGTCGGAATCGCCATCGGGAAGTTCCAGGGAGTGATTGCCGCGACAACCCCGACCGGGTCGCGGACAGCCATCTGAAATTTATCGTACATTTCGCTGGGCGCGGTAAAGCCGTGCTGGCGGCGGCCTTCCCCGGCCATATAATAGGTCATGTCCACGCCTTCCTGGACATCGCCCCGGGCTTCGGTCAGGACTTTACCCATTTCCTGGGTCATCAGGCGGGCGATTTGCTCTTTACGTTCTGCCAGGAGTTGGGCAACTTTGTACAGGATTTCACCCCGGCGCGGTGCCGGGTATTTGCGCCATTTATCGAACGCCTGGCGGGCGGCCTGTACTGCAGCGTCGGCATCGGCGGGACCGCTTCTAGCGACCACACCCAGTAATTCGCCGGTGGCCGGGTTGCGGCTTTCAAATGTTTCGCCGCTCAGGGCAGGCACCCACTGGCCGTTTATATAATTGTGCGCTTCGACTACCTGGGGTTGGCTTAAACTTGCCGTCATAACTTCATCCTCCGGTTTTAGGTCCTGGTGGGTTTTGAGCATAAATTCAACAGACTTCGTTCCTTATTAAACTTTGTTCTTGCCATGTCAATGTACAAGTCCCGGTCCCTTCCTGTCAAGGCTGCGGCAACCGGAAAGAGGCTAACCCGGCTGCAAATCGCCCGGGAAAAGCCGGGGTTGGCCCTAAAGGGCTTGCCCGCTGGTCCGAAGTTGAAAACACCCGGGCGACACCCCTACGGTGGGCCGTGGACCGGCCAAAACCGCACCGGGACATAATTCCGGGACTTTTTTAATACTATTAGAACCGGCTAAATTTGAACCGCTTTAGAGACTCAGGTAAACTCTAAAAGTAATATCGTTACTCTGGTAAATGGGTGACAACCTTTACTTTTGGTAACAATTAGTTTAATATACCCTTTGAATTGAAAAGTTCAGTTCGGTCATTGCTGGAAAGTCAGCACAAGAAAAAGAGGTAGGGGCGTTAGGGGTTGGAGCTTGAATTTTAGCGGTCGGCTCGTACTGGGAAGATGGCAAAGGGCCATATGACCGCTAAAAATTGGTCTCCAGTTCCTAACCCCCTGAAATTCAGAAGACTACAAGAAGCTAAGCCCGGCATAGATGCAAAGTCCCCATAAGTTTTCGCGATTTTTATACTCAGACTGACCCAAACGAGAACCATTCGGGTGACTTTTTCTTAGAGTTGGCTTGCCCATTAAATCCTGGTAATTATCTACTGCCTTTAGATTGCTTAGCAGAGTTAAGGAACAAATTATGACAAATGAGAGACAAGTAAAAAAGGTTGAGACGACCGTAGGCGGTCGAACCCTGAGCATGGAAACCGGACGGTTAGCCGAGCAAGCTGCCGGTGCTGTACTGGTACGTTACGGCGATACGATGGTGCTGGCAACCGTGGTCGCTTCGGAAGAAGCCCGCGAAGGCCAGGATTTCTTTCCTCTGACAATTGAGTACGAAGAGAAAATGTATGCAGCCGGGAAAATCCCCGGTGGTTTCATCAAGCGAGAGGCTCGCCCAAGTGAAAACGCGATTTTAACGGCCCGCCTGACCGACCGGCCCATTCGCCCGCTGTTCCCCAAAGGTTTCTATAATGAAGTGTTAGTACAGATCATCGTACTTTCAACCGACCAATCTAACGAGCCTGAAACCCTGTCGATTATCGGCGCTAGCGCGGCCCTGATGCTTTCCGGTCTGCCCTTTAGCGGCCCTCTCGGCGCGGTCAAAGTCGGCTACATTGATGGCGAGTTCGTAAGCAACCCGAGCGCCCAGGAGCTGGCCGATAGCAAACTGGAACTGACCGTTGCCGGTACCGAAGACGCCGTTATGATGGTGGAAGCCGGAGCCTGGGAACTGTCCGAAGAACTGATGCTCGAAGCGGTTAAATTCGGCCACAGCGAACTTCAAGCGACCATCCGGCTCCAGAAGGAACTGCTGGCCGGTATTGAAGTTAAGCAGGTTGAATTCAACCCGCCGCCGGTAGACGAAAGTTTCAAAGAAGAAGTCAAGAATTGGTTGGGCGAGCGCCTGCGTGAAGCCGTCCGCAATTCCGACAAGACCACCCGGGTAGAAGCTACCGAAAACCTGCGCAAGGCGACCGCTGCTAACTTCACCCAGGGCCTGGAAGGCGACGAACTGGTTACCCGCACCAAAGCCAGCGAAAAAGTTTACGACGCTCTTCTTAAAGAAGAAGTCCGGACCGCTATCACCAAAGAGGGCATTCGCCCCGATGGCCGGGCGGTTGACGAAATCCGGCCTATTACCGTTGAAGTCGGCATTTTGCCCCGGACCCACGGTAGCGGCCTCTTTACTCGCGGCCAGACCCAGGTCTTGAGCATCACGACCCTGGGCACCAGCGGCGAAGAACAAACTATTGATGGTATCGGCCTGGAAGAATCCAAGCGCTTTATTCACCATTACAACTTCCCGCCTTTCAGCACCGGTGAAGTCAAGCGGTTGCGCGGCCCTTCACGCCGGGACATCGGTCACGGTGCGCTGGCCGAACGCTCACTCGCGCCGGTTATCCCTGATGAAAAAGATTTCCCTTACACCATCCGCATTGTAAGCGAAGTGCTTTCGTCCAACGGTTCCAGCTCGATGGGTTCCGTTTCCGGCAGCTCGCTTTCCCTGATGGATGCCGGTGTGCCGATTAAAGCCCCGGTTGCCGGGGTCGCGATGGGCCTGGTAACTGACAAAGAAGGCGGCTGGAAGGTTCTGACCGACATCCAGGGTATCGAAGACTCTCTGGGCGATATGGACTTTAAAGTAGCCGGTACCGCCGAAGGCGTAACCGGGTTACAGATGGACATCAAGACCAAAGGCATCACTTTTGAGATTATGGGCAAGGCTTTCGAACAGGCCCGGTTAGGCCGCTTGCACATCCTCGAAAAGATGAGCCCGGCGATCAGCCAGGCGCGGCCTGACCTTTCGCCTTTCGCTCCTCGCATTATCCGCATCCAGATCAATCCTGAAAAGATTGGCGCGCTGATCGGACCGGGCGGTAAGATGATCCGTTCGATTGTTGAGGAAACCGGCGCTAAAATTGACGTGGAAGACGACGGCAGCGTGTTTGTTGCCAGCGTGGACGGTGAGAGCGCCAAAAACGCCATTCGCCGGATCGAAGCGCTGACCAAAGACGCCGAGCTTGGCTCGATCTACCTGGGTAAAGTCGTCCGCATTATGCCTTATGGCGCCTTTATCGAAATTATGCCGGGCAAAGACGGGCTGGTTCACATCAGCGAACTGGCCGACTACCACGTCCAGAACGTTGAAGATGTGGTCAACCTGGGCGACGAAATCAACGTGATGGTAACTGACGTGGACAAGCAGGGTAAAATCAGCCTGTCCCGCCGGGCAATCCTGACCGGCCAGATGCCTGCGCCTAAGACCGAAGGTGACCGCGGCCCGCGTGGCGGTGGTGACCGTGGCGGCCCGCCGCGTGGCGGTGGTGACCGTGACCGTGGCGGCCCGCCGCGTGGAAATGGTGGCGACCGTGGCGGACCCCCTCCTCCTCGCCCGGGTGGACGCGAACGCTGGTAAGCTTAAGCTTTCCTGACACAAATAAAAACAGGTCCTTTCTTTTGAAGGGACCTGTTTTTTTATTTAGCCGTTGTCCTTGACCGTTAGTTTCGCTGCTACCCCATAGCTACTTGACTAGTCCGGCGGGTTATTCAGTTTTTCATCGATGGCGTAAATAATTACCCCTTCAACTTTTCCGCTGATGTTATGAGAAGGGACGATATTGAAACAATACAATTTCTCCTCGCTAGAACCATCTTCGGGGTTGGTATTAGTTAGAATAATATTGGTTACCGTCTGGGCTTTATCTTGCTGAAAAACTTCCCTGGCTATTTCCAAAACTTTATGCGTTTCTCTGCCAAAAAGGTCGCTAACTTCTTTCAGCAGGTAATTCTGGTGTAATTCCTGTTCCATGTTTACCAGGTTTTTTTGCCGGTAATTAAAGGCTTCCAGTTGTAGTTGGGGTCCGTGCAGCACAGTAATCAAGAAAGGGGCGTACTGGATAATCTCGAACAGGCGGAAGCGTTCGATGTCCAGCATCCCGCCCACTTCATGCAGCTCGCTTGAGCGGGCCCGCAATTCTTCGTTAGTCGTCTGTAACTCTTCATTAGTCGCCTGAAGTTCCTCGTTATTGGTTTCAAGCTCTTCATTAGTTGCCTGGAGTTCCTCGTTGGTAGTTTCGAATTCTTCGATAGTTGCCTGTAATTCTTCGTGGGTCAGGACTAACTCTTCATTAGCAACCTGGAGTTCCTCGTTAGAATCTAGCAGTTCTTTATTCATGTCATTAAGCCGCCGGTTGGCCGCGCTAATTTCACTCATAAGCTGATTTTGTTCGTCGTGGGCTACTTCCAGCTGACGCCGGACCAACACCTGATCGGTGATATCGTAGACACTAATTGCGGCCAGTTCCGGGTTGCCTGTTTCGACTTGCATCCTGGCAATCGAAAGGGAAAGATAGCGGCTGGCCCCACCCAAATAATTATCCAATTCTACTTCGGGCAAAGTAGCGGTATTATGTTCCCGGAAGACCATATCAATCGCCTGGCGCATCTCCGCATAGGGGATACCGCGCACCGCGTGGAGAAAATCCTGGTTGCCTACCGCTTCACGCAGGCCCAGGAGTCGCCGGGCCATTCCGTTAATAGTCAGGACCTGGTAATTACGGTCAATTACAACAATGCCTACCGGCAAAAACCGGAGTAGTAGTTCGTTAAAGCGGCGCAACTGGTTTACCTCTAAGGATTGCAAATTTCCCTCTTGGTCCTGGTCAATTACGGTTCCTGAAACGAGTACAGGTTTATTAACCCGCATTTGACTGGCTAGTTCACTGGTCTGGGACCTTAGGGTCAGGTTAAACCCGCCCAGATAGTTTGTAATTTCATTTTTACCGCTTCTCCGGTAAATCTTCCACTGTTTATTTATCTGTTCAAAATGGTTCAAATTGAGCCGGACAGTCTCGGCTTTACCCAGGAAAAGATACCCGTTGGGGTTTATTGAAAAACTAAATTGATTGAAAACAGATTCCTGGAGCTGGGGGGTGAAATATATTAAGACGTTGCGGCACAATACCAGGTCAATTCTAGGGAAGGGCGCGCTTTTGCTTAAATCCTGGTGTCCGAAAATAACCATCTGCCGTAAAGTTTTAGAGATGCGATAACCCTGGTCCACCTGCTCGAAAAAGCGTTCCCGGTAATCCGGAGGAACATTCTGTAAATGAGCCTCGGTAAAAAGGCCCCGTCGGGCAAATTCAATCGCGGCCTCATCTACATCGGTCGCAAAGATTTTGATACTCCACTCGGGTAATTGCGCGCCCAGCAGGTCCGTCATATACATTGCAAGCGAGTAAGGTTCTTCCCCGGTGGCACATCCGGCCGACCAGAACCGCAAGATTTTATTTTTCGGGGCTCCCTGTTTGATCAGGACAGGCAAAATTTCCTTTTTTAAGTATTCAAAAGCCTCAATATCTCGGAAGAACTGGGTCACATTGATCAAAAAGGCTTTTGCCAGTTCGCCTATTTCTTCCGGGTGCTTATCCAACAGCAAGCGGTAATCACCCATGGTCCGGCAGTGCGTGACGGTCATGCGGCGGCGAATCCGGCGTATGATGGTGGTGGTTTTGTAGCGTCGAAAATCCATAGTGGAATTTTGTCTGACCAGTTCCAGAATAGATTTCAATAATTCTTCACCACTGCCTTTGACTTCACCCAAGTTGATTCCTTTCAGCAACTCGTACATAAGCAGCCCTATCCGCTCTATATCAACTTCAAAATCAACAATTGAGGGTGGGATTGCCATTGGCATTGAGGGATAGGAGGCGGTCCGGGGATTTTGCACTATAATGGTGCCACCGGCATTTTTAACCTCTACCGCCCCGGCGGCTCCGTCCGAGCCGGTCCCGGTCAGGATTACGGCTATTAAACGTTCGCCAAACTGTTTAGCAGCAGTAGAAAAAAGCAAGTCCACGGAGGGTATGGGCCGGCCTTGTTGGGATTTAGTTTGAACCTCAATTTGATCACCGGTAATAGCAATATGGATGTTCGAAGGCACCACATAAATATTACCGGACTCCATTTTGACTTGATCCGTAACGCTGATCACTTTCAAAACGGTCCGGCGCTGCAAAAGGGTTTCCAGGCTACTGGACCGGTTTGGGTCAAGATGTTGTGCTAGTACGATTGGAGCAGGGAAATCTTCCGGCAGGTAATTGACAAGGTTTGTTAAAGCTTCGATACCACCGGCCGAAGAACCTATAACTACCAGATCGCCTGTTTCATGCTCAAGATTGTTGTTTTCTTTCATCCAATACTTTCCACACTTTGTAAGGTCCGGGTCTTATTAAAACTAAAAAAGATTAACTGGCCTGGGCCTTTTTCGGTGCGCCTAATTCATCCGGTTCATCGATAACCCGGCTTTTAGCAATAACATCCCGCAGGACCCGGGCATTTTGCTCGGCGTCTGCCATGCGCTCTTCAAATCTTTTAATCAGCCAACTTTGCTGGCGTTCTCTGGCGGTCTTTATCATGCGTTTAGTCAATGAAATATTCTCCTCAATGGTCTTTAAGGCGACCCAGAGGGCATTTTCCAGCGCAGCTACCTGCTCAGCCTGCATACTTTCAACCGAAAAGGCGTGCCCGACCCGGCAGCGATAGCGCGCCAGTTCGCCGTCTTGAATTTCCCATAATACCCCGCCACATTCAGGGCAAGAAAATTGGGAAGGGTCGCCGGGTCGGTTATCGTCCTCAATAGTGTTTATATCGAACTCAGCCACTTTGATTTCCTTTCTGATTACCCCGTTTGGTTTCGGGGGAGTAGAAATAAAAGCCGGTTCTAAAACTAAACGTTGAAGTAAAAAGCCCATTTCACCGACCGGGCAGATATAGTTAACGTTAACATTTTGAATGGCACTGGAGGGCATTCCGGTATAAAAGGCTTCTTTAGGGTCCTGGACTACGGCCAGGCCGCCCTGGCGCTTGATTGCAAGTAAACCGGCGGTACCGTCATCCAGGGCGCCGCTTAAAATTATGCCTATAACGCGCGAGCCATAAGTATAGGCTGCCGAACGGAAAAGCGGGTCAACAGCGGGGCGATGCCGGTTTTCGCGGGGACCCCGAATGATCCTGACATTATTGCCTTCTATAATAAGATGGTTGTTGGGTGGCGCGATATAGATATAACCACGTTCAATCGGGGTATTGTCATCGGGATGCAGCGCTTTAAGTTGGCTGTGCCGGTTAAGAATACTTGGTAAAAGGCTGGGGCTATCGGGTGGAATATGCAGGACAATAAACAAGGCGGCTGGTAAATCTCCTGGTAAGTCGCTGACCAACCTGGATAGGGTTTCAACCCCACCTGCTGAAGCGCCTATTACAATAATATCGTGGCCAAAATTAGCCGGGTGCGGCTTTTTCTGGTCGCCAGTCAAACCGTTTCCACTCATAGTTATTATTCCTTCTACGAAACCTCATCACGCTGAATGTCACAATTTGCTTAGTAATGCCGACATCCCATAATTTCTAAAAAAGATGAGGTCTTTATTATTGGAAAAATTAAAAATATCATACTGTTTTAGTAAATCTTAATTTCAGTATACCATTTCTTTTGTAATAGATGTGTTTACCACGCGTATAATTGTACTATCCACCAGGATTAAACTTTAACAGTAAGTTTGTGCAAGTTGGCTAAACTAATAAAAATTAGACCTGATTTATTTTCAACCTACAAAGATTAAACTACAGGGTCATCCTAAAGAAAACTGCAAAATTCAGGCCAGTATAAGCCGGTAAATTCAGGTATTCTCTTAAAAACCCCCATGCGTATTGTTGAGGTAAATCAAAGGAAACATTTCAGGCTGGTTAGGCGGTAATGAGGGCCCTTGCAAAGGGTATGCGGCTTTAGTGCCAGGCTGGAATAAATTAGGGCACCGGTACTTTGAAGTTTACAAACCGCCGGGCGAATCAGTAAAGTCTGGACGGGATGCGTTACATAGCCGGGGAAGCAGTTAACCTGCCGGGCGGCCCTACGCCTTGAAAGGCGCGGCGAGAGGGTCTTTTGCTAAAAAGTTTGCCTGTTGCCGCGCCCTCAACAATTACCTGGTTGATACTTACCGGTCGAGTTTAAACTTAATTCGTAAAGGTGACGCCCTACATTGTCAGGGCGGCGGCGCGTGCCAACCGGGCGTTGTGAGCCAGAACGGGGTCAGCCGCTTCGACCGGTTGGACTTTGCGTAAGTCCCTGAGTTCGGCCACCAGGTCCGGGTACAGGATACCGTTGAGGTGGTCAATTTCGTGCTGAAGGGCCCGGGCGTAAAGGTTGCTGGCTTCAAATTCCAGGCGCTTGCCGGTGGCATCGTAAGCGACAACTCCAATCCGGGCGGGGCGCACTACATATCCCTCGTAACCCCGGACCGAAAGGCAACCTTCTCCGGCCTTGAAGCTGTCATCACTGAACCAGACGACTTCGGGATTAACCAGGGCGTGCAGGGGGGTGGCTTCGACCTGTCCAAAACCGGCGCGTTCGTGGGCCGGGATAGAGATTACGACCAGCCGCTGGAACAGGCCAATCTGGGGCGCGGCAATTCCGATACCGCCGTAGACCTGGCGGGAGCGGTCCAGGCGCTCAATCCAGTCATTCAGTTCCGCACTGTCAAAGATATCCTGGGAAACGTGCTGCGAAACCTGGCGCAAACGTTCGTCGGTAAATTGCAAAACCGGGTCGACATTATCAATAGTAAGCTGGCTCATTTATTGCTCCTTTTACTATAAGGTTCTTTTATAAAAGAAACCAAGGTAATCTATTTAGTTTAGATTATTTTGCTTAGACAAGGTAAGAGGCATTATAACACAGCTGAAATGACGGATAAAACCGGGCTTTTTAGATTGCAGGGCTGCATATCAGGAGTACTTAAGAATAAAGGTAAGCCTTAAATTAAAAACTCGACCTGGTTGGTCAGTTGCGTCCGAGAGTTTTCTTTTTATATCCCGCCCAAAGGGGCGCAAATGCAACAAGCCACTAATTACGGGAACAAAAATAGGCAAGCTGGACAGCCGGTTTTAGATGCCAGGTTAGGGTGTATGCTCCAGTTAGCCTGATAAGCCGGTTCCACAGGCGGCGCAAAAACAGGTTGCGCAGTTATAGAAAGGGAACTGCGTAAAGAGTTTATTTATACCCGGTGCCTGTAAATTTAGTTAAACGGCTACCTTCCACTCAATTTCAGCTACTTCCCTGGCCGGTCCGAGCGGTCGGGTAAGGACCGTACCGGGAGACAGGAAGTATTTGGTATGGCGGAGCCGGGCAGCCTGTTCGACCACTGCCCCCACCGCCGCCCCGGGTCCCCACCAGTCTATCTTTGGCGGTGAGTCGGCAAGTGCGCCCACCCTTCTTGCCAGGGTTAGCCAGGTAGCTTCCAGGAAGGTCTGGGCATGCTGTTTAGCAGAGGTGCTATTGGCGGGTAATTCCACAATGATTACCACCGACCCGCCCAGTCCGAACCGGCGGGTGAAATCCTGGCATTCCCTGTTTGAAGCGGCGGAATGGTCCAGGCAAAAAGCCATTACCGGGAACCCGTTGGCCGGGACCTGGCCGGTTGGGACCATATAGCGAACATTTACGGAGTAAAGGCGCTTGCCCTGGCGTTTCCAGAGCCGGAGTGTGCCGGATTGCATTTCACGATAGTCCGGGCCGTTATAGTCGGGGCGGTCGTGCCATTCTTTATCCAGGCGAGTGACCGGTTTGCCGACTATATCCCAAATTGCGGCCAGTAAATGCATACTCTTGCGGCTTTGCAATAGTGTCATATAAAAATACTCTTCACTTATAAAAGGTGGTTGTCAGAAAATAAGGTCTAAGCGTAAGGGCGTTACAGTAATTATAGGCCAGCCGCGCAAGGGGGTAAAGAGGCAAATTCCGCAATAGACCGGTAAGTTTAGCTTTTTCCTATTACTAATTTGAATGATAATACTTGAATTCATTCAAATTTTGCTATAACTACCCCGTTTGCCGGTTTGGAGAGTTAAATGCAGGCGTTTTAATTGTTTCAACGCTTAAAGTTGACAGTGTTGGCCTGGCGCAATAAGATTAATAAGTTGTAAGCCTTAGCGTGGAAAACGGCTGTGTTTTTGGGATGGCCGCCGGTCTTACACTATAAATTACCTGAATAAATTGAGAGAAGGATTGAATATTTTGGCATCATCATCAACTGAATACGGAAAAGCGGAAAATAACGCAACCGAAGCCGGATCAAATAGCCAGCACATAAGTGTTAAAGAGTGGCATTCAATTGACCAGGTAGTCAGTGAGCTTAGCGCGCGGAATTATGTAATTGAGCGCAGCCTGGCTACGGCCGTATTCCTGGCCCTAAAATTACAAAAGCCGTTACTGCTGGAAGGCGAAGCCGGGGTCGGCAAGACTGAAATCGCTAAAGTCCTGGCCGATACCATGGCGGCTCGCCTCATCCGGTTGCAATGCTACGAAGGGTTGGACGTGAGCAGCGCGGTGTATGAGTGGAATTATGCCCGCCAGATGTTACAAATCCGTCTTATGGAAGCTGACAGCACGAATAACAGCCAAGGTGGGGAAACCCAGGAGCTTTTCGGCCCGGAGTTTTTAATCAAACGGCCGTTATTACAGGCTCTCGAAAGCAGTAATGAAAATCCCACCGTATTGTTGATTGACGAACTGGACCGGGCCGACGAAGAATTCGAGGCTTTCCTCCTGGAAGTGCTGTCCGATTTCCAGGTGACTGTCCCCGAAATCGGCACCATCCGGGCCGAACGCCCGCCGGTGGTGATTATTACCAGTAACCGGACCCGTGAGATTCACGACGCCCTGAAACGGCGCTGCCTGTACCACTGGATTGATTATCCTTCTCTTGAAAAAGAATACAAGATTTTGCTGGCGAAAGTGCCGGAAGCCCCGGAAAACCTGGCCCAGCAGGTAGTCGGTTTCATCCAGGAGTTGCGCAAAATCGAACTTTATAAGTTGCCCGGCGTGGCCGAAACAATCGATTGGGCCGAAGCCCTGGTAGCCCTCGACCAGCGCGACCTGGACGAAAAAGTAGTCGAAGAAACCCTCGGCGTAATTCTGAAATACCAGGAAGATGTCGAAAAGCTCAAAGGGGATAAAGTCAGGTCGCTGGTTACCCGGGCTAAACAACACGCCCAGAATCGGAAGTAAGCCAAAGATGAAACCAGGTAAGCCAGAGCCTTCGCCTCAAAATAAACCGGGCACGCCGGGAGCGATACCGGCTAACCTGTTAGCGGCGCTCAATAAAATGCAAGCTACCGGGGCCTTTCCGGTAATGATTACCAGGGAACTGGAAGCGTTTCTGACGGAGCAAGGCGTTTTCCGGGGCGACATGACCCCCGAGGAAGCCTGGGTGGAATTATATTCGATTGCAATTGCTGCGGGTAAGCTAAAAACTACCGGCGGCTAGTTAGGGAAACAGTTTGTTAAGTGATGAAGTACGCGCCTTACGGTCTAACTTTGAGAGCAGGGGCCACGGGCATCTCTTTCACAATTTAATGCTTTTCAGCCGGGTTTTGCGGGAAATGGGCCTGGATGCTAACCCTACCCGTACGATTGACCTGGCCCGCAGCATTGAATTTATTGGCCTGGAACGCAAGGAAGACTTTCACGCGGCGGCCAAAGCGATTATGCTGCGCCGGGCTGAAGAAGAACCGGTCTTTGACTATGTTTTTCAAATGTTCTGGCGGCAGTGGAACCGGCCGGACCAGGACCTGAACGCCAGGCCGGAAATGGAGCTGCCTCCGGAAGCCCTGGGTGATAAAAAAGCCAAACAGCCGGGCCAGGCTCCGGCCGAACCACCCGACCGTGACAAGGGTACACCGCCCGGCAAAGCCGGTGATGATGACGCGGATAAGATCAAACGGCTGGCCGAGGGCCAGGGTCCCGATACCGGCGAGGGCGAAGACAGCGATAACGAAAAGCAGCAGACTTATTCGGCCTCCGAGGTCTTCCGAAATAAGGATTTCCAGGACTTTTCCACCGATGAGCTGCAAGAGGCCCGGCGCTTGATGCAAGAACTGCGCTGGTCGCTGCCTTATCATAAAAGCCGCCGGTTGCAGCCCTCCCGCCAGGGAAACCGCCTGGACGCGCGGCGGGTGGTCCGCAAGAGCCTTAAATACGGTGGGGTTCCGCTTGAGTTGAGCTGGCGCAAGCGTAAAATGAAGCCGCGCCCGCTGGTCCTGATTTGCGATATTTCCGGCTCGATGGACCTCTATTCGCGCCTGCTGCTCCAGTTCATGCACTCGATGGAAAACGGGTTGCGATATGTCGAAACTTTTGTCTTTGGCACCCGCCTGACGCGGATTACCCACGAACTTAAGAATAAGAACGTGGATGACTCGCTGTCGAATGTCTCTAAAATCGTTAAAGACTGGTCCGGCGGGACGAAAATCGGCGAGTCGCTGGAAACCTTTAACCTGAAATGGGCCAGGCGGGTGATGGGTCACGGCGCGGTGGTAATTATAATCAGTGACGGTTGGGACCGGGGCAGCGTAGATACCTTGCGTCGGGAGATGGCCCGGTTGCAGCGGTTGTCATTCCGGTTAATCTGGCTCAACCCTTTGCTGGGCCTGCCGGATTACCAGCCCCTGACTATCGGCATTCAGGCCGCCCTGGAATACGTAGACGATTTCTTACCGGCTCACAATTTCCGCAGCCTGGAACAACTCGGGCAACTGCTGGTGGATATTGATAATGCCCCCCGGGCGGCCCGAAAGCAACAACTTTTAAAGAGGTAAAACAATATGCAAGATGTATTACCGACAATTGAAGAGTGGCGGGCCGCTGGCGAGGAAATCGCCCTGGCAACCGTCGTCAAGACGACTGGACCGGCGCCCCGGTTTGAAGGGGCCAAGATGGCTGTGACCAAAAGCGGCAAACTGGTCGGCTCGGTCAGCGGCGGCTGCGTCGAAGGCGCGGTCTTTGAGGAAGCCCAGCGGGTATTACGGACCCGCAAGCCCCGGCTGGTCAAATACGGCATCAGCAAAGAAAGCGCCTGGGATATTGGCCTGGCCTGCGGGGGCGGTATCGAAGTTTATATCGCACCTTTAGAGTAAGGCTAATATGTCAAATTATCAGAAGATAAAAGAGAACATCGAGCGCGAAGAACTGCTGGCCCGGCTGATTGTTGTCCATGCCCCGGAAGGACAGGAGATCGGCGCCGAAATGCTGGTCTACCCGGACGGCCGGACCGATGGTACATTGGGCCTGGCCGATTTGGACCGGGCGGCGGTTGAAAAAGCAATGACTCTGATGCGCCAGACCGGCTCCAAGACTTACCCCGTGGAAACATCAGCCGGGCCTTTTGAGGTCTTTGTGGATGTTTTCCCGCCGCCGCCCACCCTGATAATCTTCGGGGCGGTCCATATTGCCATTCCGCTGGTCAAGATTGCCAAAGAATGCGGCTTCCGGGTTAAAGTGATTGACGGCCGCCAGAAGTTTTTGACTAAAGAACGCTTCCCGGAAGTTGATGAACTAATCGAAGCCTGGCCTGACGAAATCGTCGAACATAATGTTAAAATAGATAGCAACACTTACATTGTGATATTGACTCACGATGAGAAGTTTGATGGCCCGGCCCTGGATGTCACCTTGCCCAGTCCGGCCCGTTATATCGGGGCGATTGGCAGTAAAACGACAACCGCCAACCGCAACGACAGGCTGCGTAAGGCCGGGATACCGGACGACCAGATTGCCCGGATTCACGGGCCAATAGGGATACCAATCGGAGCGCGTGAGCCCGCCGAAATCGCGGTGAGTATCATGGCTGAAATTATCGCCGTTAAATACGGCGTGGGAAAAAACAAGGAATAATGGGAACACAAGAAAACTATTTGCAGCTTGGAACTGAAGTACGTGAAGGCACGGCCCTGGTGGCCCTCGAGTCGACGGTAATCTCGCACGGCTTACCCTACCCGCAAAATCTTGAAACCGCCCGGGCGCTCGAAGACGTGGTGCGCCAGCGCGGCGCTACCCCGGCGACGATTGCGCTTTTGGACGGTAAAATCCGGGTGGGCCTGGGGCAGCCCGAATTGGAACGCCTGGCGACCGAAAAGGATGTGGCGAAGGTCAGCCGCCGGGATTTGCCGGTGGTGCTGGCCCGGCGCGGCCTGGGAGCAACGACCGTCGCGGCGACCATGTACGCGGCCTATTTGGCGAACATCAAGGTCTTTGGGACCGGCGGCCTGGGTGGAGTCCACCGGGGCGCGACCACTACCTTTGATATTTCCGCCGACCTGACCGAACTGGCCCGGACCCCGGTAATCGTGATTTGCGCCGGGGCCAAGTCCATCCTGGACCTGTCGCTTACCCTCGAATACCTGGAAACCCAGGGTGTGCCGGTAATCGGCTACAGGACGGACGAGCTACCGGCTTTTTATACCAGCCGGAGCGGTATCGGGCTGGAAGCCCGGGCCGATACCCCTGAGGAAGTGGCCCGGATTGCCCGTATCAAGTGGGATTTAGGTCTGTCCGGCGGTATTGTGGTGGCTGTACCGCCACCG
Organism: Chloroflexota bacterium; assembly: GCA_028287745.1. Classification (GTDB taxonomy): domain Bacteria; phylum Chloroflexota; class Chloroflexia; order Chloroheliales; family Chloroheliaceae; genus 54-19. The sequence continues at coordinate 36,669 of JAQBPB010000134.1, forward strand.
CCCGAAGCCGACCTGCCTTACCAGGAAATCGAAAAAGCGATCAGCCGGGCGCTGGCAGCAGCCGATAAGGCCGGTGTAAAAGGCAAAGCGGTGACTCCTTTCCTGCTCAACGCCGTCCGCCTGGAAACCGAAGGTAAGAGCCTTGAAACCAACATGGCTTTGCTAAAGAACAATGTCGGGATTGCCGCTGAAATCGCCCTGGCCCTTCTGGGAAATGGCACCGAAGAGTTTATTTAATCCGATCGGAAAAGCAATATTTAGTTGTTGAGGTTGCTGCTCTCTCTTTACTTTGCTGCCTAATTATTACCAAGACCCTGCATTGGCATTCTCAATTCCGTTTGGTTTTAGATAACAGGAATTCCCCGGTTTTTTAGCACCTGCCCCAGGCAAGCCAACGGGTGGCTTGCCTGGCTAAAAGCACCGGAGTAACTCTTAAAATTCGCTTGGAAGGGTATTAACTTTTGGCTAATACCTTTTCCTGGTTTTTGGTCCTTGTTAATCAGAAAGCAACCGAATTAATGTTACGCAGTGAGACTATCCTTCAAAGTATTACTGATGCCATTTTTACCCTCGATCGGACCTGGCATTTTACC
>JAQBPB010000136.1 GCA_028287745.1 Chloroflexota bacterium
GGCAGCACCCCGGGCAGGGTATAAAGCGTGGTCGGCGATTGGCGCAGCCGGGCCAGCACCCAGCTAACCAGCCCGGCTGCGAAGGAAGCCAGGAAAGTGGCTATCAGGGCTGATTGGGTAGCCGGTAGAGCCAGGAGATAGACCAGCCAGCACAGGCCGCCCGCCAGTCCCGCCGGGAGAATCGCCCGGACCGGAATATGAAAGACAATGGCGTAACAGGCCGAGGCCAAAATAGCCGCCGCCACCTGGATTGGAATTTGCCATATTTCCCCCTGGGTCGTGTCCAGCGAAGCCTGGATGTTCAAAACCGACCCGGTCCTCAGGGCCAGGCCGACACCCCCGGCCACCGCCGCCCCTTTAAGCAGGGTTTCAAGGCCCCGCGCGCCGCTGCTTAACAGGTCGCCGGCTATACCATCCTGGACGCTTGCCAGCAGCGCCGCCCCCGGCACCAGCATAATTATGCCGCCCGCGATAACCAGGGTCTGGTGAATGGGCAAGCCCAGCCAGGCGCTAAACAAGGCAAAAGCCGTAGCCAGGGCCGCTCCGCTAAATTCCCCAAAAATGCGCGGGATTTTAAAACAGGCCAGCAACCACATTAAAAGCTGCACCACCAGGCCGCTGGCGAGGGTAATTGCCGAGTCCAGCAGGCTGCCGCCCAGCAGTACCGTTACCCCGGAAGCCGTTCCGGCCCCGGCCAGGAGAAGCAGCCACAGCGGGAAAGGGTCAGGAGTGCTTTCGACCCGGTGCAATTCGACCTCAACTTCATCCAGCGTTAAGAGGCCCCGTGAAGCCCGCCGCGAAATATCGTTTATTTCCGCGATACGGCCCAGGTTGAGTGACCGGCCCCGCACCCGCCGGACCAGCGTTAATGGAAGGTCGTGTGTATCGCTGTTAACCGAAACAAAAATACCGGTCGGGGTCACCAGGTTATTCGAATCCGAAACCCCGAAGGACCGGGTCAGGTGTTCGATGGTTTCTTCAACCCTGGCTGTTTCGGCCCCACTCCGCAGCATAACTTCCCCGCCATACACGGCGATTTGCAGCACCTTTTTAAGGTAAAGCTCCGGCGACAGGTTCTTTGCTTTTGAATTATTTATACTCACGCCCGGTTTTCTTCACTCCAGCATTTAAAAGGCCACATTTGGCCTGATGTTCAGTTATAATATATGATACCAGAGTTCACACGTTTCATACTTTTTGCAAATTTTTAGTCATACCGGCTTTCAACTCTTAGGGTAGGACTTTACCCGGTGGAAGAGGCGCTTTCCCACGTAGGCGTGGGGTGCGTTTGTTTCAAAGTGAAGGCGACGGATTGTTACAACAGGTCAAGGAGGCCCCGTGGAAGATTATAACCAACTTTTTGAAGAATTACGCAAACAGGAAGAAACACTCCAGTTTACCGAATTTACCAACGATACCGCTTATAAATTGGGCCAGCTACTGGTTGAAATGGCTCGCCAGGCCGGTAAAGGGGTGACCATAGATATTATTCGCCATGGCCAGCAGCTTTTCCACGCCGCGTTGCCGGGCACTTCAAGCGATAATGACGAATGGATTAAACGCAAGGTCCGGGTGGTAAACCGCTTCGGCCACAGCTCTTACTACATGGGCATCCATTATAAACGGCAGGGCACCACTATCAAGGACAGGGCGCTGTTGGACCCGGCCGAATTCGGCCCCTTTGGCGGCTCCTTCCCGGTTATCATCCGCAATGTCGGCGTGGTTGGCACAATCACCGTGTCCGGCCTGCCCCAGGAGGAAGACCATAAAATGGTCGTCCAGGCCATCGAACAGTACCTGGCAAACCACTAGACCTTTAACCGTACCTGAAACGGCCTCACAAACAACAAAAGGGCAGGTTTTTACCGTAATTTTACCGGTATTAACCCGCCCTTTAAGTTTAATCCGCTAACCTTACCCTATATCCAGGTGTGAAAGAGAATTTCGATTTAATATCCGGTTAAATTGCAGACCAGGAAAGAGGTAAGGACTATGTTATCCTCAGTTGGGCCAAAAATTTATTCTACACCCGGTGGCTTGGCTACCGCCGTCTTGCGCCGTGAACACGAAGCCGCCATGCGGGTGCTGAATTTGTTGGACCGCGCCGTAATTCGCCTCAAAGGTAAACGGGAAATCAGTCCCTTTTTTTTCGAACAGGTTGTCGATTTCCTGGAAATATATATAGGCTGCGCCCACCACGCCAAAGAAGAGGAAATTCTTTTCCCCTACTTAAAAGAAAAGTCTATCGAAGTTGATAAAATACCGATAGATACTATTCACCAGGACCACGAAGAAGAACACCGCCTGGTGCGGCAGCTTGAAATTGGCTTTGAATTATTTAAATTAAAGGAACCTTCCGGCGCAGAACTGCTTATCGAAGTTGCCGGTATCTACACCCATATCGCCCGGCGGCATATCTTGAAGGAGAACAGCCTCTTCATGCTGGCCGATGAGCGGCTATCCCCGGATGACCAAATCTATTTACGGGCCAGGTTCGACCTTCTGGAGCGTAATAAACTCTACGAGGGGACCCCGGAGCGGCTTAAAGAACTGGTGAACGAGCTGGAAAGACAGGCCTTCCACTGGGAATAGGTTATTTACCTGGCGGCGGGTTCGAGTCTTCCTGGCTGTCCCCGCCTTCCAGGTTTTCAGGCCGGGCCACCAGCACCGAGCAGTGCGCCCGGTTGAGCACCTTTATAGCCACGCTGCCCAGCATCCCGGCTTCGCGGCGAATACTGTTTGTAACTCCCCGGTGGCCCATTACGATAAGGTCGTACCCGCCCGTTTCGGCCTCCTGCAAAATCAGGTCAGCCGGGTCTACCCAGCGGAATTGTTTTTGGGCCGCTACCTGGAACTGGGCCAGCAAAGCGATTCCTTCATCGGCCACCCGCTCGTATTCCTGCTCGTTCATGTGGGGCGCTTTCTGGGCGTTCAGCCCGGCTCCCATAAGCGGCCCGCCAACGGTCAGCAAGGTAACTTCCGCGCCAAATTTGGCCGCCACTTCCGCCGCCTTGGTGATGGCGATTTTCGAACCCTCACTGCCGTCATAGGCCACCAGAATCTTTTTTACCATAACCTGGTTGTCTTTCTCAAAAAATATTAATCGCCCCGGCCGAAATGGCTGTTCCGGCCGGGGCGGCATACGAACAGGAAGTGTTCCCGGCGGTGTGGGATAGGCCGGAATTAGAGGGCTAAACTGACAAAGAGCAACCGGTCTTCAATCGAGTAGTGCCGTTTAAACCCCAATTTAAGACAAATTTGCTGCATCAACCGGTTATCTGGGTGGATTTCACCTACTACCCGGGCCAGTTTCTCACTGCGGGCATATGCAATCAGCCGTCGCACCAGTTGGATACCCAATCCCTGGCCCTGCCAGCAATCCCCAACCACAACTGCAAATTCGGCTTCCTGCTCGCCGGGGAGCCTGTTCAAGCGGCCCACTCCCAGGATAGCCGGTAACCCGGTCCTGTGGTCGGTCAGGGTTGCGACCAGCACCATTTCGTATTTGTAATCAATCCGGCAAATATCGCGCAGGCGTTCGTGGTCGGTCCGCTGGCTGAGTCCGATCATATGAAAGTAGCGGAAATATACACTGCGCTCCGAGAGATGGTCGTGGAAGCGGACCAACAAAGCTTCATCGTCCGGCTGTATGGGCCGGATAATTACTTCGGTGTTATCCTTTAACCGGAAAGGGCTAACCAGTTGCTGTGGATAGGGCTGGGTTAGCAGAAAAGTATCGTAAACCTCTGTTTCTTTCTGTAAAGTCACGTTACTGTCCTTTCTTTTAGCTCCCCGGCCGCGACTTATGTCTATTATAACAGCCGGTATCAAATATACTAAAAAGTCAGGCCGCCTGATAAATACTCAAGCGGCCTGACTGCGCCTGCCATTTAAAGGCTATATAAATTTAACTCTGGCGGATTGATTAAGAAGCGCGAGGCAGCACCGGCCTGTTATTGCCCTGGCCGGTACCGGCGGCGGCCAGTTCGTGTACCGGAAGCATCATGACCGGCAAGTGGCTCTGGCGCATTACCCGTTCGGCGATGCTGCCGGTGATGAACCAGCCAAACTCGCCTGGCGCGTGGGTTGCCATTACAATCGCGTCCGCCTCAATTTCACAGGCATAAGCCGTTATTTGCTCGGCGATGTCGCCCGTCCTGACTTCCGTAACCAGCATAATGGCGTTTTTCTCGGCCAGGCTCCCGGCAATCTTCGCCAGGTAGAGGGTTGAAGCCATTTCGTCTTCTTCCTCATCCTGGTGAATCCGGGTGTTGAAAAAGCCCAGGCCGGGTAAATTGCCGTAGGTAACCGGGGCGGACTCCTGGTTAATCTTCAGGAGGTGCAATTCCGCCTGTAATTTCAGGGCTAGTTCGCAGGCCGGTTCCAGGGCCGCTTCAGAAAGGGCGGAGCCGTCCAGCGTCAACACCACCCGGCCGCCCTGGCCCTGAAAGCGGTTGCTGTACGGCTCGCCTACCCCGCTGAAAGTTTCGGCCAGAACCTGGTCGTGTTTGTTTTCAAAAGGCCGGAACAGCATCACCGGGACATCTACCTGGTGCTGGATCTTCGCTGCGACGCTCCCGATTACCAGGCGTGAAAGCCCGCCCCGGCCGTGCGTACTGAGCAGCACCAGGTCAATTTCACAATTTTTTACAAAGTAAGTGATTTCTTTAACCGGGTCGCCCCTGAAAACATTGGTATGAATTCTCAGGGGGTCCGTATGAGGCTTTAGTGTGCGGCTGGAAATCCAGCGGGTTACCCGGTTGAGGTAAGCTTCGGCATCCAAAACCAATTCTTGCTCGACCTGGTGCTTGTTCTCCAGCAGAGACGGTACTTCAACCGACCGCACCAGGTAAAGCTGGGCATCCAGCCGGTTAGCCAGCCTGACAGCATAAGGTAAGGCTTTCTCCGCTAACATTGACCCATCTAATGGGACTAAAATCTTCCTGAACATAAACCCTTACCCCCTTGAATAATTCCACTTAAAGTCTGTTTACTAGAACCAACTAAAATATAGCCTTTATAAGTGAATAATCCGGTGTAAAGAGGTAAAAGGGAAGTAAATATTCCCCGGAAGTTTAAATCCTGGTTTTTAGCTTTTCGAGTTCTACCAGTACCTGGTTAAAATCAGGCCGGTCGAACTGGCTGCCGCCGACATAGCTGTAACGTACAATCCCGCCCTGGTCAATAATCATGGTGGTGGGGTAAGCCACCCTGAATCCATCCAGGCCTAACCGCTGGTAAACGCCATATAACTTGATAACGTCCCGGTTCGGGTCCGGCAGTAAAGGAAAGGGCATAGGGTTGCGCGAGAGATAATCGCTAACTTCCGGACCGGCCTGGCTTACAATAGCTATGACCCGGGCTAAAGGAGCGACCCGGCTCCATTCGTTGCGCACTGTCTCCATCTGTTTGCGGCAATTAGGGCACCATGTACCCCGTAAAAATATTAAAAGGACCGGTTGGCCCTGGAACTGGTCCAGGCTGACCAGCTTATCGTCTAACCCGGCCAGTTGCCAGGCAGGAGCCAGTGTGCCAAGGGTGAGTCCTTTATCCGCTAAAGCCATAAATTTAACCCCTCTTATTACTTCCTTCGCTTATTTCTTCACATCTTAATAAACTTGTCTGGTTCCTGCCGCAACCAACCATTACCTGGCGGTTAGGCAGGCCATACAGCCTATAACAGTTACCGGAGATTGAGTAACTGGTTAATTAACTTCAAAAGTATTTTTGAGTTATTCTGACCCGGTAAACTAATAGCTTAATCATAACACCAGGATATTAAGAATATGTTAATTCTATTAAAAGGTTCTTAAACACTCTTTTTATAAATACCCTTTTCCCATATATCAGGAACATTCTCACCAGGAATTTGTACTTTTCTCGGATAGACCAGGCACAAGCTTCTCCGGTGGATTTCCGGACTTTCAGTAAACCTTATTGCCGCATTTTAACCTTAAAACCAGGCCTTCCAAACCCGGTCCAGGCTAAAGTCCACGCACACGTAGTGCTGCATAAGGCAAGATTTGACACATTTCCGTTAACCAGCTAAAGTTTCCAACTTGCCCGCCAACCTGAGCAGAGGCGAAGGATGACAAGGCTGGAGAGTTGCCTTTCCTTTCAGACGGGTAATTTGGCAAATCCTGGTTAACGGAGCGCGCAGGTTCCCACGCAAGCCTTTTTCCGATAAAGCGGGCCGGGTTATGTTCTATGTGTGGTAACGGACAGACAGTAATAGTTTAGCCCTATACTATGCTGATAGAAGACAAAATGTAATATTTTATTTAGTCAAAGAATTGTTTCAGCTTGTAAGTTCACTTTGAATTTCAGAAAGAGTATATGATGCATAAACGTTACAAGACCTCCGGTGGGAAAAAGCGGCAGGTAAGAATGCTAGTCACTTTCCTGGGGGCGTTGGCCCTGGTCCTGGCCCTGCAAGGTTTTATCAACCCGCTTTTAATCGCCAGCGCCGCCACCGCGCCATCCCTGGGAACTGCCAGGAACTTTGCGCTGCTGGCCGGCTCGGCGGTAACCAACACCGGCCCGACCGTTATCAATGGCGGTCACCTGGGAGTTAGCCCCGGTACTTCCGTTTCGGGCTTTCCACCGGGTATTGTAGTAGCGCCGGGCACTATCCAGTCCGGTAATGCCACTGCTTTGCAAGCGCAAAATGATGTTACCACCGCCTACAATAACCTGGCGGGGCAACCCTGTACCACCGTATTAACCGGCCAGGACCTGGGCGGTCAAAACCTTCAACCGGGCGTTTATTGTTTCCCCAATACCTCCGCCCAGTTAACCGGGGCCATTACCCTGAATGGCGCGGGCGACCCTAACGCGGTTTTCATTTTTCAAATCGGCACCACCCTGACTACCGCCAGCGACTCGTCTGTGCGCATAACCGGTAATGTGAATCCCTGTAATGTATTCTGGCAGATTGGTAGTTCCGCCACTTTCGGGACCAGGACCAGCTTTGCCGGTAATGTTATGGCTATGGCAAGCATTACTATGACTACAGGCGCCTCCCTTTCGGGCCGGGCCCTTGCCCGCACCGGGGCCGTAACCCTGGATACCAACAACATTTCCTTACTTGCCTGTACCCAGGCCACACCGCCACCGGCCCCTACTGCAACCCGTACCGCGGCCCCACCGGCCCCTACGCCGGTCCCGACGACTGTCCCGGCTCCGGTTGCTACAACCGTCCCGGCTGCCACCCCGCCCCCGGTTACTACAACCGTTCCGGATGCGACTCCGGTCCCTACAGCCGTGCCGACTACTCCGGCCCCGGCGGCCACTCCTACGCCTACACCCAGGCCGGGTCAACCACCGCTGCCGGGTACCGGGACTTCCAACCTACCGTCCCAGACCTTTCCCGAAACCGGTTTTAGCCTGGTCCAGCCTTTACTGGCCTTCTGGCACAATAACGGTGGCCTGGCGGTCTTTGGCTTCCCCATTGATAGCGAACGGCAGGCTAACGGACGGGTCTTTCAATGGTTCGAACGCGAGCGGCTGGAACTGCACCCTGAAAATACCGGCCCTTATACTATTTTGCTGGGACGTTTGGGCGCGGAAGTTTTAGAGAAAAAAGGCATAGACTGGACCACCCTGCCCACCGTGAGTTCCGCGCCGGAAGGCTGCCGCTACTTTGCCCAGACCGGCCACTCCCTGTGTGGCGAATTCCTGGCCTACTGGCAGAGCCACGGCCTGACTTTCAGCGGGTCCAACGGTAAGTCCTATGCCGAGTCCCTGGCCCTGTTTGGAATGCCTTTATCCGAGCCAAAACTTGAAACCAATTCCAGTGGTGATACGGTTATCACTCAGTGGTTCGAGCGGGCTCGCCTGGAGTTTCATCCTGACAAACCGGGTGCCTACCGGGTGCTGTTGGGGCTTTTAGGGTCTGAGTTGAAGTCAGATCCGGCTTACCAGGAGTAATCAAACACCCCGGGTTAATTTCAGGTGGGTTGGCAATTTTGCCAGCCCACCTGCATTTCTACCCTTTTTTTTGTTCTGGCCGGTTGAATCACCCGGCAAATAACCACTTTTCAAGCATAACTTAATAATCCGGAATGAGGTTTTACCTGATGCGTATGCGGCTATGGCTTACGGGAATATTTTTTCTTACTTTGTTGCTTAATACAGGCCAGGCTCAGGCTGATACCGCCAACGGCAAACCCCTGCTTTTCCCTGAAACCGGCCACACCCTGGCCTACAGCTTCCGGGTATTCTGGCAGCAAAACGGCGGGCTGGATATTTTTGGCTATCCTATCACCGAGGTCTTTGTTGAAAACGGCCGTCCGGTCCAATATTTCGAACGGGCCCGCTTTGAGTGGTTTGGCGAACTCGCACTGACGCAGGGCGGCCTGTTAGGCCGGTGGATCGCGGCAGATAAGCAGGACCAACCTCCGTTCAAGCCGGTCCCTCCTCCGGCTGCCCCGGTAGGGAACTTCTTCCCGGAAACCGGACACACCCTTTCCTTTGGGTTCCTTAATTTCTGGAAGGCGCGGGGTGGCCTGCCGGTGTATGGTTACCCTATCTCGGAAGAGTTTCAGGAACTAAACCCCGCCGATGGCAAGGTCTACACTGTCCAGTATTTTGAACGCGCCCGTTTTGAGTATCATCCTGAAAACCCGGTTGCCTATGAGGTCCAGCTTGGACACCTGGGACGCCAGTACCTAGATAAGAACCAATCCGCCCCGCCGGTCGCCCTGGCTAAAGTCCAAGATGCCGGGAATGCCTGGGATAGGGTGCGCCCAACCAATATTAAAATGCCGCGCCTCAACCTGGATACCGAAGTGGTTGAAGGGGGTTTTACCTTTAATGTCTGGGATGTGCCGCGCTATACGGCGGTCCATTATTGGCCGGTTTCCGGTTTTCCCCGGACACCCGGCAACCTGGTAATAGCCGGTCATTCCGGCTTTCGCGATACTATCTTTCACCACCTGCCCAAAGCTGTTCTGGGTGATGAGATTATCGTGCGGGTTGGCGACGAAGATACCCGTTACACAATTACCGAAATAATGACCTTACTGCCAGAAAATAGCTGGGTGATGAGCCCTACTACCACTGAAACGCTAACCCTGATAACCTGCATCCCACTTGAAATATACAGCCACCGCCTGGTGGTCCGGGCCGTGCCGCTCAGGTAAAACTATTGTAACCGGCCTCCGGAAATTCCAGGCCGGTTTCACTTTGTATTTAGTTGGCTGAGTGGCAAGTCCTACCAAATTGGGTACTTTAGTCATCTACACCAGATAGCCTGCAACTGGCATTTGAAATGTGGGTAGTTTATAATGAAGTAAACATGTTATGGTAACAAAGAAGGCCTTTAGCTAAATTTCAAACAGCAGTATTTTTAGACCAGGAGACAGCACAATGCCAGCCCTCAAAGATGTCCTGAGTAAATTTAAGGCGGTTAACAGTGTGGACCTTGCCGTACTGGTAAACAGCGATGGAATGCAAATAGAAAGCTTCAACCGTGGGAACCTGGATGTGGACGAGGTCAGCGGCATTGCCAGCACCGGGCTGCAAGTTTCGGAAGCCCTGGGCGGTGCGACTGCCCGTGGCGAAACCCGGCAGGCGGTCCTGGAATACGCCGGGGGCAGTATCATTTTAGAACCCCTCAACGAAGAAACTTTTCTGGTTGTCGTTTCGACTGACCCCCGCAGCATTGGCAAAATCCGCTTCCTGAGCAAGCGTTACCGGCAAGATTTAATCAGCGCTTTGAATGGGAATTAGCCTGTACTAGGACAAATGGCTAGTGGTGAATTGGTAGCAATAATGTCATACTATCTATTATAATACTTTTGTTATCATTCAATTCTAAATAGGCTTGCCCAAAACTTCCCATCACGGTATGACAGGTGGGATAGGAGAAACAGTACTATGGACCCACAGTTAACCAGCCTGATTGTTTCAATCTCCGAAACAGCTCATATTGAAGAAACGCTGGACCGCCTGATTACTGAAACCGGCGCTAATTATTCTATGTTGCTGGATAAGAGTGGTCAGGTGATTGCGTGGTCAGGGGATACGGACCGGCAGGATATTACCTCCCTGGGCGCTTTGCTGGCCGGGACTTTCGCCAGTTCTCGCGAAGTTGCCCGCCTCCTGAAAGAAAAAGACTTTAAGGTCCTTTTTCAGCAGGGAGTCCGGGAAAATATCTTTACCGAACTGATTGCCGAGCAATGGATGCTAGTTGTGATGTTCGACAAACGGACCCATATCGGTTTGGTAAAAGTTTTAAGCAAGCGCGCTACCGATGAACTTGCCGGTATTCTGGACCGGGTTAAGACCGAGAGCCGGTCTAAAGACCATGTTATTAGCACTTCTTTCAGGACAAGCGTAGAAGATACGATTGATTTGCTATTTAAGGATTAGCTTTTTACTTTTCCTTATTAACCAGCTTTTTTACAAAACTTAGAATTTACGGTGATAACAACATGGCGCTGATTAACGTTGCACAACGTGAAATCCATTGCAAGGTCGTATATTATGGACCAGGCTTATGCGGTAAAACCACTAACCTGAAATACATCCATCACGCGGTTCCCCAGCCGGTGAAAGGCGACCTGTTATCCATTGCCACCGAAACCGAACGGACCCTCTTTTTTGATTTCCTGCCCCTGGACCTGGGTCAGGTCCAGGGCTTTCAAACCCGCTTCCATCTCTATACCGTTCCCGGCCAGGTCCTCTACGAACGGACCCGCGTGGCGGTGCTTAACGGGGCGGATGGCGTAGTCTTTGTAGCCGACAGCCAGCCCAACAAACTGCGCGAAGACGTCCAGAGCCTGCAGGAACTGGCCCGGAATATCCAGGCCCAGGGTAAGAAATTCAAAGAATTTCCCCTGGTCCTCCAGTACAATAAACGCGACGTTCCGAACGCCGTCCCCCTTGAACAAATGGATTATTATCTCAATTCGCAACTGAACGCCCAGCGTTTCGAAGCGGTCGCCAGTCGCGGCATCGGCGTATTTGATACCTTGAAGTACATCAGTAAACTGGTTATCAGTAAGTTGTAGGGGAAGTGTCAGTTAGATACGGTTGGTGGTAGGCGGTAGTAAATAAAGAGTCAGGTGAAGGTTGCTGATTGCCATTGGTCAGTAATTCCCGGTAACCGGTACCTGGTAGATATCGGTACCTGGTAGATATCGGTACCTGGTAGAAATTAGCATATAATTAGTTATTAGCATATAATTGGTAACCCAGGACCAGTTTGGGTAGTCAGCACCTTGTAAAAGTAGTAAGAAAACTCATCGAGGGTGGGTATTTACGGGCAATTATCTGACTAAGAAAGTCAGGCCACCGCGCCCCAACACATACCACCTTTCTACTTTCCCGTCTGACTTCTGACTTCTGACTTCTGACTACTTTCCACCGCCCAAAGATAGGAATTTAGCATTGGAAGGCCCGCTACAGGAATTTTCAATAAACGATATAATCTCACTTGTCAGTCTTGGCAAGCAAACCGGCATGGCCGAAATCGAAGGCTTGCTCAACGACCAGCCGGTTACCGGTAATCTCTACTTCAAAGGCGGCAATGTCTGCCAGGCCACTCTGCTTGATTTTTCACCCCTGGAAGCTGCCATCACTTTCTTCATCTTTGAAGAGGGCTATTTTCGCTTCCACCAGGGCCGGACGCCCGAGCGGGAGGACCTCAAGACCTCCAACGAACTGATAATCATGCAAGGAATTAACCGGGCCGACCAGTGGAAAGAAGTTAAATCGCTGGTCGGCCCGGAGGATGTGCCGGTACTGATTCACAAACCGGCCAGCCTTACAGGCACGGTTAACTTGAAGCCCGACGACTGGAAACTGCTAACCTCCATCAACGGGCAGGACCGCATCGCCGACCTGGCCCAAAAGACCAACCTCGGCCAGTTCCGGGCAACTATTGCCCTGGCCAGCCTGGTCAAAGCCGGGCTGGTTGAAAAAAAGGCGCGTACCGCCAGGTTTATCTTATATAATGAGCTTGAACATCTGGCCGCCGTTCACCTCGGCCCCTCGGCCAAATCGCTGCTGGACCAGACCTACCAGCGTTTGAACCTCCAGCCGGGCGACGAATTAAACATCGAACAGGCCATCGAAGTAAGTAATAATTTCCGCAAGCTCACCGCTTTGATGGTGGGACCGGGCCGGTCCGAGAAGCTGGCCGAACAAATCAGGGAAAAGCTTAAAAGCATTTACCAGCGCTAGAATAAAATAACCCCGTGGGCAGGACTTAATTTTAATTTATCACAACGTAGCGAGAATAATTAATGCCCTTCCAAAGAATAATCCCATCCCGCAGGCCAGGTCTGGCCCATTTGGCCGCCGGTTTTGGCCTGTTGGCCCTGCTCCTAGCGGCCTGTGGCGAAATAACACCCACCAACCAAACCAACCAGTTACTTATAAACGAAGTCTATACCGGGGCCTCCCCGGGCGGCACCCAGTGGATTGAACTGCTCAACAATACCAGTAATTCGATCAATTTAACCGGCTACAGCCTGGAAACCTCGCAAGGTAAGATTGACCTGGCTAAAGTAGCCGCCGGTAAGCCGCTGACCGGCGGCGCGATTTTTATTGTCGCCAACAACCCGGCATTGGTAAACGATGAAGCGTATAAAGTAATGCTGGAATCCGCCCGCGATGAAATGGCCCGCGCCCTGGTCAAGCGGCCGCCTTTGGCCCTGGAAGAACGCCAGGTACTTGGCAACCTCAACCCCGCTAAAGGGCTGGTCGTGCTTAAAGGCCCAGGTGGTCAGGTGCTGGACCAGGTCGGCTGGGGCGGTCCCGAAGCGGCCACCCGGGCGGCGTTAGCCAGCCAGGGCGAAGTTAATATCAACTTACCGGCCCCCAACAGCGACCAGAAATCGCTGGGACGCACCGCTTCTTTCGGCCAGCGACCGCCCAGCGATCCCGGCCCGATCAACCCCGGCATCTTTACCCTGCACAATACGCCCACTCCCGGTTTTGGCGATACCCAGCGCTCTAAAGCTTCTTACCAGTTTCTTTTAACCACTTTTACCGATGTTGTAGCGACCGCCGGGGGCATTTTGCTCTGGCTGGCCTTCTGCGTTATGGGCCTGGTCGCCAGGCGGTTTGAGGCCCTATCCGGTCAAAAGACTTACTGGCAATACTTTATGGTCGCCCCGGCCGGCATCCTGGTTTATGCCGTTATCCAGGTCACTGATTCTATTGTCAGCGGCCGCCTGACCGATTTCTGGAGCTGGCCCGCTTACCTGGCCCTCTTTTTGTCCGGCCTGGCCTGTGTGTATGTAGTCAATATCTTAGGGCTGATTGCCAGGAATATCATGGATGCATGACCTTTCTAATTTAACGGAAATGTCGTAATGTTTGGGCCTGGCCTGGCCTGGCCTGCTTGAATGGTTATTAAGGTGAAATTTTATGGTAATTGGTGATTACTACTTCGACCCGTTGACTTCCTCACCGGCCCTCTTTTTGGACCTGGGCTTTGTCTTGCTGGCGATTGCCCTGTTCTGGTTCGCCCGAATTCTGGGCGGACTCCTGGAAATTATCCAGAAACCGCCCCTGGAAAACATGGTGCGGGTCGCCGGGTGGCTATTGATTTTGACCTTCGCCATACCCCACTACCTGACCCGCGCCTTGATTTACCCCAACCTTAACGCCGACCAGGGCTTCTGGACGATACTGTATGCCTTCCGGACCGTTTCAAGTGTGGGCCTTTTAATGGCGGCCACCCTGGTCTTTATCCCGGTTTTCCTGTACTGGCGCTGGTGCAATGAATATGCGTAAAATAAAAAATCCCGTTTGAGCGGGATTTTTTATTTCTTTATTTTTAAACTTTTTCTTTATCGAGATTAAAGGCAATTGGGCAACGGGCGCTGCATCCCGGCTATTTTGCTTTAATTTACTGGTTAACTTTTGATGGTTCAGGCTGGATGTCAACCACCATATCGGTCATACCCTGGTTGGTGGGATCCCAGGCTTTGCCAATTTGGGTCTCGACTGCCCCGATTAAATCTTCAATATCAAACGGTTTAAGGACTACGATTACACCTTTTGCCGCCAGGTGTCCCTCACCCTCAATGATTGTTTTTGAGTTCGTCGTACACAAAACTACCGGGATGTGCGAGGTCTCTCGCGTCATTTTTAGTTTTTGTAGAAACTGCCAGGCTTGTTTTTCATCTGTTGGTGGGTGGTCGCTGATTATCAAATCCGGGGCCGCTCTTTTTACTACATCTATATCGCGGGTGCTGTAGGAATGTAAGGCTACTTCGTAACCCTCTCCATTCAGGATTTCAGCAAATAATTGTAAGATTTCTTGTGTGTCATTAATGACCAATATTTTTTTAGCCAAGATATAGCTCCCTTATTGGAGTAACCAGGTATAAATTATGGGCAGAAAGTTAATAAGCTTTTATCTATTATATTACAAAATTTAGTTTAGCGCTTAAGAACTTTTTTAAGTAAGGCCAGGTCTTTGCGCGTAAAGGCCCGGGTCAGGATTAGCATTCCCAGGTATACCAGGGCTCCCACCAACACTGTAACGACAAATTGGTTAATACCGCTACTGATTAAACCCAGCAGCACGCCGAGCATCACGCTGGAAGCCAGGATCGGCCGCCAGCTGGTCGAAACTAACGGCACCGACCCTTTACCCAGGGCCCGCCACATTATGTAACTGAAAGGCACCAGCAGGACCAGTTCGGTGACAATCGTAATAGCAGCCGATGCCTGGTAACCGAAGGCCGGAATAAGGGCCAGGTTCAGGGCGATATTTACTACCGCCGCCGCAACCACCGCCCCGGTTATACTGCGCTGCTTGTCAATAGCTATCAGCACGTACTGAGTCAGGCCGTTTATGTAACTGAAAGGCAGGAACCAGATTAAAATTTGGAGCGCAATCGCCCCGCCCGGCAGGTAATCGGGCCCGCCCATGAACCCTATCAGGTCATACGCCACGAAAATAGTACCTACTGAAATCGGCAGGGCAATAATCAGCAGCAGCCGCAACCCTTCGCGGTAGACCCGGATAAGGTTATCTTTGGCCGCGGCCCCATAGACCGAGAAAAGCGGAAATAAGGCAATCGTCAGGGTGGAAGGAATAATCAGCAGGGCATCAATGAACTTATAGGCCGAATTATAAAGGCCCAGTTCGGTATCTCCGCGCATAGTGCCAAGCAAAATACCGTCCGACTTAAAAAGGATACTGATTATCAGGCCGTTTAACATCAGCGGAAAGGCTCCGCCCAGCAATGTAAAGGCCAGCTGCCGGTCAAAGTATTTAAAAGTGATTTTCGGCCGGAAGACCTGTTTATTTTGCAGGGATTGCAGGACTGCCACCTGGATGAAGTTTACCACCACCGAGGCCCCGGCCAGGCCAACCACACCCCACCCGGCCAGCAGCGCGGCCAGCCCGAGCGGTACTTTTATAATGGCGCTCAGTAACTGGCCCGCCGCCAGGTATTCAAACTTTTCGTACCCCCGGAAGATGGCCGTAATCGAACCGGATAACGCGCTGGGCCAGAACCCGACCATCAGCAAGATAATCGCCCAGCCGGTAGCGGCGCTGAGGTTCCCACTCAGCCCAAACCCGGCTATCCAGAGCAGCGAAATGGGCAGCGCGGCAATCGAAAAGCCCAACCGTAAAAAGAACTTCGTTACAAACAGCCGGTTAACCTGTTGCTCGGAGTCCGGTAAAAGCCTGGCCCGCGCAATTTCGCGGGTAACCAGCCCTTCCAGGCCAAAGTCACTAATTGTAGCGAAAATAAGCCAGGTAGTTACCGCAAAAGTATACTGGCCATTGCCGTCCGGCCCTAATAGCCGCAGCACGAAAATCGCGTAGGCGAAATCAATCACCTTGCCGGTAAGCTGGGCGAAAAGCGGGGTCGCGCTATTCTTGATTACGCGCCGTAGCGGGTGATCGTTTTCGTCCTCGCGGTAATAGCGCAGCCAGCCCAGGATAACCACGATTAAAGCCAGCGATACCAGGGTTAGAAAGGCGGCGTAAAGGCCCAACGTGAATGACAGCGGGTTGTAGCGCAACCGTAAAGTATAGGTCCCGGCTTCGGGGGGCTTGTCTCTGGCAAAAGTAATTGTGGCAACCTGTGGCCCGGTTGGCCCGGCCCCTGTTACTTTAACATCCGGTCCTCGTTTAGCGTTGCCGCCTGAATTCTCGCCTTCAAAAATCTGCCCGCCCCAGCCGCTCGGAGCCAGCCCGGCCGGTCCCGGCAGCGGGCCGCCCGGCGATTGCAGCCAGAATTCTACCCGGGTCGGCTGGTCTTTCTGGCCTGGCCGGGGAATATTCAACCGCGCCAGCCACTGGCCGTAATCCAGCCGTTCCGAAAATATAATGGTCGCGCCGCTGGCCTGGGCGGTCAGGGTTGGTCCCACCGGGCAACAGGCCGCCGCGTCCGGGTCCGGCCCGGCATAAGTCAGGCGAGGGAAAAGCTGCGGCCCGGCCAGGAAAAGACCCCCGACAATCGCCAGGCTGAGATATCCGGCCACCCGCGTATAGCTCCGGAGGCCCTGCGCCGCGCTCTGACTGCGCCACCATTCCACCCGGGCCAGCCACCAGGCCGCCACCACCGCGTACAAGACCAGGGCCAGGGGCAAAGGGCCGCTCAGGGCCAGCATACCCAGCGGCAAGGCCAGCCCGGCAAAAGCCAACACCCGCCTGCGCCAGTAAACAAGCAACAAGGCCACTGGCAGCCAGCTAAAAGCCGCCAGCCAGTCCGGCCGCAAAGGCCCGACCAGCACCAGCAAAAAGGCCGCGAACAGCCATAACAGGCCCTTGACCAGCCGGTTACGCGCTTTGCGGCTGGCCCGGATTTTCCGCATCAAGCCGGTCAAACCCAGCCCGGCCAGCCAGAAATGAAACATCGAAAAGGCCAGCGGACCATAATCCGGCCCGGCCAGGTAATTTATCAGCGAGCCGGGATACAGCAGGGGAACCTGGGTGACCTCAAGAAGCGGGTGCTGCCCGACACCGTTCCAGAGGGGAGCCTGTCCGGCGCGTAATTGCCGGCCGGCTTCGGCCCAGTCACTGTAAAAAACCGTATCGGCCGGGACCGGCGAATACCCGGTCAGTCTGGTCAGCAAGTTCTCGGTAGTCGAGTCATGGACCGGGTTTACCAGGGCCGGTAGATAGAAGAAAAGGCTGAATAGGGCCAACCCAACGCCAATAATTAGCCAGGGTCCGAAATTAAATCGCCCCGGTGGTTTTTGGCGGGACGGTGTAGACAAAAGAGGGGAATTTATTGACAAGTCTTGAAACCCAGAGCAACCTCTCGCATTAGTTTTTATCTGAAATCCTGAGAGAATTATAGGTTTGACCCTGCTCGGTGTCAACCTGGCTATAACTCCCTGCAACCGGGCCGCTGGTAAACTCTCCTCCCTATATTTTATATTTCACCGGACCGGCACAAGCTATAAGAGTTGCGCCATAACCCGGAAGTTTGTAGAATGGATTTATTACGCGGCATTTTTCCCAGTCCTTATACCCTTATCAGTCAGGTTTCCCTTTTAAAAATACTTTTGTAGAAAGGATATAGCGCAATGAGTCTGAATTTAGCTACGCTGCTAACAGAGAGTGTTAAGCGCAACCCGGCCCAGACTGCCATTATCTTTGATGATTATAGAATGACCTATGGGCAACTTCAGGGCGCTTCCAACATGTTTGCCAATGCCTTGCGCCAGGGCGGGTTGGAACAGGGCCAGAAAGTAGCCCTGATGCTGCCTAACATTCCGCAATTCCTGGTCTGCTATTACGGTATTCTGAAAGCCGGTGGCGTAGTGGTCCCTTTAAATGTCCTGCTCAAAGCCCCTGAAGTAACCTACCACCTGGAAGACAGCGACTCGGTAACCCTGGTAGCCTGGGAAGGCTTTCTGGAAGCGGCTGTGGGGGGCTTTAATGATACTCCCACCTGTAAGACTCTGGTCATAGTTAACGCCCCCGGCTCGCAAAACGTGCCCCAGGTAGAAGGAGCCACCGGCCTTAACGCCTTTATGGCCCAGGGCAAGCCCGACCCTATCCTGGCCCAGACCATGCCTGACGACACGGCTGTAATTCTCTATACCAGCGGCACGACCGGGCGGCCCAAAGGTGCGGAATTAACCCACTTCAATATGTTCTTTAACGCCTGGTGCGCCATCAAAAATTTGGGCGTAGACTACAACGAGAACGATATAGCCTTGATGGCCCTGCCGCTCTTTCACTCCTTCGGCCAGACCTGCGTAATGAATGTTACCATCGGCGCGGGCGGCACTCTGAGCCTGATACCCCGTTTCGAGCCGGTAAAAGCCTTTGAAATTATCCAGCGCGATAAAGTAACCGCCTTTTCGGGTGTGCCAACCATGTTCTTTTACCTGCTGAACCATCCCGACCGCAAAAACTACGACATTTCCAGCCTGACCAAATGCACCAGCGGCGGTTCGGCTATCCCGGTCGAAGTCCTGCACGCCTGGGAACGCGAAACGGGGGTAAAAATCCTGGAAGGTTACGGGCTTTCCGAAACCTCGCCGGTCGCCTCGTTCAATGTCGCGTTCAAACCCACCAAGCCCGGCTCGATTGGCGTTCCGCTCTGGGGCGTGGACATCAAAGTGGTCGGTGAAAACGACCAGGAAGTGCCGGTAGGTGAACCGGGAGAACTGCTCATCCGGGGCCACAATGTGATGAAAGGTTACCTGAACCGGCCCGAAGCGACCGCCGAAGTTATGCGCGGCGGCTGGTTCCATTCCGGGGATATCGCCCGCATGGACGAGGACGGTTACTTTTACATTGTGGACCGGCTTAAAGATATGATTATCCGGGGCGGTTTTAATGTCTATCCGCGTGAAGTCGAGGAAGTGCTGTACGGCCACCCGGCTATCGCCGAATGCGCCGTAATTGGCATACCCGACCAGGCCCTGGGGGAAGAAGTCAAAGCGGTCATCGTCCTCAAACAGGGCCAGAGCCTGACCGAAGATGACCTCAGGGACTACTGCCGCCAGCGCATCGCGTCCAACAAATACCCCCGGCATTACGAGTTCCGGTCCGATTTGCCTAAGAACGCGACCGGCAAAATTCTCAAGCGCGAGTTAAAAGCAGCCAACTAGGTTAAAACAAAAAGCCTTCTTCCTGGACTGGAGAAGGCTTTTTGTTTTTATACTTTTGAGGCCCGGCAAGTTTTCACTCTGCCGTTAATTTTGGTTTGAAACAATCAGGGGTTTCTTTGATCGGGAAAGCCTGTGGTGAGAAATTACCGTAAGATTTACTTGCCGGACCTCTACCCGCCCCTCAACAAGTCCACAACCCGGTTAAAATCCCTCTTTCACCTCGGTTATCTCATCCGCCACCAACCCGTGAGCTTCGCGGTGGACCGCTATGGCCGCTTCCTTGTCAGGGGCGTCTACCAGGCAAAAGACTTTGCCGCTGCCCTCGTCATACCAGTACTGGACGTAATTCACGCCGTATTTTTCCTGAACTTCAAGGTCCCTCTTGTGCGCCCCGGCAACAGCTTCCGTTGTTAATCCAACAACATGGTTATGCACATCCATAAAACGTGGCATTGCAAGTTACTCCTTTCTTAACACTACTCATTAAAGATTGGAAGTTATGAATAACGATTTTTATGAAGATAGGCTGTAATTATTCTACCATATGGTGTAAATAGAAGGGGCCGCTTTTCGAGCCTGTCAATACGCATAACCGCCAGAGAAACAACGGCCCTGGGCTATGCCCGGTAAATAAAAGGCCCGCTTGAGCGAGTTAGCTGCTCAAGCGGGCCTTTATCAGTCTATTATCCGGCTAAACTTTAACCCTGGAAAGCCTACCAGCCGATAGAAGCGCTATCGGCGCGCGGGTCCGACCCGCCCATCAACAGGCCGTTCTCCTGGTTGATAACGATACCCTGGGCGTAACCCATCATCCGGTCGTAGGCCAGGGTCTGGCGCGGTTTATGCCCCAGGGCCGTCAGACCTTCAATGGTTTCCGCCGGGAAGCGAGTTTCCATGTTGAGGACTTCATAGGGATCGGTCGGGAAGCCCTTACCGTGTATCCAGCGCGGCGCGTCAATCGCAGCCTGGATGTTCATCCCGTAGTTAATCAGGTTAGTATAGACCTGCTGGTGAATCTGGGGTTGTCCATCACCGCCCATAGTGCCAAAGACAATCTCTGGCCGGTCGTTGCGGGTCGCCATCGAAGGAATCAGGGTGTGCATTGTCCGCTTGCGAGGTGCGATAACATTGGCATGGGCCGGGTCAAGCGAGAAATAGGCTCCCCGGTTCTGCAACTCAATACCGTAACCCGGCACTACCAGCCCGGACCCAACACCCATGTAATTGCTCTGTATCAGGGATACGGCATTACCTTCGCCGTCGGCGGCGCACAGGTAAATGGTATCGCCGGTAACTTTACCCGGCACCAGGGTTTCCATGGCTTTGTCCAGCTTGATCAGGCTCCGGCGCTGTTCCAGGTAATCATCATTTAAAAGCTGGGCGGTATCCACTTTCATGTGGAGCGGGTCGGTCAGGTAAGCCACCCGGTCGGCAAAGGCCAGTTTCTTGGCTTCGACCTGGAGGTGAATATTTTTGGGGTCCAACTGGTCGCCCGAAATATTAAATTTCTCCAGGAGCTTAATCATCTGCAAGGCGGTCAGGCCGTGGGTATTCGGCGGAAGCTCGTAAATCCGGTAGCCGTTATAGCTGATGCTGAGCGGCTCAACCCATTCGCTGGTATGTTCGGCCAGGTCTTCCATCGTAAACAACCCGCCCAACTGGTTGGAGAACTCCACCAGGGCTCGCCCGATTTCACCTTTATAGAAAACATCCCGGCCCTGTTCGGCAATCAGGCGCAGCGACCGGGCCAACTCGGGAACCTTCAGCAGTTCGCCCGGTTCCGGCGCTCTTCCGCCCGGGGCATAAACATCGCGCCACGAAGAATGGATAAAGTCCTGTTTAAGCAGCCCCTTGATGCTATCGCTCAAGATATGGCCCACTCCAAAGCCTTCTTCGGCGTAAGTAATCGCCGGTTGCAAAGACTTCGCCAGGCCCAACCGGCCGAATCTTTCCGAAACCATCTGCCAGCCGTCCACAACCCCCGGCACGCTGACCGAGAGAATACCGCGCTCCGGCATTGTAGTGTGGCCGTTGGCTTTGAACCAATCGGGTGTAGCCGCCGCCGGGGCCCGTCCGCTGGCGTTAAGGGCGTAGATATTATCGCTTTTTGCATCGTACAGCAGGATAAAGAGGTCGCCGCCGGTGCCGTTCACAAAAGGATAAACCACATTTAAAACCGCGTTAGCGGCAATGGCGGCATCAATCGCGTTTCCACCGGCCATCATGATGCGCGTACCGGCCTGGGAAGCCAGGTAATGCGGAGCGCTTACAACACCATGCCGGGCCATTGTCACCTGTCGGGTTTGCACCATTCTATTCCTCTCCTTCTTTCTTCATAGCTACTTGCCAGGACTTCCGCTTGCAACATTAGCAATTCGTTGAACGGGTCACCTATCATAAGCTTCTAAGGGGTTAAAAAAATAACAAATTTAGCATATGGACCGGGCAATCCCACCGGCCTTACGCATCCCACGTTTTTTAAGCAGCATAATAAACCAGGCTTAAAGTATACACTGCCTGACCCGAATAAGTCCGCTAAAATACTTTGTAGCTACAACTTTTCGGGTGGTGAATTTAATAATTTCTGAAGTTTATCCAGCCGCTCGCTAATGGTATGGGTCAGGCCGGGCATAGCAAGCTGTGTTAACTGTTCCCGGGCCTCCTGCAACAGGACCTGACCGGTCAGCATTGCCTGTTCAAGTTGGGTTCGCTGGAATACCGACTGTAGCATCAGGGTCTGGCTCCGGACGGTTTCCTCAGAAAGTTTAGCTAATTCCTGCTGCATGGTCTGCCGTTCGATTTCGATTACCTGGCTCAAATGGGTAATGGATTGAACCTGGTCCGTCTGTTGCGCCAGCTCAATCAATAACTTTTCGTTACGTCTAAGCTGGTTCATCGCCTGGTAATTGGTCAATTCAAGTTGAGAAAGTATCCGGTCGCTAACCTGCCCGATATTATTCGCCTGGGACCGAAACTGAAAGGGAAGCCCTAGCACCGATTCAACCGTCAACCGGGCGGTTTCCCCGGCATAACCGGCTACAAAATTAGTAGCAAAATCCACAATTTCCGGGTCATAACTCCAGAGTCCTACAAACCTTCGCAGCTTTCCGGGTTCCGCGTTGATACCCTCGTCAGCAGTATGTAGGCCCGCTTTTGGTTCCCGTTCCAACTCATAAGAAGCGATCAGAGCCTTAAAGCGCGGTTCGTTAATTATTACAAACCATTCTTGCTCAAACGGGGGTTGGCCGGGTAAACCCTGACCAAATAGCTCTAGCAATCTGGCGCAACTCTTCAGGAGTTCGTACCGGTCGTATTCCTGCCGGTAGTAACAGGCTTTTTGAAAACCCGCGAAAATTACCGGGGTCAGTCCGGCCCGTAAAACCTGGTCCTCCAGAGCATGGCTCAAAGTTATCAGGGTGGACTTATGCTGGTAGTGCGGTTTAAGGCGCTCTCCAAACCTGGTACTCAAAACTTTATATAAAGAGCCCTCAAAATTCTCTTTGTCAGGTAGCATTTAGGGTCCTTTATTTTTTAATACCCAAAAATCAGTGCGAAACCCGGTTGAAACTCACCGGGAAAAATAGCTTATAATAATACCAAAACTTATACAATGCCGGTACAAGCTGTGTCAATACTATAAATTGATGATCGTGGGAAGCCCATGTTATAATTTCATGTCTTAACAATTTAAAGAGAATAACAGGCCCAGTTTTGCATTCACCGGAAGAAGCCCTAAAGCGCACCATTCAGAGTTACGACCAAACCGCTGTAACCTACGCCCAGCGGACCACCAAAATCCAGGTTCCGCAGCAACGCGAGTGGTTTATTGAATTTCTTTCGAAACCGGCAGCTTCGATTCTAGACCTGGGCTGCGGGCCGGGCCGTGATACCCTGTTTTTCCTGAACCATGACTACCGCGTAACCAGCCTGGATTTATCCACCGGCATGCTGGAGGAAGCCCGGCGGCGCGTGCCGGGCGGCCGGTTCATCCAGGCCGATATGCGGCGGCTCCCGCTGCCCGGTCAGAGCTTTGATGCAATCTGGGCCTGCGCCTCTTACCTGCACCTTCCCAAGCAGAGTGCCGGACTGGCCCTGGCCGAAATGCAGCGGGTCCTGGCCCCCGGCGGCCTCCTGTTTCTGGCCGTCAAACGCGGGACCGACGAAAGCTGGCGCGAGCCGGAAGGCCCGGGGCCGCGCTTTTACTATGCCTACTACCTGGCCGAAGAACTGGCCGGTAAGGTCGCGGCGGCCGGTCTGGAAGTACTTTCTCTATCCGAAAATCAATCCCAGGTCCAGTTTCACCCGGACGGTTCCCCGGTCTACTGGATTAACCTTTACGCCCGGAAAATTACCTGATGACCCAATTACCTATACCAACACTTGATATCGCCGGACAGCTCTTTACCTGGGGCAGCCGGACTTACCTGATGGGCATCCTCAACCTGACGCCCGACTCTTTTTCGGGTGACGGCTTATCCACCGACCTGGCGGCCACCCTGGCCCAGATTCAGCGCTTTGAACAGGAAGTTGATATCCTGGACCTGGGAGCCGAAAGCACCCGGCCCAGTTCCGAGCCGGTTTCGGAAGAAACCGAACTGGCCCGCCTCCTGCCTGTTATCGCCACGGCCCGCCAGCACAGCCGCCGGATAATTTCGGTAGATACCCTTAAACCTGCCGTAGCGCGGGCGGCCCTCCAGGCCGGGGCCCATATCGTCAATGATATTACCGGCCTGGCCGACCCGGCTATGAGCCAGCTCGTAGCCGAACAGGGCGTCCCGGCCATCGTAATGCACATGCGCGGCACCCCCAAAACCATGCAAAGCCTGACCGACTACGGCTCCGATGTCGTGGGCGCTTTACTGGAATGGTTTGATGCTAAACTGGTTGAACTGGCGGCAGCCGGGATTGCCCGTGAGAAAATAATTATTGATCCCGGTATCGGTTTCGCCAAGACCGCCAGCCAGAACCTGGAAATTCTACACCGCCTGGCCGAATTTAAATCTCTTGGTTTGCCGGTGCTGATTGGCCTCTCTCGCAAGAACTTTATCGGGCAGTTGGTGGGCGGCCAGAACCCGCCGCCCCCTGGCCCGGAGCGAGATTACGGCACCGCTGCCGGGGTTGCCCTGGCTATCGCCGGGGGAGCCGACATAATCCGGGTCCATAACGTACCCGCCATGGCCGGGGCGGTCCGGGTAGCCGACGCAATCAGCCGTTTCAAACCTTCATAACTTTTTCTAATTTACCCAATGGTGAGAAAAGGAGGAAAAGAATGAGCTTTTTCCTGGATGATGAACCCCACGGTGGCGGTGAAACCATCGCTATGCTCAAGGAGAAAATCGGGCCTTTTTTCGAAGTAGTCGAAGAACAGCTAAAAGGCAGCCACCCCAGCGGGCGCAGCCTGGAATTGGATTTACTGGCCCGGCCCAAACCGGCCCTGGTCAAAGATGGTTTCGCCAATACCCTGGTCGGCTTCACCCTCCGCAACCCCCTGTCCGGGCCGGGCGCTTTCCGGGACGTACCACGCAAAGCCAAAGAACTGATAGACCTGGCGCACACCAGGTTCGGCGCACACGGCGCGCTGCCGCTCATCCTGGCTTATCCCGGCTTCTTTGCCCACATGCGCCGGGAACAACTCCAAAAACTGGGCGAGGGCGCTGGAGTGTTCGAGCGGACCATGGGCCAGTTTAACATCGGTGAGCTAAAGGTAGAAGGCAAGAATTTAGTGGTGATGTACAGCGGGGCGCGTTACTGGGACTCGGTCTTCGGGGTAAATAGCGACCGGGAGTACCACTTCTCGCCGCTGGTCTTCTAGTTATAACCCTTTAAAAAAGCTTAAATAAAAAGGGCCGGGTTAAGTCCCGGCCCTTTTTATTGTGCTAATTTCAGGTTATTACACCTGCATAAATCCGCTTAGAGTTGCCAGCCTAGAGTTCACCGCCAAAATAGGGGAAGAAACCTTCCTTGCAATTCACAAATACGACCACACCGGGGCCGTTGCCCTGGCGTGCTTCACCACCCGGGTGCGCCTGGATGCGGAAAGTGCCGGTGCTTTTGCCATCTGGGCAGGCCGGAATTTCTACCTGCACATACAGCGGCACATCCGTTGAGTTGTCAGGGAAAGTCAAAAACGTGGTGTTACTCAAGCCGGGATTCCCATAAAAATCCCCGGTCGGCGATAACAAAACGCCGGGCGAAAGGTCATTGTTCCCCGGCCCTTTGCGGGTTTCAAAGAAGGTCGTGCCGCTGGTCCCGTTGTTGTTATTGTTAATA
>JAQBPB010000035.1 GCA_028287745.1 Chloroflexota bacterium
CCATCGTTTTGGTGATAGCGGCGGTAAGGGTGGTTTTGCCGTGGTCAACGTGGCCGATAGTGCCAATATTGACGTGCGGTTTAGTTCGCTCGAACTTCTGCTTTGCCACCTTGGGTGTCCTCCTTAATTTCGAGCGCTACTGGCTGTAGCGCATCTAATAGGTGTATGTAAATAACAATTTCTGAAACCGGCCCTATTTCAGGCTTCAAAAAAAGGAATGCAGGCCGCATTCCTCTCTAGATTTCTAAACTTGTTGTGTTTCATCCAGAGCTGACAACAGCCTCTTAAAAATTCAGGCTTAAAGGTCAGTCTACTAGTTAGTTCAACGAAGATAATATGGAGCCCATGAACAGGATCGAACTGTTGACCTCATTCTTACCAAGAATGTGCTCTACCAACTGAGCTACATGGGCTTATCAGCTATAGATAATGGTGGGCAGGACGGGATTCGAACCTGTGTAGAGCTTCCGCTCGACGGTTTTACAGACCGTTGCCATTAACCACTCGGCCACCTGCCCATTAACGCTGATATTGCAGACTAACTTGTTAAACCTGCTTAAGGTATTGTTGCGATAGTGCCATCCGCTTGCCGATTCCTAGAAAGATCTATGGAGCCGACGGAGGGATTCGAACCCACGACAGGCTGTTTACAAAACAGCTACTCTACCCCTGAGTTACGTCGGCAGATAACATTTCTGTTTTCTGGACTCACCTGACAACACCACACCAGGCCAGCCGGTTAAACTCAAAATTACCCTCAAGCGAGAGTGAAGTATAGACTAAAGGCACTCAAATGTCAAGCCTGTTAAGGGAAATTCTCAAAATTATTTTTAACTCAATTACTGACCACCGGGGTTTCCCTGGCTGCTTCTTCGGACTGAAGTAATTTGTATTGCGTCAGGGGTACCGTAAAGCTAAAAGTGCTGCCGCCTTCGGGGTTGCTGGAGGCCCAGATTTTCCCGCCGTGCATTTCAACCAGCTTGCGCGTGAGCGCCAGACCCAGCCCGGTGCCCTGGTACTGGCGGGAGTAGGTGTTATCCACCTGGCGAAAGGACTCGAAAATACTTTCCAGGTTTTCCCCACTGATGCCGATGCCGGTATCCTTGATTTCGAACAGGGCCATCTGGCTCCCTTTTTCCAGTCCCGGCTCAATCCGGCAATTTACCTGGACCTGCCCGCCCGGCGGGGTAAACTTGATGGCGTTGGAAATCAAGTTGTAAAGCACTTGCCGGAAGCGGCCCCGGTCCGCCGAGATGATATCCAGGTCCGGCTCATACATGGCGGTGACACTCAGCTCTTTTTTAAATGCCAGCGTGCCTAACTGGGCCACAACTTCGCCCACGGTCAGGCGTACCGAGAAATCTTCCCAGTGCAGTTCCATTTTCCCGGCTTCAACTTTGGAAAGGTCCAGTACATCGTTTACCAGGTCCAGCAGGTGCCGCCCGCTGACGACAATATTACCCACGTAGCGCCGCTGTTTCTCCGTCAGTTCGCCAAAGACCTGGTCCTGCAAGATTTCACTGAAGCCGATAATAGCGTTCAGGGGCGTCCGCAATTCATGGCTCATATTCGCCAGGAATTGCGACTTGTGAAGGTTCACCCGTTCAAGTTGCTCGTTGATTTGCTCCAGTTTTTCGTTGGAGCGGGTTAGCTGCTTGGTCCGGACCTCCACTTTATGCTCCAGTTCGCGGTTCCAGTGTTCCAGGGCCAGCCTGGTCTTGCGCAGGGCTAGAATCATACCGTTAAAAGAGGCGCTCAGTTCGCCTACTTCGTCCTGGCTGGCAATTGGTATTTGTTCGTTCAAGTTACCAGTAGTTGTAATCCGGTTGGCCGCGCT
Source organism: Chloroflexota bacterium (assembly GCA_028287745.1). GTDB lineage: Bacteria > Chloroflexota > Chloroflexia > Chloroheliales > Chloroheliaceae > 54-19. Next base: position 1,838 of record JAQBPB010000035.1, read on the forward strand.
GGCAAGTTCGCGCAGGGGCCGGGTGATGGTATTGGAAAGCCAGACCGCGATGATACTGATAATAATAATCGCTATAACCACCACGGCCAGGGCAATCAGGGCCAGCCTGGTTATCCCGGCGAAGGCTTCGCTGGAGGCCTGTGAGATGACCACTCCCCAGCTGGGCCGCCCTTTTATTGGGTGATAACCGGCCAGGTACTGTTCGCCGTCCGCGCCGACATATTCGGTGCTGCCTTTTTCTCCGGCCAGGACCCGGGACAATTGTAGGTTGATTATCGGTTTGCCTACCTGGTTGGGGGCCGAACTGGCAAAGATTGTGCCGGTTTCATCAATCAGGGCGGCGTTAGTCGTGCTATCCGTGCGCACATTGTTAGCGATTTGCGTGGCATACAACATGTTGGTTTCCACCAGCAAGCTGCCCTGGAATACCCGGTTGGCATCAATAATAGGAACCGCAATCAGCATTGAAGGTTCCCGGGCGGGCTGCTTGAAAAAAATCCTGGAGAAATAGTTTTCACCACTCCGGGTGGTTATAAAGGCCGGGTCGTTAGCCATGTTTAAGGGAGTTATATTAATCGCCGTCTTGGAAGCCGGACTCTCCAATTGGTCAAGCCTGCCGGTAAAGTAAGCTCGCCGGATGCCGTCTTTATCAATCCAGGCCAGGGTCTCGTATGTTTCGGGGTTGCCTCGTTTGAAAAGACGAAAGACAAATAGAAGGCTCGGCTGGGCCGCCGGGTTTATTTCGGTGAAGGAATGGGAGGCCAGGTCAAGGTCCAAAACGATATTTTTTAACTGAGTTTCAAATTGCCCGCTGATCAGGCCCGCTACTTCCAGGTTGCGCTTGCTGACCTCGTTCTGGACTTCCTGGCGGCTCAATATAATGGTCAGTATACCTAAAGACGATAAGGCAATGAAACCTACCAGCAGCAGTACAATCGCCAGTTTGGTCTGGATACTGCGCTGCAAGCGGGTCTTAACCAACTTGTAAGGATTAAATTTCAGTACCATAATAATTCTTCGTATATTGTAGCCCGTTAAACTCGGAAAGCCGACCTGAAAGCGCTTCTGTAAGCTCAAAGATACCAATTTGCTCGCTGCTTTTACTATACCCTATATCTTATACTATCTTTACAATTAACGCTTCATTTTGAATTTTACGCCGCATTATTAGCGAAGAAATGCTCCTGTGACATAGTGGTAATCGGGAACCCGGCTTCTTTGACCGCATGGGCGGTTTTTTCATCTTCACCAAAATTGAAGGCCAGGTCAAGCGGCTTTTCCCGGGCGACCTTTCTAAGCTGCTCTAGCGCCACCGGGTCCTGGAAAAACTTGACCGTTTCAGGCACGATTATCAGCAACCTGGTAAAGGGACTGAAATCCTGTAAAGTTATAATTAGTTCCTCCAAGGTAGCTTCGGGAGTCAGGAAAACCTTTCGCCGGTCGGCATCCACCAGTTTGTAATAGAGATAGCCCACAAAAATTTTGATTACCGCCACAACCGGCACACCCAGCAGCAAGCCCATCGGCCCCAGAAGGGCGGCGGCTGTAATAGTGGTAAAAATAACCAGCAGCGGCGGCAGTTCGACAATCCGGCCAATGATATTGGGAATTACTACCAGGTCTTCAAGCTGGCGCAGGATAAACAGGCCGATGATTACCACTATTGTCAGCGATACGGCGTCCAACCCAAAAGAAACATTCGGCCCGTGCGGCTGGAAAAAGGCCACCAGGCTGCAAATCGTAATCGCTATATATGGCCCGACAAACGGAATAAGCTCTAAAATGCCGGTCATAATGCCCAGCGTCAGGGCGTAGCGGATGCCCATTATCAAAAGGAAGATAAAGGAGGCCAGGCTCATAATCAGCACCAGTAAAAACTGGCCCTTGATATAGGCCCCTAAGACCGTATCGGCCCGGACGAACAACCGGCGGATTTCGCTCCGTAAGGTTAAGGGCAAAGTCCCGATAAAGCTCCAGATTGCGTTGCCCCCGATTAGCATCAGGTAAAAGGTGGAAATAAGGTATATCAGTAAATCAATGGCAAAGTGGAAAGTTTTGGAAACCAGGCCCGGCCCGAGTTCCTGGGCCAGTTGGGGCAGGCGTTCCAGTACAGTGTTAAGCGAAGTGCGCAGTGTATCCGAAGGAACTTCGATCCCGGCCAGGGTAATAGTCGGGTTATTTGTCAGGTAATCGTCTACCGTCTGGCGGATTCTTGGAGTATCGTTTGCCAGGACTCTGGCTTCCCGGGAGATGGCCGGGATCAGCAGCAGCAGCCCGATGCCCAGGACAGCCAGGAAAATAAGGAAGATGCCGGTGGCCCAGGCCCAGCGCGGGCCACCAAAGCGACCATAGAGTATTTTCACCAGGCCATTAAAGATAAAGGCGGTTACGGCGGCCCAGATAAAAGGCGAGAGCGCGTCCCAGACGTGTAAAAAGTAAACAACCAGCAGGCCGACCAGCACTACAACTGTTATAAGTTTAGCTCTGGGGGAGAATTTTATTTCTTGCACCGGAGTATCTTCTCGTTGAAGAATAATGTGCTTCTCAGACTCAAGCATTTCTCGACTCCTTTAATGGCCCCCAAAAAGCCATTTAGATCAAATCTTTATGCCATGCCGTTCCAGGTAAGGTTTCAAGCGGGCCGGTTTAAACCCAAATTCATTTTCAATGATGTTTAAGTCCGGCGTAGTATTGTCAAATGCGAAAAGCTCAATTGTTGCGGGTGTCAGCGGTGGTTTAGGCAGTACATTCAAGGCAATGGCGTTCAAGTTCATAAACCATAATGGTAGGGGTAGTTTCAAACGTTTTTTCTTGATCGTCTTCAATATTAAATTAACCAGCTCAGTGTAATTATAATACTCAGGTCCACCGAGTTCGATAGTCCGGCCTACTTTATCGTCCTGCTCAGCGGCGAGGATAGTAGCGCGCGCGACATCCTCTACATGGATGGGTTGGAAGCGGGCCTTGCCGCCGCCAATCAAAACGGCCACCGGCAAGAGTTTCATAATTCTGGCCTGGGCTTCAAAGAATTCCGAACCTTCCCCGAACAGGATGCTTGGTTGCACAATAACCCACTTCAGCTTGCTATTGCGCACGGCTTCTTCCATCAGCCAGCGTGTCCGCATATAACTGCCTTCTTTACCTTCCACCGTTCCCAAACCGCCGCCCAGCACCAGGCGGCGTACCCCGGCTTTTTCGGCCGCGGCCACGGCATTGCGCGTACCTTCCACATTTACTTTCCAGTAAATGTTACCTTTATTTTTTATATTACCCGTAATTGCGGCAAAATAAAAGAGTGTATCTACCCCAACCATCGCCCGGTCCAGCGATTCGCGGTCCAATATGTCGCCTTCAACTATTTCCAACCCTTTTATCCCGGCCAGTAGCTGTTTCTTTTTTCCCGGACGGACCATTGCCCGGACCTGGCCCGGATATTTAGCGACCAATTGTTTAACAAGGTGTTGTCCGATAAAACCGGTACTACCTATTACCAGGTTCATTTTATATTCTCCTATTTAAATTTGGGTGGTGCTTTAATTATTTAACGACTTGCCGGTACTACCTGGCGCGTCAGGGAAACGGGCCGGGAACCAGTTTCATCATACCAGTCTTATACCTCGAAAGTGTTTATAAAACGTAATAATTACATAGCTTTAAAGATACACGATGTTAAATAAGTCACATTAGCCGCCGCCCCACAAAGTAGCAGGTTGCAATTGAAATTAACCATACCTTATAATAAAGCGCATGTGAAGGTAAGTTACAATATGCCGGATTAATACGCGGTCCAAATATGAGCCTGATTAAGCCTCTTTAACCATTATGAATCAACTTGGTTAACGAAAGTGAAAAATTGTACCAATGCATTGACGTAGTTTTATGCCGATGCTATACTTATCAGGAGAGACAAATCCGTCATACAATTTCTCTTTACCAAAACCTAAAATCAAATATTAAGTCGGATAATTCAAACTAAATATCACTGGATTTTGATTTCCTAACTGGAGTTCTTGCTTCAAGGTTGAATGCTGAACTGGGTTGTTTGTTACATTGACCCTTAACCCTGTGGTTTCCTGGAGGGATCCAAATATGGTCGTCGGCGAAACTATTGAACTGTTTATAGTCTTTGCGATGGTAATCATTTCTATTATTATCGTTATCCTCATGCAAAAAGCTACGGGAGGCGTTGATAACGAAGAAGAATGATTAACGATAAACTCCAGAAAAATGCCGATATACGGTTCGCTGAATCGGAAGATCAGGCATATCCTACGGAATTACCTGATACCGAATGGTTTCGGACAAATGTCCCCTGCCAGTATACTTGCCCGGCCCATACGGATGTCTCTAACTACATCGGTTTGGTAGCCCAGGGCCGCTTTGACGAAGCCTATATTCTCAACCGGCGTGACAACGTTTTTCCGGGTGTTCTGGGGCGAGTCTGTGCCAGGCCCTGCGAAAGCACCTGCCGCCGGGGCTTAATTGATAAAACTATTCGCATCTGCTGGCTCAAACGCTCGGCCAGCGACTTCCGGGGCGATAAATTCCTGCCCAGGAAAGCTCCTGTTACCCGCAAAGAAAAGATTGCCATTATTGGGGCCGGTAGCGCCGGGCTTTCGGCAGCACGCGACCTTGCAATTATGGGCTATAAGGTCATTGTCTACGAAATGTTCCCTGAGCCGGGCGGCATGATGGTCGGTGGGATTCCGATCTGGCGCTTGCCCCGCGATGTAGTCCAAAACGAAGTGGACGAATACTTTAACGCCCTGGGAGTGGAAATCCGGCTCAATACAAAAATCGGTTACAAAGACGATATTTCGCTTGCCGAGCTACTGCGCCGTTTTGATGCCGTAATTATGGCTCCCGGCTCGGCTATCCCGGCCGAAATCGGTATTCCTGGCGAAACCCTAAAAGGTTACGAGTACGGCCTTCCCTGGTTAGAGAAAATAAACTTCCACCATCCAGAACAGGCTTCTTTTGGCAAGCGCGTGGTCGTGCTGGGCATGGGCTTTACCGCCATGGACTGCTGCCGGAGCGCCCGACGTATGGGCGCGGAAGATGTCACGGTAGTCTACCGCCGGACCCAGTTGGAAGCCCCGGTCGAAGAGTATGAAATTGAAGAATGCGAGCTGGAAGGCATCAAGTTTATTTACCTGTCGGCCCCGCTGGAAGTAGTCGGTGACGCCGAGGGTAAAGTTACCGGTATTAAATTTATCCGCAATAAACTGGGCGCGCCGGACAAATCAGGCCGCCGCTCGCCGGTGCCGATTGAAGGCAGCGAGTTTATCATTCCCGCCGACGTGGTTATCCCGGCAACCGGCCAGTGGAACGATACCAGTTGGATTGACCCCGAACTCAAGGTCGAACTCCAGCGCAACGGTAACGTCAAGCGTGACCCGGATAGCTGGATGACCAATGTGCCGGGCCTTTTCGCCGGGGGCGATTATACCGAAGGTTCTCGCAACCTGATAGCGGCCATCGCTGACGGCCATAAGGTCGCCAACGGGGTCCACGAATATCTGACCGGACAGAAGCCGCCCCGCCGGCGCAGCAGCCATGAAATTATGGAAGTGTGGCGCCGCAGCCTGGATTATGAGAAAATTGAGCGCCAGGAGATGCGCTTCCTGGAACTGGACCAGCGGTTCCCCGATAGTGTGGTTGAAGCCCTGACCCGCGAAGCTGAAATTGGCTTTACCCGGGAAATGGCTATGAAAGAAGCGACCCGCTGCTTGCAGTGCGCTTATAATATTCTGATTGATAGTGATTTATGTATTCTGTGCGCGGCCTGTGTCGATGTCTGCCCGGAAAAGATCATTCGCCTGGTGCCGCTGAAAGAATTGGGCGGAGTAGCCGGGGCGGACCAGTACCAGACTGACCCGGCAATGGCCGAAGCCCAGACCTTGCTCTTGGATGAGAACGAATGTATCCGGTGCGGTTTATGCGTGGTGCGCTGCCCGACCCAGGCCATTAAAATGGCACGGTTCCAATATAGCGACCCAAAGGCGCACTGGTATGTCAGCGAACCGGGCTTGAGCGCCCCGATTCCAAAATAAGCTGAACCGAATCGACAAGACTAGAGGAGCTGCTTAATCGATGGCGACAAAGAAATCTTCTCCCCGGCGTAACCCCTTAGACCAGGTAATGCAAGCCAGTGCAGCTTTTGGCTCGCGGGTCTATAAAAGCGTTTTCCGGCATAGCTGGCCGGACAGCGCCCGGACTCGTTCGCTGGCGACGATGAGTAACGTTTTTCTACACCTGCACCCCACCACCATACGGCGGGCCTCCCTGAAAGTAACCTACACTTTTTGTCTGGGCGGGCTTTCATTCTTCTTCTTCCTGGTGCTGACGGTTTCCGGGGTACTTTTGATGTTCTATTACGTACCCTCCGTAACCCAGGCTTACCAGGATATCAAGGACCTCCAGACGGTAGTTTTCGCAGGCCAGTTCCTGCGCAATATGCACCGCTGGGGCGCTCACGCGATGGTGATTGTCGTCTTTCTCCATATGTGCCGGGTCTTTTACACCCGCGCCTACCGGCCGCCCCGCGAATTTAACTGGGTCGTTGGCGTATTGCTTCTGGTCCTGACTTTCCTTCTAAGTTTTAGTGGCTACCTACTGCCCTGGGACCAGTTATCCTTCTGGGCCGTGACAGTCGGTACCAACATCGCTAAAGCGACGCCTTTTGTCGGGCCTGAAGCTCAATTCTTGCTGATCGGCGGTTACGAAATCGGCCAGAATGCCCTTATACGCTTCTACACCCTGCATGTCATAGCCTTGCCGCTGGCAGCGGCGGTCCTTATCGCGGTTCACTTCTGGCGCGTCCGCAAAGACGGCTTTAGTGGCGGTCTTTAGAGAAAGCTAATTCTCTAAAGAGATAATATTATAAATATAAGGAAGGTTGCCTGGGGCAACTTCTTGTCCTGTCCCTAATACTTCATCGATGAACTAGAAGGAGTTCGTTTATGGCCGACACCAGCCAGGAACGCCAGGCTAAACAAGACCAGATCCCGGCGCAAGCCCAGGGGCAACCTACCCCTGCCCCCATCCCTGCCCCTGCCCCGGCCCCGGCGGATACTACAAACCGCCGGGCCGAAGCACGCCGCCGGCACGATGCTTCTAATCCCCTGGATAAAGCTCGCCCCCACCGTTTGTTGGCGGTGGTTAAAAAGGAAGCCAGTTTTATCCCCACCAAAGAGCCTTCCACTATCGTCCATGTCTGGCCGCACCTGTTGATGATCGAGTTTTTATGCGCCATCGTTTTTACGGTAACGCTTTTCATCACTTCGGCCTTTATCAACGCACCCCTGGAAGACCTGGCTAACCCGGAAAAGACGCCTAACCCGTCCAAAGCTCCCTGGTACTTCTTGAACCTGCAAGAACTGCTGCTGCACATGGATGGCGGTCTGGCCGGGGTAATTGTCCCGACAGTCGTCTTGCTTATGATCGCCCTGGTGCCGTACTTTGACCTGGGACCGGGCCAGATGGGCCGCTGGTTTACCAGCGAACGCGGCAAGGCGGTTGTCATTTTCAGTTCGATCTATACCTCATTCTGGCTTTTCTTCTTGATCGCCCTGGACGTTTTCTTTCCGGTCAAGACGATGATGAAAAGCCTGTTCCCGGACGAACAGGGCCGGGGCCTTTTGACCCAGATTAAAATCCCGATCCCTGGCGGTGACCCAACTTACGAACCTACCCCGGCCGGGATGTTGAACGTTTCCATAACTCCGGTAGACATTATCATGTCGAACTGGATTATCCCTATCTCTGTAATTATAGTCCTGTCCGGCTTGCTGGTCGTTCTTGTTAAGAAACGCTTTGGGGCAGACCGGCGCGATATTTTCCAGGCTCTTTTCACCGGCTTTGTAGTGTCATTTGCGATCACTACAGTAGTCGGGACCGCTCTGCGCGGTTACGGCCAGGAGTTTGACTGGTTATGGTGGGCCTTCAAGCGTCCTTTGTAATCTAGTCGTTGCTTGATTTATAGCCAAAACTTACAACCAAAACTGAATTCTAACACTTAGGATTAACCCCCGGTGCGATGGCCGCCGCCGGGTGGTCAGGAGCAATTACGATGGCGATTATTTACAAGGACGGTAAACCGGTTGTAGTTCCCAGCTCGGAGCCGGGCCACGCACCCGTCCACGAACCGCATGACGAAATACCCCCGGCCGAGCAGGCGGGTGTCAGCCGCCGCCGGTTTATGCGAGTTGTCTTTCTGAATTCAATGGGCGTCTTTACCCTGGGCGCGGTTGGCACCTTCGTGGTAATGTTCTGGCCCAAAAAGGTCGGTAGCTTTGGTTCTACCATTAAAGTAGGCGATGTTTCCCAGTTCCCACCCGGTACGGTGACCCGTATCCCGGAAGGCCGGTTTTACCTGGTCCATACTCTCCCGGAACAGGGCGGCGGTCTGTTGGCGCTGTATTGGAAGTGCGTCCACCTGGGCTGTACGGTGCCCTGGCGCGACGCCGAAGACGGTACTTATAGCGGCAAAACCTATAAGGGTATCTTCCGGTGTCCCTGCCATGGTTCCCAATATATTATTACCGGGCAGAACTTTGCCGGACCGGCTCCTCGTCCGCTGGATACTATGCAAGTGACAGTTTCGGGCGGCCAGATTTCAGTTAATACCGGTAAGATCACCAAGCGCGAAGAGGCAAAACCGAGCGACCAGGTCAAGATTTAGAAGACCGGCTGCTTGTAGGGTCTTAGCTAACCTCTGTAAATCACTTGAACAGAAGGGAAACCAATGTCTACCCGAATGGTACTGAGCATCGCTTTTGTACTCTTTGTCGTATTAGGTATGCTAGTGTACGTATTATTTGAGGGCCAGCGGGCAGATTACAATATTCTGACCAGCACCGAAGAATATACGCACGTTGGCGCACAACTTTTCGCCGCTAACTGCGCCCAATGTCACGGGCCTGAAGGTGAAGGCGCGATAGGACCAGCTTTGAACCGGTCGGAATGGCATGCCGGCGATAAAAACTATGACCAGAATGCCGTCTTTAACTTTATCCGTAATGTAGTTAAACGCGGGCAGCACAGCCCGCAGCCCGGTATCACAATGCCTGCCTGGTCCAAAGACTTCGGTGGTCCTCTTAATGATGAAGAAATTGAAAGAATTATTGTATTCATTACCCAGGACGACTGGCACCAGCCGTTCCATTACACGGCTACTCCCAATTTTGTAGCCAACATTCCGCCTAACAGCGTCCAGAAGAAGCAATATCCTTCGACTACGGCGGAAGTACTGGCGGTTAAAAACCCGGCCAAATACGGTGAGGCAAATCCTACAGCCGAGCAGAAAAAGGCTTTGTCCGATGATGCGGCGGCGGATGAAAAAGCTAACGGCCCGGCTTACCAGGAAGCTCAGCAAAACACCGAGAAATTGCGCGTGTTGTTAGGTAACGCTGACCCTGCCAAACCCGGCGAAAAGCTTAACGGGTTGAAACAATTGTTTCAGGTTAAGGGTTGTATAAATTGTCACGCCATTGGTAGTGTGGGCACGACGCTTGGACCGGCCCTGACCGAAGTCGGCAGCCGCCGCGATGCCCAGTGGCTCAATGACTGGATTAAAAACCCGTCGCTGGTCAAGCCTGAAAACCGAGGGCCGAATGTTATGCCCTGGTTCAAAGGCAACAACCGGACTGAATTTTGGCCGATGCAGCCAACCATCATGCCAACTATCCCTATGACCGACCAGGAGCGTCAGAGGATTGTAGACTACCTGGCTAATTTAAAGATTACCGATGTAGCTTTGCCGCAAGCAGGCCCGGCCACTGGTAACTAAAGGGAGGCTGAATACACGCGATGGAGCAGCAAACAATTGTACCCCAAGACAAAATAACCAGCCAACCTGGGGAACCTCAAACCAACACGGTCCGGTCTCGTCAGGGATGGCTGAGATTTGGGCGTTCTCCACTGGCAGTCCTGTTAATGGCCTTCGCTATTTCGATGGCTATGTGGGTCGTGGACTTCCAGCCGGTCAGCAGCGATACTAATAAACTGACCGTAGCCTATGAGCCGACCGCTACTGACGCCGATTTACTAAACTTAAATTCGCCGGTCTGGCAGGAAAACCGGACTAACACGCTCAGTAAAGAAATAGACGCCAGCGGCAACCTGACCAATAAAATCAGTACCACTATCATTCCATTGAGTGCCCAATACCTGGCCGCACCCCACGGCGGTAGTGTCCTGCAACTGCGAACCAGGGCCGTCTATAACGATAAAACCATGGCGGTATTGGTCCAATGGCAAGACGAGACCAAGAACTTCATAAATGATGTGGCAAAGGGAACCTATAGCGACGCGGTCGCCCTGGAGTTCCCGGTCAAGCTGGTGGCGGGGCATCAACCTTTCCGCTGTATGGGCCAGTCGGATGCGGAAGTAGCCATCTGGCAGTGGAAAGCCGAGCGCGAAAGGGCGATTGCTGGTGACGCGACCCTGGTAACCAATGCCAAGGGCAGCGCCGTAAAACCTTACATGGGGCCCGGAATTGGTTTCCTGAAAGATACCAATGCCTATAACCCGGATAGTACCGCTTCTTATGATGAAGCGACCAAAACATGGTCGGTTATCTTCCGGCGGCCTATGACTACGAACGACGAAAAAGGCCGTACCGGCTCGCCGGGCCAGCTTGAGTCGCTCAATTTCACCCAGGGCACCGCGACTAATATCGCTTTCGCGGTCTGGGATGGCGGCGCCGGTGAAAGACTCAGTAAAAAAGCCGTTTCAACCTGGGTAGATTTTCTTTTCCAACCAGGCGACCTTACTACTCAAAACATGATTAACCTGGCGGCGGTTGGCGGCCTGGGTGTGTTGATGATAGTAGCGATAGCCCTGGCCTGGCGGTTCTTACCAAATCCTGAGCGGACGCGCCGGGAGTAGTAAACTGGCCCCGGGGCCAAAGGGCTTTCTGGCAAGGAAAATATGTTATAACCTGGGGGGAAGCTAGACTGGTTTCTAGGTTCCCCCTTTTGTTTAATAAGTAAAAACCATGCCAAAACTAGTAAAACTTGCAGTTTCCATTTTTATCGGGGTTGACCTGTTTGTGCTGGGCTATTTGGGACTGGCTCAATTGCGCTACCAGCTTTTTGGCACGAATCAAGTGCCCGGTATCGGCAGCGCCTTCGATATGGCAATCTTTCTATTTCCAGCCCTGGCTGGCTACGTGGCGGGCGACAGGCTCTATCACTTTCTAACTTTAAAAGAGCGCAAAGCCGCCTTACTAAAAAAAGCCTCGGAACTACCACCAGCCACTCCCGAACCTGACGCCGGGGAAGGCGAGTGGGAACTGGCCGCCGGGGCCAGCCACCTGATGCACGGCTCGGTCTGGGAAGACCGGGGCTGGGATGACGAGGCACGCAAAGGGGAGAAGTAATTGGCCTCTTTTACAACTCACCCCGAAATATGGGTGAACCTGAAACCGGCCCACCGGCTGACACCGGCCGGGTGGCGCAGCCGGTTGCCCACATCCCAAAACTTTAACAGCGCAATCCCGGAAGCCTCCCAACTGATTATCCCAAAATCCCTGGAGCGGGTTCTCTTTCTTTTGCGCTGGCTAGTTACTGGCCTGTCCCTGGCTATTCAGCTTTACGCCGCCGGTGGTTCGGGCGACATGGCAAATATTGCCAGGGCGCTCCAGTTTACAGCCCTGGCGGCGGTCTATAACAGCTTCTTTTTCGTCTTGCGCTACAATATTACCCGTCGCGAGCCGCGCATCTGGCTGGCGGTATTTGACGCGGCCGTGATAACGGTCCTCATCGGGTTCGGCGGCGGGATATACAGCCCTTTTATTTTTCTACTCTACCTTATTATAGTTGAAGCTTCCCTCCTGTTTACCCCCAGCGGTGTCCTGACCTATACGGCGGTTGTAGCTATGTTTTATGCCACTTTGACCATGCTTTTGCCGGGCCAGAAGTGGGATGAGTTGAATATAACCATCGTCCTGAGCGTGGTCCTGGGCATGTTTATCTGGGCCAGTATCTGCGGCGCGATTAACCACGCTTTCGAGCAGGAACGGGCATTGGTCCGGCGCGAAAAGGACCTGGCCGCAGAACTCAACCGGCAAGTGGTCGCGCTATCGGCGATTAACCGGCTTTCCGAACAGCTAAACGCCAGCCTCGACCTGGAAGAATTGATGCAGAGTACCGTCAAAGCTTTACCGGACGCCCTGGCGGTTGACGCCTGTGTGGCCTTCCTGGCCTCGCGGGCCGGGGCGCGGGGTTGGGACCTGGGGCCGGTCTGGTACGGTATTGACGAAGATTTCGAACCGCCCGCTGAAAATGATCTGGCCCTGGCAAGTCTTGCTCCCAACAAATTGCGGGTGGGTCCGCTGGTCGTGGACCGGGCTGACATAGAAACTTTGCTGGTAGACGGCACTATCTTGCGCTTTTCGGCCGGGCTGCTGGCTGAAAATGGCGAATTGGAAAGCCTACCTGCCCTGGCCGGTTCCGCCGGGCTGATGGTGCCGTTGAGCCTGGCTGAAGGTCATGGTGGGGCGCTGGTCGTATTGCGGCAGGATGGTCCGGTCTTTAATGAAAGCGACAAAGAAATCCTGGCCGCCCTGGCCCGCCAGTTGTCGCTACTGGCGAATAATGCCCGCCTTTACGAGCTGGAACGGCGCAACGTGGCCCGGCTGCAAGAACTGGAAGAGATGAAGAGCGATTTTCTTTCGACCGTTTCCCACGAACTACGCACGCCCCTGACTTCGATTAAAGCTTCCATTATCCTGATGCTGACCCAGCCCGACCAGCCGCGCAGCACCGCCCAGCGCCTCTTGCGCAATATTGACCGCAATACCGAGCGGCTCTCCTCCCTGGTCAATGACCTGCTGGATATGACAAAATTGCAAAATGGGCGCTTAAAGCTGGCCTGCCAGCCGGTAAACCTGGCCGACATTGCCGCCGATGTTACGGCTACCATGCGGCCCCTGACCGATAACAAAAGCCAGACTTTGACAGTACAGGTCCAACCCGGTTTGCCCGCTGTTTATGCCGACCGCCGCCGGGTGGAGCAGGTGTTGAATAATTTACTTTCGAACGCCTACCGGTATACGCCCAAAAATGGCTCTATCCGGCTTGCCGTTGAGGTGCGGGAGCGCCAGGCGCTGGTTGCTATAACGGATAACGGGCCGGGTATTCCCCTTTCCGAGCAAGAACTGGTCTTCGAGCGCTTTTACAGCGGGAACTCCGGCAAAGGCGGCACCGGACTGGGCCTGGCGATTGCTCGCTCGCTGGTGGAACTGCATAACGGCCTGCTCTGGGTAGAGAGCCAGCCCGGCAAGGGCAGTTCTTTTTACTTTACACTGCCCCTGGCTTCGACTGCTTCCATACCGCTTAAACTTAATCACTCAAGCATGGCGGTGTAAATTAGCAAAATAGTTTTGCTGTGACAAATGATATTATCTAACCTACTTCAAAAGATTTTAAATGTGGTGTATAATAATTTTTATCAAATAATTAAAGCCGGTAGAAACAGCTAAAGGACTATCGCGTTGCAGCGGTAGAATTTATCATACAGATGATTAGAATATTGGTGGCAGACGACGAGCCGGATGTCGTTGAAGTTATAGGCTTGGGACTGAATTTAAATTCACCGGACTGGGAAGTGTTAAGTGCCGAGGATGGCCCAACTGCCCTGGCGGCTTTTCGTAGCCATAATCCGGACCTTTTAATTCTTGATATGCACATGCCCGGTATGACCGGGCTGGAGGTGTGCAAGCAGATTCGCTCTGAATCGGCAGAAATCCCGATCATTTTCCTGACAGTTAGAGATGAGGAAATTGAAAAAGTCCGGGGGTTGGAAGCCGGGGCGGATGACTACATTACCAAACCGTTTAGTCCTTTAGAGCTTACTGCCCGGATAAGAGCCTTGCTGCGCCGGACCAAACGCAATAAAGTCTCGCCCCGACCCCAGGGCTTTTCTTACCAGGACCTCACTATCGACTTTAATTCAAGAAGTGTTACCCTTAATAATGAAAATATCAGGCTGACCGCTATTGAATACAACCTTCTCTCTTTGCTGGCAAGCAACGCCGGGCAAGTTTTGCCTCACAGTTTCTTACTGACCAAAGTTTGGGGTCCTGAATACCGCAACGATTTTGATTATCTAAAAGTCCACGTTCGCCATTTGCGCGAAAAATTGAGCGATGACGCCCAGAATCCACGTTTTATATTTACGGAGCGCAGTAAAGGTTATCGTTTTGCCGGTGCCCCGGAACCTGAATAAAATCTTTTGAGTCTTTCCCAAAATGGAGCCATATTTTTTATGAAGAAAACCCAAACTTTTGTGGTCCTGGTACTGGCATTAATGGTGGTATTAGTTGCTGTGCCGAGTGGCCATTCTTTAGCGGCGGACGCTTTACCGGCCTTACCAACCCCGGTGCAGCGCACCTTCGACCGGACCGATAAAGCGGTATTGGAAAACAAACCGGGCGCCAGTTGGGTCTGGGGTCCCCGTATTCAGGATAGCACCGAGGATTACAAGGAAAGTCCCGGCGGCAAGCGCCAGGTCTATTACTTTGAAAAGGGACGGCTGGAAATTAACGACCCGGCCAAAAACCCTAACGATAAATATTATGTGACCTCCGGCCTTTTGCTGCGCGAGATGATTACCGGCCAGTTCCAGACCGGGGACGCCGGTGTTATTGATCGCGGCCCTGCGAATGTGCCGCTGGCCGGTGACATGGCTCCTGGTGTGGCCGACAGCCCGACCTATGCCAGCCTGACTAACCTGGTCAGCTTTGACGGTTCCTGGCGCAGCAGCGATATTACCGGCCAGCCGGTCGATAAACTGCTTGGACTGGGCGGCTCGATCAGCACCCGGCCGGACCTGGCAAAAGGCGTGGCTTACGCCCAGTATTACAAAGAAACCGGCCATAACGTGGCCCGCCCGTTTGTAGATTTTATGAATCGCAAGGGTCTGGTCTACGAAAACGGCAAATATGTAAATAATGCCTCGGTATTTGACCCGCTGTACATCTTTGGGTATCCCATTAGCGAACCCTATTGGACCCACGTTACGGTGGCTGGTAAAGAGCAATATGTGCTGGTCCAGGCTTTCGAGCGCCGGTTGCTGACCTACACTCCGGACAACCCGGCTGATTACAAGGTCGAACTGGGCAACCTGGGCCTGGCTTATGTATCCTGGCGCTATAAATCAGAACCGACCGTCTTTAACAATACCGACCCGGCGGTAAACCGGCCCCAGGAAACCGAGGGTTTTAAGCTGTACAATGGTATAAACACCAATATGCGCGGCCTGAACACCTTCAAGCGGAATATTTCGATCAACGGCAAGCTGATGTCTGCCCAGCAGTTCCAGGCTCCCGACCGGGCCAGGGCGCTCGATAATGGCGTTTACCAGGGCAAACCAGCCCAACTGGAAACAATTGTGATTGGCAACCGCTGGTACCAGCGCCTGATCCAGTCCGGTAAGAATTTCGATTGGTACTACGGTGACGGTAACAATTTTGATTACTGGCCGGTCGGGTTGCCCCAGTCGGTCCCGGTTACATTCCCAAAAGTCTTCCCGGTATTTAGCCTGAACGACTGGTCCACCGACTGGCAGGCCAGCGGCCCCCAGGCTGTTGGGTCAGATGTAAGGCGCACTCTTTCCACTAACTTTGTTGACCTGGACGGTACTAAAGGCACGGCGGCCCGCCTGGTATCCGAAAAGAACGGCGTGGTCCTGAGCGCGGCCCAGGAAGAAATCCTGCCCGACGGGGCCGGTAAGCTGGTCCAATCTTCTGACTATGGCGAATATAATGGCACGGTGTCAATCAATCCGCCTGCCGGGGCCCTGCCGTATTCGGCCAGCACTAATACCCTGGGTGAGGCTTATCTTGATTTGCCTTCCACCGGGAATGCCCTGGGCGACCGGGCCGTGCAGACCCGCCTGGGACGTCAGGGAGCCAGTACGGCCCAGAACCGGATTAACAGTGTCCTGGTTAAATTCAAAGAAGGCGTATCGTCCCAGTCTTTCGGTTTCAAGGGCGAGTTGGGCACCCTGGCTTTGGACCAGCGCTATAACGTTGTATCCAGCTCAGAGCCGGTGGTTTTCAAGCTGCATGGGCAGCACCTGAACCAGACGCTGACCCAGCTTAACGCCGACCCACGCGTAGAATACGCCGAGCCGAATTATATCTCCTACTCGTCAATTACGACCTTTAACGACCCGCAAGCGGGCGACCAGTACTATCACAATGTGGTTAGAAGCCCCCGCGCCTGGGACTACACCCAGGGCAACAAGTCTATAACCGTCGCGGTGATAGACAGCGGCGTTGATACCAATAACCCTGACCTGAAGGGCCAGGTCAGTGAAATGTACAACTCCGAAAAGGGCGGCAGCGATATTACCGACAATGGCGGGCATGGTTCCTGGACGACCGGTATTATCGGGGCAACCGGCAATAATAACGTCTATGGGACCGGCCTGGCCTGGAATACCAAAATTATTCACATTAAAGCCGACCTGGACGATTTACCGGGCGCGTTCACCAAGGCCAGTGTAAACCGGGCCATTCGCCTGGCGACGGATAAGGGGGCCAGGGTTATCAACCTGAGCCTGGGCGGCACCCAGAGCAGCCAGACCGAGCGCGACGCGATTGCCTACGCTACCAGTAAGAACGTGATAGTTGTGGCCGCCAGCGGCAATAGCGGCGTAAACGAGTTGACCTACCCGGCCAGTTATCCGAAGGTGATTTCGGTTGGGGCAACCGGTTACTACAACCAGCCGACCTACTTTAGCACCTTCAACCGCAATGTGACTCTTTCGGCTCCGGGGCTGCACATCTGCAACACCGGCCGGGCGCAGGTCTTTGCCTGTGCTAACGGGACCTCGGCCAGTTCGCCAATTGTGGCGGGCGCGGCGGCCCTGGTGCTGTCGGCCAACCCTAACCTGACCGCCGACCAGGTGAAGGCCATCCTGATTGCTTCGGCCCAGCCTTTCCCTGGCAAAGCGCCCGGACAGCGCGATGACAAGTACGGGTATGGGATTGTCGATATTGCCTCGGCCTTGCGCATGGCCGCTACTAACCAGTACCCGGCCCTACCGGCTAACCTGCCGCAGTAGGAACCGGCCCTGTTTCTCAAGAGAAGCCAGTCGCAGAAATGCTACTGGCTTCTTGCATGGGTCCGCTACTTCTCCCGCTTTCTTTACGAAAGGTTCTTGTAGCGAGTATAATGCAAAAATTACGGCATTTGCCGGGAAAAGTAGGGATTTTATTTATTCTGTCCATTTTAAGTGATTTTGTGTTCTTAACAGCAAAAACCGGGTTTTCATTACTACCGGTTAGCCAGGAATGAAGTATGCCTGATCAAACTAATCGTGAGGCAAGGTTTGGAGGGCAGTTACCGCAACGGCCGCTTGATATTGAGCCTGGAGGCTTTACACCCGTAACACCTGAAGCAGCTATTAGCGAATGGCTGGAGGAGCTTGAAACTTCCAACCACACCCAGCCCAAAGATCTTTCCAACCGTGAAATTACTCCTGCTGCCAGAATCCAGGCCGAACCGGCCGTAACTACCCGGGAATTTGGTTTCTTTAATTATGTCTGGATTAGCGTCTTCTGGTTGGGCATAACTTATCTCTGGGGTGGAGTTAACGGTGTAATTCTGCCCAAGCTTAACGAGCAAATGGTGCCCGAAAATTACAAGGGTTCTTTGCTGGGAATTATTACCGCCCTGGGTATGGTGGTGGCGATTATAGTGCAGCCTACCATAGGAGCCCTCAGCGACGTCTCCCGGCACCACTGGGGCAGGCGGCGGCCGTTTATCCTGGTTGGCGGTACCATGGTCGTGGTCGCTTTAGGTGCGATGGCTTTCATGGCGGTTTTCGCCCGGCAGTGGTGGCTGCTGCTGGTTTGCTACCTGCTTTTGCAACTGGCCGACAACGTGGCCCAGGGCGCTTACCAGGGTTTTATCCCGGATAGCGTGCCAAATGGCCGCCGGGGCCGGGCTAGCGGCGCGATGGGTATCGCCCAGCTATTAGGTAACGTGGCCGGGGTAGCCGGGGCAACCTTTTTTATTGACCGGAACCAACCGGCCCTGGCGATTATGGTCGTGATTCTGGTCTTTACTTCTACCCTGATACCGACTCTTTTCCTGGTCAAAGAAACCCCCTTAAAAGGGCCCGCCCCAGCCAGGCGCTGGAATGTGGTGCGGGGGACACTTAAAGAATTTCTGCAACATCGCGATTTCGTCCGCTTTATTATTTCGCGCCTGTTCGTTTTGACCGCGATTGCTACAATTTCCCTTTTTGCGCTATACTTCTTGCAGGATGTGATTGGAGCGAAGGAAGGCACCCTGACCAGTTCTTATACGGTGGTGTTGCTGGTGGTTGTCGGTTTTAGTCTCCTGTCGATTTTCCCGGCCGCCTGGCTCAGCGATAAAATTGGCCGTAAGAAACTGGTTATAGTAGCCTGTGTTGTCGGGATTATTGGCACCCTCTTGATGAGTACGGCCACTAATATGACCCAGGTCATGATTTACGCCTCGCTTCTGGGGGTCGCTACCGGCTCTTTTAACAGTATTGACTGGGCCCTGGCGACAGACCTGATTCCAAAAGGAGCGGCAGGCCGGTTTATGGGCATTTCCAACCTGGCCGGGGCCGGTTCGCAAGCTTTAGCCGCCCTGGTGGGTGGCGGGTTGCGTGATGGCTTCAATGCGCTGGGCGAAACCTTTTTGCACCAGAAAAATGTGGGCTATAGCGCTTTATTTATCGCTTCCGCCATCTTTTTTATACTTGGAATTTTCTTTTTGTTACGAGTTAAAGAACCCTTAAATTCGAATGCATAAAGCCTGCTAACCGGCAGACTTTTCACACTAAATAGGAGAAAAGACTGACAATGAAACCACTTGCTTCTCGTCCCCAACAAATGAAACGCAGCGGTATCCGGGAAATTCTTGAAATTGCTGTCCGTACCCCCGGCTGTATCCGGCTGGAAGTGGGCGAGCCGAACTTCCCGACTCCGCCTCATATTATAGAAGCCGCCCACCGGGCTGCCCTGGAAGGCAAAACCCGCTATACCCTCAGCGCCGGGATTATCCCTTTGCGCGAGGCGCTGGTTCAAAAGGTTAAGAATTTCAACGGCCTGGATGTCGGTATCGAAAATGTAATTGTTACTCCCGGCTCGACATACTCTCTTTTCAATGCTTTTGAAGTGCTGCTGGAGCCTGGCGACGAAGTGCTGGTGCCCGACCCGGGTTGGCCGACCTATGATACCCAGGTCACCCTGGCCGGCGGCTACACCGCCCGGTACCCGCTCTACCAGGAAAACGGCTTCCGGCCGGTAGTCGCTGACATTGAAAAGTCGATTACTCCCAAGACCAAAGTCCTCGTTATTTGTAACCCGTCCAACCCGACCGGGGCCGTTTCCAGCGAGGACGAAATCCGCGAGATCATCGAACTGGCCGCCCGCCATGACCTCTATGTTATCTCGGACGAAGTTTATGAAGAACTGATTTTCGAAGGGAAAGCGACTACCGCCGCTAAATTCGACCCGGAAAGAGTCATCAGTATTTACAGCTTCAGCAAGACCTACAGCATGACCGGCTGGCGGGTGGGCTACGCGATTGCCCCAACCCATATCGCCAACTGGATGGCTCGCTCGGTTGAGCCGAACGTGGCATGTGCCTCCGAACCCAACCAGTGGGGCGCCCTGGCTGCTTTGACCGGGCCGCAAGAAGTGGTCGGTGAAATGCGCCAGGCTTACCAGCGCCGCCGGGACCTGGTCTGTGACGTGTTGCGGGAAAAGGGGCTGCTCCAGTATGTCCCTAACGGAGCGTTCTATATCATGATCGATGTTAGCCAGGCCCAGATGGATAGCTATGACTTCTGCAAGGAACTCTTAAAGGCCAAGAAAGTGGCTTGCGCCCCTGGCGCGACTTTCGGCCCGCGCGCTTCCGGACTGGTGCGCGTATCCCTGGCAACGGCTGAAGACGACCTGGTTGAAGGGGTCCGGCGGCTGTGCTCTTTTGTGGAAGAGCAGGCAGCCAGCCTGAGAACGGCGGCTATTCGCTAAATACAGGAGTAAGCGGCGAGCCTGTTTATGGGTAAAATTCTAAGGTTTTATTTGAATGTGTTAAAGCTGGCGGCGCGGGACAAAAACTTCCGCGCCCACGCTTTTGATGAACTCTGGTCGGTGGTGCGCCAGTACTTGCCCGCCCGGCTGGTGACGCGCCGCCGCGATTACGTCTTTTGCCGCTATCTGACTTCAACGATAGAAAATCCCCGGGGCCGCTGGCTGCCCGCAGTGGGACTGTGTTACCGCCTCAGCGCCTACGGCATACTTTTGGATGAGCAGGGCCGGGTCCTGATGGGTTCGGATGAGAAGATGAATTTTGGTTGGAACCTGCCCGGTGGGGGTATCAACAAAGATGAAACCCTTGAACAGGGCCTTATCCGCGAGTTTAAAGAAGAGACCGGCCTGGAGATAAGGGTCGGTGCGCCGGTAGCTAACGGCGATAATTTTTGCATTATGCCGACCGGCCGGGCGGTCCACGCCGTGCTGCATTATTACATGGTCGAGGTAGTCGGCGGTGAACTTTTGCCGGCGGGTAACGGCTTTGATACCAGCCGGGTGGCTTTTATAGACCTGGATTCCGTGCCGCCTCAGACGGTAGTTGACTACAAGGCTGTATATTCTTTGATTATACGGGCCCGGTTATTGTATAAATCGGCAAATTTAACCTGATTTTAATCACTTTTGACCTTGTTTGACTTGCTATGCTATAGTTGTATAACTATACTGGTATAGGCCGATTGTTAATATAGAAAGAGAAAACTTTGATTACGCTGGCCGAAAAGTTGGCCGGGGTCAATAGTCGAATAAGCCAGGCAGCCAGTAAGGCCGGGCGCGACAGGGGTGATATTACCCTTATAGGGGTTACTAAGACAGCCGGGCGTGAGGCTGTTGAAGCGGCTTTTCAAAATGGATTGCGGGATTTCGGTGAAAATCGGATACCTGATGCCGAAACCAAATTCAGTCCACCTCCTTACCCGGACCACGCTGCTCGTCTGCACCTCATCGGACACCTTCAGACTAATAAGGCTAAAAGAGCGGTGGCCCTGGCCGACCTTATCCATTCGGTGGATAGCGTCAAACTGGCCCAGGTTATAAGCCGGCATGCGGTTGACCTGGGGAAAACAGTACCGGTCCTGTTAGAAATAAACGTTTCCGGCGAAGCCTCAAAGCATGGCCTTAGCCCGGCCGAATTGCCGGAGTGCCTGGCCCAGGTTATTGGTTTGCCAAACCTGGAATGGCGCGGCCTGATGACTGTTGCACCTTACTATGAGAACCCCGGCCAAACCCGGCCGGTGTTTGCCGCTCTTAGAGACTTGTTCGATAGATATAACCCTGGTTTACCATCCTGGCGTGACCTTTCAATGGGCATGACCAACGATTTTGAAATAGCAATTGAAGAAGGCGCGACCCTGATTCGCGTTGGCAGAGCTATTTTTAGTTAATTTAAGAAGTAAGCCGGCCTGGTCTAGTTGGCGGACCAGACGGTTCAAGCGGTGAATGAACGTTATGCTTAATACTGCACACCTGACAGAGTTTTTGACAAATTTACCCTTGCTCCAAATGCCTTCTTCCCTCTTGCAAAGCGCCCTGAACGAAGGGCTGCGTATTGCGCGGACTCAGACCGGGTTGATTGCGTTTTTTGACTACGAGGAAGGCCGCGAGGCAGGTACCGAAATCCAATATCTGCGCCAGTTTTTTGCCCTTGAAGCGGCTCGCGCCAAGGCCATCCAGGGCCGTGACCACCAGCATAACGGCAATCATTCTCGCGATGAAAGCCCCCTGACCCTCTGGCTGCCAAAAGGCCCCGTTATTAAAAACATGAATACCCCGAATGGGAGCCGCCGGGTGCTGATCTTGCCGATGCAGAACCCTAACAACCACCTGGCTAACGGCTTCATTCTGTTATTGTTGCCTGCTTCCGAGAGAGAAGGCAATAACACCGGCGGGCTGGGCCTGAGTGCCGAGGAAATGACGGCTTTACAAAGCTTTTGCCGGGCTACCAGCAACGCCTGGTACAGCCTGCGCTCTTTGACCAATGTTTCCCGGCGCCTGGAAGACCTGGTCCTGTTAAATGAAATTGCAACGGCCATTACCTCAAACCGCGACCTGGCCGATCTGCTTAAGCAGATTATGACCACCACCAGCCAGCTTTTGCGCTCGGGCGCCTGTACCCTGATGCTGGTGGACCACCAGACTGATGAACTGGTCTACCGCTTTCCCTCCCCGGAAAATCCGCAGGAAATCACCGAACTCCGCCAACCGGCCGGTAGCGGCATCGGCGGTTACGTTGCCCGGTTGGGCGAGCCGGTAATCGTCAACGACGTTACAACCGACCCCCGCTTCAACGGAAGTATAGATGCCGCGACCGGATTCAAAACTCGCAATGTTATGTGCGCTCCGCTGATCGCCCACGATACCCTGATCGGGGTCATTAGCGTTATGAACAAGCTGGATAAAGGCGCGTTCAATAACAATGACATGGCTTTATTGACCACCCTGGCCGCTCAGGCCGCAATCGCGATTGAGAATGCCCAGCTTTACCTGGAGTTAAGCGACGAGCGCGACCGCCTGATTGCCAAAGAGGAAGAAGTCCGGCGTGACCTCGGGCGCGACCTGCACGACGGTCCGGCCCAGGTCATCAGCGGTATCGCCATGCGCCTGGCTTTTATTAAAAAGCTGCTGGTAAACGAGCCGGGCCGGGTCATGGAAAAGCTGGACGAAGCCGAAAAGGTGGCTTTGACCGCCGCCAAAGATATCCGCACTATGATGTTCGGCTTGCGGCCCCTGATGCTGGAAACCAAGGGGCTTATACCGACCCTGGAAGCCTATGTTGAAAAATTGCAGGGCGATGCCTGGCAGACCCACCTGGAAGTCTCCGGCTTTGGCGAAGATAAGAATAACTACGTGCGCCTGGAGCATAATATGGAGGCGGCGGTCTTTATTATCATCCAGGAAGCCGTCAATAATATCCGCAAGCATGCCGCTCCCCGGAATGTCTGGATGGTGCTGGAACATTCCAAAGAGGCCACTACCGTAATGATTCGCGATGACGGTAAGGGCTTTGACAGCCGGACCGTTTCGGACCGCTACGATGAACGGGGCAGTTTCGGCCTTTTAAATATGCGGGAACGCGCCCGGCTGATTGGGGCTTCCTACGAACTCTTTTCCCAGCCCGGCCAGGGAACCACGATTCTCCTGACTATATCCCACGGCAACCAGCGCATTTTAGGCGAGCTGAACATGCGCAAGCTGACCACCGGTTCGCTTTCGGCCTGAACCGGCTAATCGAGCTTGGCTTTCATCTGTTTTAGACCGGCGCTATATTTTTCTTCCCAATCCGGCAGTTTATGCCGGATTTTCTCCAGCTTGCGGTCGTAAGCCGTTTCCAGGCTGATGCCGTAGGCGTTACACACCTCCAGAAGACTGAAAAGAATATCGGCTACTTCATCTTCCATTTTTGGCCGGGCCTGGGCCTGCTGGTAGATTTCAAGCTCCATTACTTCTTTGACCAGTTCGCCCATTTCTTCCACCAGGGCCAGGGTCGCTCCCAGGCGCGGGTGATTGAGCTTGTCACCCAGCATGGCGGCGGCTTCGGCCTGGCGTTCGCTCAGGGTCTTTCCGGGTTTTTCCATTTTTACTCTATTCCGTTTTGACTGCTAATCCTAAAAATAAAAATTCTCCTAAAATATACTTCTAAAGTATAGCCCAGCCAGCCCTGACTCGCACGCCGGTCGGGTTGCTATTACTACACCGCTGCGCCTGGTTTAAGCTGCATACACATAGCGAGGTACTTTTTGCCGCTTGCAGGAAACATTTTCTATTAAAAATAGATGCGCCAAATTTCAGGTTGGTTTGTATAATCTATAAACCTATAAACATTGTATAATAGGAACTCAGCCAGTGTGAGCAGCGTTATATTTCTTGAGAGAAAATTGTTTTATAATTTATTCTGGTAGAACCTTGAAAAGCCACAACAAAGGAAATTATGAGCTTACTTGACATAATTATTATCGCCATCCTGATTTCTTTTACTCTGGTCAGCGCCGCCTGGGGCTTCATTCGGCAGGCTATCGCAGTGGGCGGCCTGATTGGCGGCATCTGGCTGGCCGGGATGTTCAGTAGCGGGCTGGCAAATTCTTTGGGCTTCCTGAACAATCCTCAGGCCGCTAAAGGTCTGGCTTTTGTGGTGATTGTATTCGTCGTAAGCGGGATAGCCAGCGCGGCGGCTTCGGTAATTTATTTTGTGGCAGGGTTACTTTTTCTGGGTTTACTGGATCATTTCCTGGGGGCCATCCTTGGCTTTGTCCAGGGTATTTTAATGATTGGCGTTTTCCTGATCGGGGCAATGACTATCTGGCCGGATTGGAGCCAGCAGCAGCTTGCCCAGAGTTTCCTGGTAAATCACCTGGTCGGGTTTTTAACTGCTATACCCTTACTCCCGGCACCCCAGGACCTGAAAGATCTTATTGAAAAAGCCAGGGTCTTTGTGAAATAAATATTGATTATCGTCGTACTACAGGTATAATTATAAGATAAACCGGAAACCTTTCCGGTTTCAAGGGCGACTTCAAGGTAGTTTAGCAGTTCTTCTGGTAAGGTTATAACCGGCGAGTTTTTTTAGCCCTCTCACTACGAAAGGTACAACTCTACTATGCCCGCTACACCGGCTTCGAGTGGACAAATTAACCCGTTCTCTCCTTCGAGATTAAAGACGCTCTCGAACTGGACCATCTTGTTAATTAGCATGGTGGTTAGTTCGCTGGTGTTATCGGCCTGCGGCCCTAACCCGACCGACACTTCCCCTCAACCCACTCCGACCGAGTCTTCGAATTTAAAAGTCAGCAGCGTCTTACTAAACATCTTCCTGACTTATCAAACCGCTCCCGGTACTGAAGAGGAAAAACGGACCGCTGCCATCCAGTACGCCCGGAATATCCAGGTCGTAAACTCGAAAGATGAGGCCATTTTTGAAGTAGAGTTGGACCAGGTGAACCGCGAACAGGCCATCAAGGACAAAATAAAGTCTATGGGTGGCATCGTCCGGAATTCCGAGAACATGGAAGGCACCCTGAAAATGCGGGTGGCGGTGCCGATTTCCGCTTTTATTAACTATACCAACACCGCCAGCAAAGATAACTTCCTGCAAGACCTGGCCGGTTTCGAGGGCGTAAAAGCGATTAACCTGCTCGTTGGGCGCCAAAATATGGAACTGTACCGGATGCCCCAGACCGCCGAGGCCCTGGCCGAACTGGCCCAGGTCAGTAAGAACGAAGGCGTCAAGTTGATGGGTGCCGAGAAGTGGCAGGCTGCCGGGTTCCGGGGAAAGGGCGTTAAGGTCGGCGTAATAGATGGCGGCTTCAGTTATTACAAGAAATTTCTTGGCACCACTTTACCCGCCGGGTTGGAAATTAAGGATATTGATGCCGACGAAGGTGGGCCGGGCGTAATTGATGAGTCGGTCCACGGCACGGCGGTCCTTGAGATTATATATTCCCTGGCTCCCGAGGCCGATTATGCCGCCGTAGCCGTAGACGGTTCGGACGGCCAAATCAAGAAAGCCCTGGATTACCTGGTTATTCAGGAAAAAGTCAATATCGTTTCCGTATCCCTGGGCGGGCATAGCACCGCCGGGAACGGCACCAGCGCGATTGACCGCTACATTGATAAATTGCGGGCCGATTACGGAGTAGTTTTCCTTTTTGCTTCCGGCAACGAAGGCGCGGCTCATTACAGCGCTTTCTTTAACCCGGACGCCGACGGCTTTCACCAGTTTGTGCCGGGTGTAACCCGCATGGCCCTGGGCAACCAGAGCAGCACTCCGCTGGATACCTATGTCATTTTGAACTGGGAACAGTGGGGCCTGGATAAAAAGCAGGTAAACGACCTGGATGTCTTTTTAGTTGACAAAGATGGGAAAACCGTCCGGGGCAGCAGCCAGAATGCCCAGTCAGTCCGGTCGCCGGTGGAAGAACTGCCGGTCAAACTGGCCGCTCGCCAGCTTAATTATGTGCGGGTACGCCAGAAACCGAACACGGTCCCATATACCAAACCTTTCCGGCTGCATCTTTTCGGCCACAATACCGCTTTCCAGTTCAGCGTACCCCAGATGGCAGTAGCCGACCCGGCGGACGCCAGGGGCGTTCTGGCGGTAGGCGCGATCCAATGGGAAGAAGACCGGCTGGCTTATTACAGCAGCCAGGGACCGCTGCCGGATGGCCGGTTTAAACCGGAAATCTCCGCTCCGTCGGGCGTTTCCAGCCGGGCCTATAACGAGGCGAGTGTAAAAGTATTTGACGGCACCAGCGCGGCTACCCCGGAAGCGGCCGGAGTGGCGGCTATTCTCAAAGGGGCCAACCCGAAATTAACTACCGAACAGTTGGAATCCCTTCTTAAAGAGTCGGTCAAAGACCTGGCCCCGGCCGGTCCTGACTTTGCGAACGGTTTTGGGCGGTTGCACATTGGCGACCTGCCACCTGCCGCCGGTATAGTTCCGAAGGGTAGAGTGGCCCCGGTCCCGGCTTTCGACATTGCTACCTTGCAGTTCCCGGTCCAGGTCTTAAAGCTATATCCCGACCCGGTGGTTGAAGCGCCGGTCGTTTCAAAGATAGCTCCTGCGCCCCTGCCTACCCAGGTCACCACGCTTAGAAATGGGGCCAGTGAGTTCTCCAGCCCTGGTTTCTCGGGCAGCGGCAAACCGCCTGCGGCGACACCTACCCAGGCCGCGAAACAGCCGACCCGTACCCCTGGTCCGTCGGTTACAAAACCGGCCACTCCGGGTGCAACTGCCCCGGCCCCGCCGGTTGCCAATATGACCTTTAGAGACAACTTTAAAGATGTCACGAGCGGCCTGCCCAATAAAGGTGATACAACTTACCAGAACGGGGCTTACCGCCTGAAAGCCAATTCCGGGCAGCTAAACTGGGGTTCCTATCCGCCTTCATTGCTTAGCGTGACCGATTTTAGCGCCGAAGTCCAGGTTGCCGGGATTAATAACAAAGATGGCTTATACGGCCTGATTTTCTGGCAGCAAGACGCCAATAATTATCATCTGTTAAGCTTGACCGGCGCCGGACAGTACCAGATCAGCCAGTTCACCGGAGGTACTTACAAAGAAATTATTAGCTGGAACACTTCACCTGGTTGGAAAGCCGGTGCGCAAAACAACTTGCGTCTGGTGGCTAATCAGGGTACAGTTTCAGTCTCAATAAATGACCAACCGGGCAAGGCCGGACAGGCCCGTGGTGAGGGTTCCATTGGCTTTGCCGCTGGAAGCTATGCCGCCCCGGTTGAAGCGAATTTTACTGATTTTCATTTAAGTAGCGGAAAATAAAGCAGAAGCTACGCGTAAGAGGTAAACTGCCTATACACACCGGCCGGGGAAAACCGGGGACCGGGTATAAGGACAGTTTACCTTTTGACATTTTACTTGCTCATTAGTGGAGGTGTAATTGGAAGAGAGTAGTTTAAAAGGGCGGGATTTGCTTTCGATAGCCGACCTGAGTGCCGCCGAACTGAGTGCTGTTCTGGCAACAGCCGCCAAATTGAAGTCTGAAACCCAGCAGAAAATACCCCACCCTATACTAGCCGGGCAGACCCTGGCCCTTGTTTTTGAGAAACCCTCTCTGCGGACCAGGCTTTCATTTGATGTTGGAATGTTTCAGTTAGGCGGGCGAGCCTTTTACCTGGCTCCCCAGGAAGTTGGACTGGGGAAGCGAGAAACTATTTCTGACGTGGCCAGGGTTATCAGCCGGATGTGCAGCGTGATTGTGGCGCGGGTCTTTACCCACGAAAGCCTGGTCGAGCTGGCAAAATATTCCGAAGTGCCGGTAGTCAACGGTTTGTCGGACTTCGAACACCCCTGCCAGGCGCTGGCCGATCTTTTGACCATCCAGGAAAGGTTTGGGCAACTTGCGGGCCTGAAAATGGCCTATATAGGTGACGGCAACAACATGGCGCACAGCCTGATGCTGGGCGCGGCTTTGAGCGGTATGTCTATATCGGTTATTTCACCGCCGGGTTTTGAGCCAAATGAAGAGGTGGTCAGCCAGGCCCGCCGGTTGGCTGGTGATAAGGTTACTATCAAAGCGGTCCATAACCTGGAAGCCGGTCTTGCAGGGGCCGATATTATCTATACCGATGTCTGGGCCAGCATGGGCCAGGAAGAGGAAACCGAGTCTCGCCGCCAGGTATTCAGGCCGTACCAGGTAAACAGCCGGGTAGTCGGCCTGGCCAAGCCGGACGCGCTGGTCTTGCACTGCTTACCTGCGCACCGGGGCGACGAAATAACCGAGGAAGTGTTGGAAGGACCCCAATCGGCGGTTTTCCAGCAGGCCGAGAACCGCCTGCATGCCCAGAAAGGGCTGTTGGTCCATCTTTTAGGCTAACCGGCAGGCTTTTAGCCGGTTGTTCCGCACATAAATATAACCTGATACAAAAAGAGACCCTGAAATAATAAAAGGGTCTCTTTTTAGGTTACTTACTTTCTAATTCAGGGCAACCGGTTCGGCGTTAACCTGTGTAACAACGCTTTCTTCCTCACCAAGGACGCGGTTCAGCAGCGGGGTGACGGTTTCAATTGTGGTGACGGTGCGCTGTTCGGATACGGCGTTGGCAATGTGGCTCAAACCGGCGCGGGCATCTTCCATTTCACCATCGGTTAATTGGGCCAGGGCCTGGGCAAATAATTTGCGGTTAAGCGTATCAAGTTGCTGGGTGATCTTCTCTCCGGCATCGGTCAGGTAAGCGGTTACTTTACGGCGGTCCTCCGCGCTGGTAACCCGGGCTACCAGGGCCGGGCTGTCGTCTTTGCGTTCGACCAACCGGGAAATAATTCCGGTAATAGTCGGCATACTTACTCCCAGACGGTCACTTAACTCACTCATAGTCAGGCCGCCTTTTTGCTTCAGAATATAGAGAACCTTCATCTGTTGAAAAGTGAGGTCAAGTTCTAACCACTCTGGAATGTTATGACGGTTGAGTTGTTGCAGGATCTGAAAGTACAATCCTGTCGCTTCCTGAATGCGACTGGCGCGGTCAGACATGAGGTAATCCCCCTTCAATGGCTAAATCTTAGTTAAAATAAAAAACAGCAACGCCGGTGGTATTAATTTGCTCAGGGTTATCCGCTCTCTTATTGGATAGGTAACGACTGCTCGCTAATTACTACGCGCTACTTATTATATTAGCAAAAAGCTCAATATTTGTAAAGCCAAATTTTTAATTGAGTCACAATATCTTACTCACATAGTATCAAATATAGAAAAATTAAGGCTGATTTAAGCCGCCAGGATGAATATAAGCACTAAGCTATCCGGACAGCTTACTTTCCCGGCGGCAATTTAATAAAAAACTACACTGGCAGGCGGTAGGCGGCCAGGATTAAGGGGGAATTGTATTCGAACTGCTTACGATTTTATTGACCATAAAGAAAATTTAGTGTAAAGTTGAGCTTACCAGCTATTAAAGAATCTGTAACATTCCTATAGAAGAGGTCGTCCATGCCGGATGATAGTAATGAATCAAGGCTTACCAGGGTTGAGTCGCTCTACAACCAGGGTTTAAAGCATGCCGCTGCCCAACTCAGCCGGTTGGTGCTGGAGAAAGACTCCAGTAATATTCAAGCACTGGTCTGGCTGGCGAAATGCACCAGCCAGGCGGATGAAGCTGAAAAAGCAACCCGCCGGGCGGCCAGTCTCCAGCCGGATAATCCGCTGGTCCGGGACCTGTTGGCTTCCCGGCAGCCGGTTGGCATTCCCGGTAATGGTGGTGCGGCCGGTTTTAACAACCCCTATTCTGTGCCACAACCGGCCTATAACCCGGTGGGTGAGCCTAACCAGGGTAATTCTCAACCCTGGGGAAGCTTCACTCCTGTGCAGGGTAGCCCGGACTTTGCTCCACCGCCTCCCTCAAATTATTCGACTAACCAGCAAAGCAACTCTTCTTTTGATTACCTCAGGAATCTTTCGGCTTCGGTCCAACCTTCCGTGCCTCCGGTCCGGTCGGTCGGCAGCGTGAAGGTTAGAAAATCGTTCAGCCCGGTTGGCCTGATTTTCGGCTTGCTGTTTCTAATTGCGGGCCTGGGACTGGCCGCTTATTGGAGCTGGCAGGTTGTTGATTTTATGTCCGACGCTTCTAAAACCGGCAGCCAGCTTCAGGGCCAGATTGTTAAGCTTGGTTCCAACGAGCTGGAAGCCGAAATAAAAGACGCGCCTTTACGCAAGTTTGCCATAAGCGAGCAGGTTAATAAAAGTCTGGTCCCCCTGGTGAGCGATCCAAAGACCAAGGACAGCCTGGTGAGTAACCAGGTGGTCCTTAATATTACCCCGGCGGGCCGGTTGCTCTCAGTGCAAGTTTTGACTCCAACCCGCGGCTCGGTTAATAATACCGGGAATGGCCTTCTGGGCCTGGGTCAGGCGGCGGATTGGATCATTACCGCCCTGGGTGGTATCCTGGCGATTGTCGGCTTGATTTTATTGGGCCGGACACTTGGTAAACGGCGCACCTAGACAGGCAAAGTTCAGGGTGGGGGTCAGGTAACTCCCACCTTTTTTATTGTCTGGAATTGAATTGTCAGGCGGGCCGCTTTTAACTATACTTGCCTGGCTATAAATATTCATTCGAGCTTTTTTGAATTATGGAGGAATAAGCAGTTATGGAAATGCCAACAATGCGGGTGGATGGCAAAGTTTGCCTGGTGACCGGGGCAGGCAGCGGTCTGGGTAAGGCGATGGCTCACGGCCTGGCCCATTTCGGCGCGGACGTTATTATAACCGAGATTCCCGCCAAGCTGGAACTGGGCCAGCAGGTCGCCCGGGAACTGGCCGAGGCCACCGGCAAAAAGGTGATTTGCCTGCCGCTGAGTTTGCCCGACCTGAACAGTATTGACCAGCTCGTTACCAGCGCGATTGAAGAAATGGGCCGGATTGATGTCCTGGTCAATAACGCCGGGGTGCAGGTTGCTAAATATGCCCTGGATGTCACCGAAGCCGATTGGGATATCGTGCTTGATACCCATCTCAAAGGGGCTTTCTTTACCTCGCAGCGGGTTGCCCGGGAAATGCTCAAGCAGAAGTTTGGCCGGATTATCAATATCGCTTCTCAAAACGGCATGATCGGTTATTACAAGCGCGCCGCCTATTGTTCGGCTAAAGCCGGGATGGTCAACCTCACCCGCGTGTTGGCAATCGAATGGGCCGAGTACGGGATAAACGTCAATGCGATTGGCCCGACCTTTATTCGTACTCCGCTGACTGAGCCGACCTTTGCCGATCCTAAAATTTATAATGACCTGATTTCCCGCATCCCCCTGGGCCGGGTCGGTGAGCCGCAAGAAATGATTGGCGCGGTGGTCTTCCTGGCCTCGGATGCCTCGACCCTGGTCACCGGGCATACCCTTATGGTGGATGGCGGCTGGACCGCGATGTAGGAGGACGTAGCACGTTTAACATGCCACGTAGCACGGGAAACGTGGGATGGGGAATGTGGTACTTCGAGCGGGAAATGGGTGGAGAAAAACATATCATTAGCCGTTAAATGTGCCGCCTTCTACGTATTCAGGAGAATATGCAATGGAGCATAACTTGTTAAAGCAGAGTTTGGTTGCGGGTGGGAACGGGTTAAAGCTTTATGTCGAAGAAACCGGCCCGCCGGACGCCCCGGCCCTCCTGTTTATCCACGGCTTTTCGCAGTCGCGGGTGGTCTGGT
The DNA here is from genome assembly GCA_028287745.1 of Chloroflexota bacterium. Lineage (GTDB taxonomy): Bacteria > Chloroflexota > Chloroflexia > Chloroheliales > Chloroheliaceae > 54-19. The sequence goes on from JAQBPB010000035.1 coordinate 33,570, forward strand.
ACAGGCAGCTTTACAGCGACCTGGCCCGGTCCTACCGCCTGGTTTGTTTCGACCTGCGCGGCCACGGCCTTTCCGAAAAGCCGCCCGAAAAAGAGCATTACACCAGCAGCGAGTGGTGGGCGGCCGATATCGCGGCCATTATTGAACAGCTTCAACTGCGCCAGACGGTCCTGGTCGGAGTTTCTTATGGCGGCTACGTCATTTGCGACTATCTGCGGCATTATGGCGAAGCTAACCTGAGCGGAATTAATTTTGTCGGTGCCGCTACCAAAATGGGCACGCCGGAAGGTGCCGCGATGATCGGCAAAGAGTTTGTGGGACTTTTTCCGGGCTTCTTTTCCAATGACTTACAGGTGAGCGTTGAGGCGCTTGGCCGGTTAATCAGCCTGTGTACTTACCACGAGCTTGGGCCGGAAGACTTCTACATGAGCCTGGGCTTTAATTGCAGCGTGCCGCCCTATGTCCGCAAGAATATGTTCAGCCGCAAGCTGGATAACGATGCTGTCCTGGCCCGGCTGTCGCTACCTTTGCTGGTCACGCACGGCCTGGAAGATAATATCATTCTGCCGGTGGCGGCGGAGCATTATCTAAAACTGGTTCCCCACGCCCGGCCTGACTTTTACGAGCAGACCGGACATTTACCTTTTATTGAAAATCCATCCCGGTTTAACCAGGCCCTGGCGGCTTTCGCCGGGCAGTCCACTGGCTTGACCGGGCCGGTAAATATCTAGGAGAAAACAAAGTAATGGCTGAAGGAAAAATTGAGCAGAAGTTGGCCGAATTAGGTCTTGAATTACCGGCGACTTTTAGCGCGCCCCCGGGCATGAATTTTATTTCGGCGGTCCAGGCCGGTGACTTGCTGTTCCTGTCCGGCCACGGCCCGAACGGCCCGGATGGAAAGCTGGCTTACCGGGGCAAAGTTGGGGCCGAAGTGTCCCAGGAAGACGGTTACGCGGCGGCCCGCCTGACCGGTCTAAACCTGCTGGCGACCATGAAAAAGCACCTGGGCAGCCTGGACCGGGTGGCGAAAATAGTTAAAGTGCTGGGTATGGTTAACGCGGTGGACGGCTTTGAGAAGCAGCCGTTTGTAATTAACGGCGCGAGCGACCTGTTCGTGGCGGTTTTTGGCGATGAAATAGGCAAGCACGCCCGCTCGGCGGTTGGAATGGGCGGCTTGCCTAATAATATGCCGGTAGAGATTGAAGTGATTGTCCAGGTACACCCTTAAGCCGGGTCGGCCAGGACTTCCTGTAAGGTTGGCAGCGTTATATTGCCGCCGCTGATAACCAGGGCCACTTTCTTACCGGCCAGGCGGTCGCGCATTTTCAGGGCGGCCGCCAGCGGAGTGGCCCCGGCCCCTTCGGCCAACTGGTGAATTGTTTCCAGGTAAATCCGGATGGCTTGCTTTATTTCCTGCTCGCTGACCAGGACTATATCATCCAACAGTTCGTTCATAATCCGGTAGGGCAGCGCAAACGGCACCCGGGTGGCTACTCCTTCGGCAAAGGTGTTGCAGGTCGGGGTGGTTGAATACCGGCCGGATTTAAGAGTATCGTGGACCGATGGGGCCAGTTCGGCCTGGACGCCGATTACCTGGATTTTGGGGTTAATCCCTTTTGCGCCCAGGCAGTGGCCGCAAGCCCCGCTGCCGCCACCGACCGGCACCAGGATATAGTCCAGGTCGGGTACTTCTTCGATAATCTCCAGCGACGCAGTAGCCACCCCGGCAATCAGCAAAGGCTCGTCCCCCGAATGAATATAGCGGTAACCCCGGCGCGGACCTTCCGCCGCGACCCATTGGCGGGCTTCTTCAAAATCGTGGCCCGTTTCGACTACTTCGGCTCCCAGGTCGCGCATGGCCTGTAGTTTGTAGGGGTTGTTACCCAATGGCGCCCCAATAATCACCTTCACCCCGAAAGCTCGCCCCGCGTAGGCAATCGACTGGCCGTGATTGCCGGTACTGGCGGTTATCACACCGCGCTGCCGTTCTTCAGGCGTTAGCCGCGACATCAGGTTCAGGCCGCCCCGGACCTTGAAAGCCCCGGTCGGCAATAGATTTTCACACTTTACCACCACCTCTGCCCCTAGCAGCCGGTCAAGGGCGGCTGACCTCAGTAACGGGGACGGCTTCAGGTGCTTATAGACTACCTGGCGGGCCTGATAAATGTCAGCCAGGCTGGGCGGTTGCAGTTCGGTAATAAGTTCCGGGGGAATAGGACGCATTTTTTATAACCTCCAGTAACTGAATAAAGTTTAGGTTCTAGGTGGTGCGGTATCGGCCAGCGCCTGGTCTATATAGGTTCCGTTAGCGTTCCAGAGGGTCCAGCCGGAAGCGCCCAGGCTATCGGCCGCTACTATCTGGACCTTGACCCGTTCGGCAGTCGATTTGAACTGGCTCTCGGGCGGGCCGTAAAGCTTGTCGTAGTCCTCCAGCCAGGGCCGGTATTTGGCAACCGGTTTAAGTTCCGCTTCGAGTTTATTGGCAATTCTACCGCTCTGCTCAATAATCTCACGCGGGTGGGCGCCGGGAAAATCAAAGCCCATTTCCCCGGTCGAGAAAAGGCTGGCATAGACCATCGGGCAGACGTAATCAGCCATCATCACCAGGTTATTGTATTGCTGGCCGATGCCGTCCGCGTCGTTGACCCGCCACAGGCTGTAGCCAAAGACGTCCAGCGAGAAATAGGTATTGGTCGTGCGCAGGTTGTTCCAGGCTTTTTTTACGGCGCTTTCAATCGTGTCGGTGCGCAGTTTTTCATCTTTAGAGAGAGCGGTCCAGTCCAGGTCAGGTTTATACTGGATGTCGGCCAGCGTCCCGTCAGTCGGAAAGCGGATATAATCGTAATTTACTTCATCGAACCCCAGTTCGGCTAACTCTTTTGCCAGGGCGGCGTTATAGTCGCTAACCTCGGGCTGGAAAGGATTCGGCCAGGTCAGCCCGTTAATGTCCTGCCAGGCCTGGCCGGTCTTTTTGCTTTTGATGGTCCAATCCGGCTTTTTTGCCGCGATTGCCGGGTCGCGGAAAACCACGTAGCGGGCGACCACGTATAAGCCGTGTTTACGGGCTTCGGTCAGGACGCGTTTAACATCCATCAACTGGTCGGGCTGAATTTTATTCCGGTTATAGACCAGGCCCAGTTCCCTGGCTAGAGGCACCTGGCTGTTATACCAGAGCATCCCCGTGTCATCGTCCTTGATATCTACTACAATCGCGTTTATCAGGCCCTGGTCGGCCATTTTGAGGTAAGGTGTAAACAGCTTGTCGAAATTGGCGTTAATGGCATAGACGCCCGGTACATAAACGCCCCGGAAGTGGAAGGGAGCCAGTTTCGCCCCTTTTTCCAGGTCACCCGCTTTGAAAGTCTGAATCTTGTAACCCGCGGCCCGGACGGTCACTTCGTCACTGGCCGCGTGCGGAGCGTTGCTGAACCGGAAAGCGCCCTGCCCATTGGTCAGTTCCGTATTCTGGCCGATGCGAACCAAAGCGTTGGCGACCGGTTTTTTGCTAACCGCGTCGGTTAAGGTTCCCTCGAAAAGAGTCGAGCGCAGGGTTATGGTAATTTCCTGGTCCTTGTCTTCGACCGCTTTTTCCACCGTTTCGTAGCCGATCAGGTCTACCTTAATTTTCGAACCGGCCGGAAGGGCGCTAAAGCTGAAGTTGCCTTTGTCGTCGGTATTGGTCGCTTTGTTGCCGCCCCAGACCAGTTTATTGGCAATCGGCTGCTGAGTAGACTCATCCACCAAAGTTCCTTTAACAACCAGCGGGTTGAGTTGGACCTTGCTGATAGGCGACTGGCCGGAAATATTCACGTAAGTAGGGGAAAAGCCGGGGGCGTTGATTGTGGCCTGGCCTTCGGACAGGTCGGAGGCAACCAGGCGCCCGCTGGCATCGGCTTTCGCCAGTTCGATGCCAGCCGCGTTTTTCAGGACCGCACCTGGTACCGGGTTGTCATTAAGGCTGTTCAGGACCACCGTATCCAGCTTTAGGACCGGTTTAGGCGTGGGAGTTTCTACAGCCACTACCGGGTTAGCAACCGGGCTGGCATTGGCCCCACTGGCCGGATTCGCGGTGCCGGGGCTGACACCCGGTAAGACGGTCAAACCGGGGGTGGCCGCCGGTGTCGGGCTGGTGGCCGGATTTGAGCTGGTTGAAAAGCCCGGCAATTGCCCCTGCCATAGCAGCAGGGCAAGCACTATAGCGGCCAGAATTAGCAGGGTAAAAATGGCAAAACCGCGAAATGATGAAGCTTCTTTTTTCAAACCAAATACCTCAAAAAATAAGCTTAACGGGCCCGGTGAATTACTTAAAGCTGGTTACTGGTTATATGAAAGGCTACTATTTATTAGACGCGTTTACTTAATTGAGTTTAACTTAGAAAAATCAGCCTGTCAAAGCCAGGTGGGAACCCGAGGCATTAATAATAGACATATCCCTTATTTTATTAGCGCTAAGAAGTATATGAAGTCTGGAAGAAAATATTAGAAGGATAGCCGCAATCCGGCCGCTAAAGTAACTCCATGCCAAGGCCAGGCTTCCGGGGAACGGCCATCCGGCCGCCTTCAACCAGGGGGACCTGTTTGACCAGCGTGCCGGTTAGCAGGGAAGCGGTGGCAAGGCCGCAATAGGGGATAGGCTCCAGCAGGTTCGCGGCCAGGTGCAGGGCGGCGGCGATACCCACGCCGCTATCAATAGTTGTAGTCACAAAGCAGCCCAACCCGGCAGCCCGGGCCAGTTCCATTATCTCCAGCCCGACCCGCAAGCCGCCGACAACCATCGGCTTGATGACCAGGCAATCCGCCGACTCGGCCCGGATTATCGCCCTGGCGGCTTCCAGGCTGGTGACCGGCTCATCGGCGGCCAGCGGGATAGTCACCTCGCGCCGGACCCGGGCCATCCCGGCCAGGTCTACCGGGGCGACCGGTTGTTCGACCAGTTCTAAATCAAACTGCTCCAGGGCTTTAAGGGTTTCGACAGCCTGCGGCACCGTCCAGCCGCCGTTGGCATCCAGCCGCAATTTAACCAGCGGCCCGATAGCCTGCCGGACCGCTCCAACCCGGGCCACTTCCCCGGCTACGGTTGCTGCCATGCCTACTTTTAACTTGACGCACCGGAACCCGGCCGCTACCGCCTGGCGGGCCGCTTCCGAGGCCGCTTGCTGCTGCGGCTGGCCGATAGTGGCATTGACCGGGACGGTTTTAGTGGCGCTGTGGTCCGGCGAGTTAATGAGGTTGGTTGCCAGCCATTGGGATAGAGGTAAATTCGCGGCCTGGGCCAGTACATCAAAAGCGGCGGTTTCCAGGCTGAAAGCGGTCGCGGCCGCGCCAGGGCCGCCTTTTGCAAGCAGCCCGGCCACCAGGGGCTCAATATTAGCCAGGGGTTGCCCGGTAATTTCAAGGGCCCACCCGGCCAGCCAGCGTTCGACATCGGCCGGGTAGCCGCCGCCAAATTCCGGCAGCGGCGCGGCCTCACCCAGCCCGGTGAGGCCGCTATCGGTGTCCAGGCGAATGATAAAACCTTCCCGGACCCGCAAATTAGCCTGGGCGGTGCCAAAAGCTCCCGCGAAAGGCAAGCGGTATGGTGTCCAGTGCAGGCCGCTAATTTTCATGAAGGTTTGCGGCCCGGATTAAGGCAGGCGCGGGAACTTCGAGAAGTCCGGCTTGCGTTTCTCCAGGTAAGCCCGGTGGCCTTCTTTGCCTTCTTCGGTCATGTAGTAGAGCATGGTGGCGTCCCCGGCCAGTTGCTGCAACCCGGCCTGTCCGTCGGTATCGGCGTTGAAGGCGGCTTTGAGGAAGCGCAGGGCAATCGGACTCTTTTCCAGGATTTCTTTAGCCCACTTGATCGATTCTTCTTCAAGCTGGTCCAGCGGCACTACCGTATTGACCAGGCCCATTTGCATGGCCTCCTGGGCGTTGTACTGGCGGCAGAGATACCAGATTTCACGAGCTTTCTTCTGACCGACAATGCTGGCAAGGTAGCTCGCTCCATAGCCCCCGTCAAAGCTGCCGACTTTCGGGCCGGTCTGTCCAAAGATTGCGTTATCGGCCGCGATTGTCAGGTCGCAAACCACGTGCAGTACGTGACCGCCACCGATGGCGTACCCGGCCACAACCGCGATGACAGGCTTGGGCATATAGCGAATCTGGTTCTGGACTCCCAGGATGTTCAAACGGGGGGTCTTATCTTCCCCGACATAGCCGCCGTGACCGCGTACCCGCTGGTCGCCGCCCGAACAAAAAGCTCTGTCACCGGCCCCGGTCAGGAGGACTACGCCTACTTCGGGGTCTTCGTGGGCATCTTCCAGGGTTTGCTGCAATTCAAAGACGGTCTTGGGGCGGAAAGCGTTGTGGACTTCCGGCCGATTAATAGTAATCCGGGCAATACCTTCGGCTTTTTCGTAGATAACATCTTCGTATCCCTCGATTTTTTGCCAGTTAACTGAAGCCATTTTTGAGAAACTCCTTTCGGGCTAACCTTTAGCCGCTAATACTTAGCTTACTTCTAAAACCTGTCTGAGCCGGGATAATAGCCCAGCCGTATCTATTTTTGAAAAATCGGTCGTATCCATTTCCAGCAATTCGTCGCCAATCTCCAGCGGTTCCAGGCGGCCTTTCAACAGGAGCGGTTTAAACTCTTCCAGGGCACCTAAATCTACGTGGCCGGGGTGGCGGTCCGGCGCGGAACCCCGGGCGGCAAAACGGGCGAACAGTACGGAGCCTTCGGTCCGGCATTGCACCTGGAAAGGCCGGAAAGGATACCTGGCCTGCAACTGCCGGAAGCTCTCCGCCGCTTCGGGCGGGAAATTACTTTCGACAACTACCGGGCGTCCGGCGGCCAGTTGGGCTTCCAGAAAATAGTAGAGCAGCCGGTAGGTGGTAACGCCCAACTTCCGGGACCACTCCCGGTCGCTCCAGCCCAGGCTATCAAAAAGCGTTTCTTTGATACCATCTTTATGGAGTACTGGCAAGTCGAGTTCGCGGGCAAGCTGTCGAGCCAGCGTAGTTTTGCCGCTGGCCGGAGGGCCGGACACAATTACAACCAGCGGTCCTTTCATAACCCGTCCAGGAAACTTTTAACTACATCTTCAAACTGCCGGGGTTGTTCCAGGTGAATGGTGTGTCCGGCCCCGGTAATGACTTCCAGGCGGGCATCTGGCAGCCGTTCCTGCATCTGGCGGCCGATGAGGGCAAACTTGGTATCCAGTTCGCCGGTCAGCAGCAGCACCGGCCGGGCCAGGCCCGCCAGTTCGTCCCAGAGCGAAGGCTGTACACCGGTTCCCAGGCCGCGCAGGCTGTTTGCCAGCCCCTGGGGCCGGTTGCGTAATCGCTGTTGGCGCTGCTTCGTGCGGACCGCTTCCAGCAAACTGGCCTGGCTGGCGAATAGCGGCACTTTCTCCCAGCGGTCTACGAAGGCTTCCAGCCCATTTTGTTCGATAAACCCGGCCAGGGCTTCGTCGGAAGCTATCCGAGCGGCCCGTTCCTGCCCGGTAACCAGGCCGGGCGAAGCGCTTTCCAGGATTAAAGCTTTTACGCGCTCCGGGTAGTGTAAGGCGAAAAAGAGCGCCACTCGCCCGCCCATCGAATAGCCCAGGATAATGGCCTTTTCTATTCCCAGGCTGTCCAGGATAGCCGCGATATCGGCGGCGGTCGCTTCGATGCTGTAGCGCGGCGGCTCGGCTGGGGCGGCGGTTTCGCCGTGACCGGGCAAATCTATTGTAACCACCCGGTAACCAGGGCTGAAAGCGGCTAAATGTGGCCGCCAGTTGGCCCCGCTGCCGGTAAAGCCGTGTATCAGCACCAGTGGAGTGCCTTCCCCGGCTTCTTCCAGGTGGTACTCCAGGCCGTTAACCGCTAACCGGCTCACCGGGTGACCGCCTCGTTTCGGGTCGCGGCCAGGGTCTCATAGACCGCCGCCCACATCTGGCGGTGCATAATCACATTCCTGTCGCGCTGCGTCGGTACTTCGATAACTTTCAGGCCGTCTTCATTTAAAGCCTTTTGTAAAAATTCTTCAAAAGCAGGCCACTCTTTAACCCGGCTGAATTTCGCTCCGTACATCTGCATTACCGGCTCGAAATCCAGGCCGTGCGGCGTGCCGAATAGCTGCTCGAAGTTGTGCGGATACCCGGCCTGGGGCAGGAAAGAGAAAATGCCGCCGCCGTCGTTGTTCAAGACCACTATAGTTGCGTTAAGGTTATGTAGTTTGGCGGCCAGCAGCCCGTTAAGGTCGTGATAGGTCGAAAGGTCGCCAATTACCAGCACCAGCGGCCCCTGCCCGGCCGCAGCCGCGCCTAAGGCGCTGGAAATTACGCCGTCAATACCGTTAGCGCCCCGGTTAGCCATCAGGCGAATGTTTTTAGAGCTTCCGGCAAAGAAGCTGTCCAGGTCGCGCACCGGCATGCTGTTACCTACAAACAGGGTCGCGCCGTCCGGCAACAGGTTCGCCATATCGGCCAGGACCCGGCCCTCAAAAAGGTCATCCAGGCCGCTCATAGTGCTTTCAAGAGCATGGGCGGTCGCGCTGGAGAACCGCAGCCAGTCTTGCAGCCAGCCGCTGCGGGGCGTTACTTTAGCCGGTAAAGCGGCGGTCAGGTCCCGGCAGAACAGGGTCGGGTCGGCGTGGATGACCGTCTGGGCCATTTGGGTCGGCTCGTTCCAGCCGTCACCGCCATCCACCAGGTATTGCGGCATGTCGGGGTAACGTTTCAGGAAAAGCAGCAGCGGCTTGGCTACCGGCATCGCGCCCAGGCGGATAATCACCTGAGGTTCATATTCCGGGCCGGTAAAGCGGCTGTCGCGCAGGAAAGCGTCATAATTTGAAATGATTAGCTCCCGGTCGTGCGGGCCGGTGCGTAATTGCGAAAGCGGGTCGGCCAGAACCGGGTAGCCCAGTTTGTGCGCCAACTCGCTTATGGCCGGGGCCAGTCTGGGGTCCTCCTGCGGGCCGCAAATCAACAGGCCCTTTTCAACACCCTGTAAGGTTTCCACCAGTCCGGCAATATCGGCCGGGTTTAACCGCCGGGGCGCCTGTTTAAGGGCCACATAAGGCTGGCCGTTGGGGCGGCCGTACCAGGCTACCGGGTCGCGCTGGCTCTCGGGCGGCAGCGGCTGGCCGGAAATAGGCATGGGGGTAAGCGGTTCACGGAAAGGCTGGTTAATATGGACCGGTCCGGCCGGCTGGGCCTGGGCTACCCCGACCGCTCGACCGGCCTGGGTCCGGGCAAAGCGCAGCATTTCGTTGGAGGCTTCGGGCAAAGGCATCTCGGCGAACCACTTGGCATAGACACCGTAAAAACGTATCTGGTCAATTGCCTGGGGCGCGCCGTTATCTCGCAATTCGGCCGGACGGTCGGCCGTAATCACGACCAGGGGCACCCGTCCGTGGGCCGCTTCGACAACGGCAGGCATGAAGTTAGCCGCCGCCGTGCCGGAAGTGCAGACCAGGCCGACCGCCCGGCCGCTGGCTTTCGCCAGGCCCAGGGCAAAAAACCCGGCCGAACGCTCGTCATATTCCATCCAGACTTTAACGGCCGGGTTACCTGCGAAACCGTAGGCCAGCGGTGTCGAACGCGAGCCGGGGCAGACCACTACATCGGTCAGTCCGGACCGGGCCAGTTCGTCTACAAAAGCGGAGACAAACGCGAAGGTCGGATTTTCTATTTTAAGCCAGGTTTCGTTAGCCATTAGATTTGATTCCTTTGCTAAAAGGGCGTAAAGGGTTAAATGTGGCACGTAGAACGTTATATTGGAATGTTAAACCTCTAACGTGCCACGGTTGGTACGGATAAGGTTAGCAGTGGGACAACCGGCGGTTATAACCGGCAGTTGAAATTACGTTACCTGTTCTGCTTACCCCTTCAAGGTTAACCATTTCCCGTTACCCGTGCAACGTTTAACGTTCTACGATTCCTGGTTACCCCAACGCATTGATCATGGGCCTCAGTTTCAGGCAGGATTCGCTGTACTCTGTTTCCGGGTCCGAGTCTTCCACAATGCCGCACCCGGCAAACAGGCGGGCTTCCGCGCCGTCAACCAGGGCCGACCGGATGGCGACCACAAATTCACCTTCGCCACGCGAGTCGACCCAGCCAACCGGGGAAGCGTACCAGCCCCGGGCCAGCCCTTCATTCTTGTGCAGCCAGCTAAGAGCGGCTTTGTGCGGGAATCCGCCCATCGCCGGGGTGGGGTGCAGCGCTTTCAAAAGGCGCAAGACACTGGCCGGGGCCTGGCTGTTTAGCCGCCCCAGGACGGGCGTAAAGAGATGCTGCACGTTCGGCAACTTAAGCAGGTGCGGCTCGCTGTCCACCCAGATGTGGCTGCAAACTTTCTCCAGGGCCGTCCGCAGCATCTGGACCACTATAGCGTGTTCGTGCCGGTTTTTAGGACTGTCCAGCAGTTCCTGGCCCAACTGCCGGTCCTCTTGCTCGGTCTGGCCCCGTGGGAAGGTCCCAGCCAGGGCCACCGTACGTACTTCGCCTTCACACAGGCGGACCAATCTTTCGGGGGTCGCGCCCAGGAAGCACTTTTGCCCATCGGCGATGGCGAAGATGGTCGCCGCCGGGTAAGTCTGGCGCAGCCGTTCCAGGGCCAATGCCACCTTAAACGGTTCATGCGCGGCTAACCGCACTTCGCGGGCCAGCACAACTTTCTCAAAATAGCCCTGCCCGATTTCCCGGACCGCCCGGCTGACCAGTTCTTGCCATTCCAGGGCCGGTTTAACGTCTTCCAGCTTGCCTTTAGGGGTATTTTTGGCGGCGGTTGCCTCGGCCAGCGCTTCGCTGGAAAAGGGTTCGGTCAGTTGATAACTCAGTTTAAGCAGGTATTCAGCCTCGATAGCCGGGTCGGTAAATTCGTCCACCAGGGCGTTTAAGGTCAGGTAACAGCCGTCCGAGCGAGAAGCGAGTTGGACCTGGGGCAGGCGCAAGAGGGCTGCCGGGAAGTATTGCCACTGGGGCGCCGGTTCCGGCTCGTCTTCGAAAGAAAACCCCCCAAAGAGGGCCGGGCCGATGCCCCACAGGTCAGCCGGGGCCGCTTCGCGCTCAATCAAGGCCCCTTCAATAAAGTCTTGCCACTGTTTTTCAACTTTCTCGAACCGCTCCGTGTCGTGCGCTTCCAGGGCCAGCGCGGCGCCCGCCCCGGCCAGGCTAAAGTTGTCTTCGGACCTTTCCCAGAAAGTGGCGCACAAATTCAGTTGCCGGGCCCTTTCGAAAAATTGCAGGGTTGCTACCGCTGGGACCGGCTTGCTATAACTTACCAGCAAACTCCGGCCCTGGCGGTGGGCTGAGTGGACCCCTTTTTCAAGCCAACTCGTCAGGTTGGTTAAGCCGGTCAAATACTCGGTTGAAATCGCCATTTGCTCTATCCTTCTCACCTGTTCACCAGTCACTGTTCGGTCAGCCCAATACTGCGGCGCAAGAGTTCGCGTAAGGCCGGGTATGCGTCTTCCAGTTGGTCCGGTTGCCCGGTCAGGACCCAGCGGGTCACCACTTCATTTACCGCACCAAACCAGGCTACGCTGGCAATATCGGTATTTAGCGGGGCAATCGTGCCGCTCTTAACGGCCTGGTCTAAATAATCTTTGATTAGCTGGGAAAAAGAAGCGTGAATTTCCATCATCCGGTCGTTGAATTCGCGGCCCGCCCCCAGGGCTTCTACCAGGAAAAGCCGGGTTAAAGTGCGGTGCGAAGCAAAAGTCTGGAGCATGGTTTGCAGGGCGGCGTCCCCTTTTTTAAGCATATCCGGTTCCTGGTCCATTGCGGTCTCGGCCCGCGAGCGCAAGAGACCGGCCATCTTTTCCAGCAAGACCAGAAAAATCGCCTGTTTGTTGGGGAAGTAAAAGTAAATCCCGCCCTTGGAGGTTTGAGACTCGACCGCGATATCGTCCACGGCGGCGTCCCGGTAGCCTTTTTGAGAGAATACGGTCGTGGCCGCATCCAGGATACGGCTGAAACGGGCCTGACTTTTAGGTTGTCTGTCCAAATTCTTTCTTCTCTCCACAAAACCGACTGACTCGTCGGTTGTGTTTATTGTAACAAATTGTCCGTTCAAAATCAATAAAATCTTTATTAGAAAACCATATGTAAAGGATTGTAAAAGGGAGTTATCCACCAAATTATACAAGTATGATAAATGGCACAGTAGTTTGTAATCTAATGGTATACAATTTGCATAGTAATAAAAGTGTAAAGTAAATTTTTCTGGCTTGTTAGGATAGAGGTATGGATAGAGGTATAAAGTTAGGTTGAGCGGGTAGTAAATGCAACAAATCAACGGGGGCGCGTATGTTAGTACTGGTAGTAGATGACGAAGAAAGCTTATGCGAATTATTAGCCGAAGTCCTGGCCGGGGATTACGAAGTAATTAAGGCTTTCAATGGTAAGGTCGCTTACGATATAGCCAAAGAAAAAAAGCCCGACATGATCATTTCGGACGTTATGATGCCGCATATGAGTGGTGTGGAACTTCTTAAAGCCTTACGTGGCGACCCGGAAACCGAGCATATCCCGGTTATCTTGTTGAGCGCCGCTCCACTTAAAGCTAAAGGGGTCCAGGCCTCCGCTTTCTTGACCAAGCCTTTTGAAATTGAAGTCCTCGAAAAAGTCGTGGCGGAAGTTGCCCATGAAACCGGCCAGGGCAGCGAAGATATCTCCGGCGAGGCATCCTCGGAACCAGGCATGCGCAACCAGGCTGCCTCTCCATTAGGATTACCGGAACTACAACCGAGCCCAGTTAGTTACTGGAACAGTAATAAATCCTGAAAGTGGTAATTCAAATTACCACTTTTTTATTTCCCCAATATTTCCAAAAAATCAAAATTTAGGTATAATTTTTGCTGATCAGCTACTTATAGCTTCTTTTTATAAATCTTTTGTTTTTGCACCCGAGGGTCAAGGAGGCAACGGGTAGATGCCTTACTCTTTAATACAGCCTGAACGCGCTCCAACCGGGGTTTATGGGCTGGATATTGTTTTAGCAGGTGGCCTGCTAAGTCGTTCTACATACCTTATTGCGGGTGCTCCCGGTACCGGAAAATCGGTCCTGGCCCAGCAGATTGCCTTTCAGCAGGCTCGTTTGGGCCATAAAGTGCTTTATCTGACCCTCCTTTCCGAGAGCCATGAAAAGATGCTGGTTAATCTGCAAGGATTTTCCTTTTTTGACCGGGCTTTTGTTGGGGACCACATAAATTACCTCAGTCTTTACCAGGACATAGTAACCGGCGGCTTGCAAAGTTTTATCTCGGTCACTCGCGAAGCGGTCCTGAAAAGCAAGGCAAAGTTAGTGGTTCTGGATGGCGTTAGTTCTTTAAGAGATTTTGCGGGCTCACGAGGCGATTTGCGCAAAGCTCTTTTTGATTTTAACGCCCAGCTATCGGTATTGGGCTGTACCTCCTTATTGATTGTGGACGACGAATTGCCGGTCCAGAACGCGCCAGAGTACGCTATCGCCGATAATATTCTGCGGCTGCATTTTAATACCAATCAAAAGCGTTTTGTCCGGACCGTTGAAATCGTCAAGAGCCGGGCTACACCGGCCCTTCCAGGCTTGCACTATTTCGATATTACCGGAAACGGCATAATAGTCTACCCCTTTATCGAGTCGCGCCTGGCTTCCCAGCAGTTTGACCCGCCCCCGGCGGTTTCCAAAGAACGTCTAAGCCTGGGAAATGAAGGTTTAAACCGGATGCTAAAGGGCGGCCTGTTTGGCTCAAGTTTCAATGTCATCCTGGGTACGCCCGGCAGTGGCAAAACCATTGTCAGCCTGCGTTTTATCTACGAAGGAGTCCGCCAGGGCCACAAAGCTTTGATCCTTAGCCTGCAACATTCACCGGAACAGTTATTGGCTATTTCCAGTGAACTTGGCTTTGACCTGTCGCCCTTTGTGACCCAGGGCAACCTGAAAATCCTATGGGCTTTGCCGGTCCAGCGTTACCTGGATGAAGTCGCCGGGAGGTTGCTCGAAGAAATTGAAACCTTCCAACCCACCCGGTTACTGCTGGACTCCCTGACCGAATTTGAGCAGCTTAGCCTCGATCCTTACCGGATTACTTCTTTCTGGGCGGCGATTGCAAACTTCCTGCGCAATAAACGGATTACCACGATTGGCACAATGGAACTAAACCGCCTGGCTAACCACGTGCTTGAAATTCCCGAACACCCCATTTCCTTGCTGGCCGATACGGTCATTTTAATGCGCAGCCAGGAAGCGGAGGGACACTTAAAACGGGTGGTTTCCATTCTTGAAATGCGGCACAGCGATTTCGACCCGGTAGTGCGCGAATACCACCTGGGTAATGGCGGCCTCCAGGTAGGAGAACCCTTTGTCAGTCCTGGCACCACTGAGAACTAAACACCGCCGGGGTTGTTACCGGCCGCTAACCATTTAAAGTACTTTTAAGCGGTAATAGCCTTTCTTAATGGGCAGATTTTAGCGACCTGCCCGTTAAAAGCCGGGCCGCTTTTGAATAAAACCTTACCGCCCGAAACCCCTGTTGCTCTTGACAGGGGCCTTTTTTTGTCTCATAATCTGTAACAGGTTTCGTACATTCGTAGGAAAAGTGTTGTATTTAATACAACTTGCTCTAAGGACGCGACCATGCATCCAAGGTCTATGCTCTTCACCCTATGGGGTGTATTTATCCGCCATTTTGATACTGAAATCGCCCTGGGTGCTGTCTTGCGCCTCATGGCCGAGTTTGGTTTCGCGGGACCGGCAGTCCGGGTGGCGGTCCGCCGCCTGGCTGACCAGGGCTGGATTTCCTTGCGCAAGTCCGGCCGGAACAGCTATATCTCCATGACCGGGCAGGGCCTGGCGCGGGTGGACGAAGCGGCCAGCCGGATTTACCGGCTCCATCCCGAACGGTGGGACGGTTACTGGCTTTTACTGACCTATACTATCCCGGAAGAACTGCGCTCCGCCCGTGACCAGCTTCGTACCGACCTGGCCTGGTGGGGTTTTGGCACGCTTGGCACCGGCACCTGGCTTTCCCCACATCCCTTAAGTCCGGTCCTGGCTGCCCGCCTCCAGTCGCCCGAAATCGCTTCTTATGTAGATTATTTCCGCGCCCGCTATAGCGGCCCGGCCAGTAATGCCGCCCTGGTCGCAAAGGGCTGGCAGCTTCAGGCCGTTAACCGGCGCTACCGCCTGTTCCTGGACCGCTTTCAGCCGGATTTCCAAAAAGCCCAAACCCGCCAGCTTTCCGAGCAGGAATGTTTCGGGGCGCGCTGCTGGCTGGTCCACGAATACCGCAAGTTTCTCTTTGTCGATCCCGGCCTGCCGGAAGAATTATCCGGCCCTGATTGGCTGGGCAGCCAGGCTTTCAGTTTTTTCCACGCTTATGACCAGCTTCTGGCCGAGCGGGCCGCCCGCTATTTCTATTCGGTCTATGCCACTTCTGGCGGTACCGGCTTATCTCCGGCCCAGTTGGAACGCAGCTTGCAGGCCGCGCTTAATCCTTTTGGCCCCGGCGAATTGGTCCAGTCGGAAATTAAAGCTTCCTGAAGGGGTTAGAAAACCCTGTTACAAAATCCCTCGAAGGTGAGAAAGGATTTTAGATTATGTTCTGGAATAAGGCCGTAGAAACGCTGGAACGCCCCGAACTGCAACAACTTCAACTTCAGCGCCTGCAAGCGACCCTGGAACGGGCCTACCAGCGGGTGCCTTTTCATAAAGAACAATTTGACCGGGCCGGGGTTTCGCCCGCCTCTTTGAAAAGCCTGTCCGACCTGACAAAGTTTCCTTTCACTGTAAAAAGTAACCTGCGCGACACCTATCCGTTCGGGCTTTTTGCCGAGCCAACCGCTAATGTTAGCCGGCTGCACGCTTCCTCCGGGACGCGCGGCAAGCCAACCGTTGTTGGCTATACCCGGCACGACATTAATATTTGGACCGAAGTCTGCGCCCGTTCGATTATGTGCGCCGGGGGCCAGCCGGGCGATATGCTCCACGTTGCCTACGGCTACGGATTGTTTACCGGCGGTCTGGGCCTGCATTACGGCGCGGAAAAGCTGGGCGCCTGTGTTGTACCGGCCTCCGGCGGCAATACCCCCCGCCAGGTGATGCTCTTGCAGGACTTTAAAGCGGTGGGCCTGGCCTGTACCCCTTCTTATGCCCTGAATATCGCCGACCAGATGACCGAAATGGGTTTCACTCCCCGGGACTTTAACCTGAAATACGGCATCTTCGGGGCCGAACCCTGGACCGAGGAAATTCGCGCCAAAATCGAAGAGGAACTGGGCCTGGTGGCGCTCGACATTTACGGCCTGAGCGAAGTAATGGGGCCGGGGGTGTCTATGGAATGCCCACAAAAACAGGGCTTGCACGTCTGGGAAGACCATTTCCTGCCGGAAATAATTGACCCGGCCAGCGGCAATCCCCTGCCGGAAGGGGAAACCGGCGAACTGGTCTTTACTTCACTGACCAAAGAGGCTTTCCCGGTAATCCGTTACCGTACCGGCGACCTTTGCGCCCTCTATTACGACCCCTGCGCTTGCGGCCGAACGCATGCCCGGATGTCCAAGTTAAAGGGCCGGATAGATGACATGTTTATCGTAAGGGGAGTTAATGTTTTCCCCTCGGAAATCGAACGGGTGCTATTGGAATTTCAGGAACTGGCTCCCCACTACCAGATTGTACTCAGCCGCCCTGAGCGCCTGGACCTTGTTACCGTCTTAACTGAAGTCACCCCGGCATTCTTTGCCGGGCATATCGGCGCGGACCTGATGAGCGCCGACCATGCCGCCGTCAAGAGCCTCTGGCAGCGCATTCGCCAGAAGCTGAACGAGGCATTGGGCGTTTCCATAGAAGTAAAAATTTCTGCCCCGCGTACAATTGCCCGGAGTGAGGGCAAAGCCGTGCGGGTGATCGATAACCGGCCGCGTTAATACATTCTAGCCAGACCAACTAGCCAAACCAAAAGGAGATAACTACTAAATGTTTAAGATGTTTGCCTTCTATACCGAACCCCAGAAAGCTGACAAAGCAAAGTTTGACGAGCATTACCTTACTACCCACATCCCGCTCTGCCACAAACTTCCGGGGATCGTTCGGGTAGAGGTTAGCAAATTCAACGGGGCATTGGGTGGCGGCTCGGCTCCTTACTACCAGGTCGCAGAACTTGTTTTCAATACCAAAGCCGACTTTGACGCGGCGATGGCAACGCCTGAAGGCAAAGCGGTCGGCCGGGATACCCGTAATTTCCCGTCCGGCCTGCTGACGATGGCTTTTGCCGAAACGGTTGAGTAGTAAACCGGTTTTTAACCTAGCCAAGTAAAAGGAAGATTGTAATGGAACAGGCAACTAAATTCGAGCACATCTTATACGAGGTAAAACCGGAAGGTTCGGCCTGGATTACCCTGAACCGCCCGGAAGCCCTTAATTCTTTTACCGGGAAAATGCTGGCTGAACTGGCCCAGGCTTTTCAGCAGGCCGGGCAGGATGCGGCGGTACGCGTGGTCGTGATTACCGGGGCCGGACGGGCTTTTTGCGCGGGCCAGGATTTACGGGCTAACCCCGAAGCCATTCAAGACCTGCAAACCTGGCTGGCGACCACTTACCGGCCAATGTTAATGTCCTTGCAAGGCATTAAAAAACCCACTGTCGCGGTGGTCAACGGCGTGGCAGCCGGGGCCGGTTTCTCACTGACCCTGGCCTGTGATTTCCGGGTAGCATCAAGCAAGGCCAGGTTTATCCCGGCCTTCGGGAAAATCGCCCTGGTGCCTGACAGCGGTATGAGCCAGTTTCTACCCCGCCTGATCGGCCTTAGCCGCTCGCTGGAACTGGTCAGCTTGAACCGCGACCTGAACGGCGACGAGGCTTTTGCCTGGGGCCTGGTCAACCGGGTCAGCCCGCCGGAACAATTGCAGGAAGTAACCGCCGGGCTGGTTGACCAGTTAACCCAGGTCTCTCCGCTGGCCTACTCGCTGACCAGGGAATTGTTCCAGCGCTCGCCGGGCCTTGACCTGGCAAGCGCCCTTATCCTGGAAGAGGATTACCAGGGCCGGGCCGGTGCCAGCGCCGACTTCAAAGAAGGGCTGGCCGCCTTTGAAGAAAAACGCCAACCCCGGTTTAGTGGGAAGTAAGTGTTTTTTGGTGGACCGGGCGCCCCGGCCACCGTCTGATACAGCAAGGAGTACAAAATTATGACTTTAATAGTTAAAGACGAGCGCGAAGTCGAGCAGGCAATGATGGGGATTATCGAGTCGGGCGGCCGCCTGGAAAAAGATAGCCCCATGACCGCCGACTACCGCGAAAACCTGCTGAACCTGATGACGATGCAGGCCGACAGCGAACTGGCCGGTTCTTACGGCTACATTCCCTGGATTAACCAGGCCCCCAGCATTGAAGAAAAACTGATCGTGGCTAACATCGTCCGGGATGAAGTTTTACACGGCAAGCGCATGTACGGCTTGCTCAAAGAACTGGGCGTGGACGCCGAAGCCCGTGTCCGCGAACACGATAAAGACTTTATGGCCCGCCTGGACGACTCGGAGGCCAATATCGGCACAGAACGCAAAGCGGCCGATAAGAGGGTTAACATTTTCTATTATTCGATTGATACCTGGACCGATTTCATTATGTTTAACTTCTGTATGGACCGGGGCTCGGCCCACCAGTTGGAAGATGTGAAGCAGTCCAGTTACGGCCCCTGGGCGCGGGTGATCGAACTGATTTTCAAAGAGGAAGTGACCCATATACGTCACGGTGACATGTGGGCCGAGCGCCTGGCGACAGACCCGGCAACCCACGCGGACTGCCAGCAAACTTTTAACAAGTGGTATTTGCGGACCATGAACATCTTTGGCCGCCCTGGCAGTTCCCGCAATAAGCTTTACCGGAAGTACCGGCTTAAACTGCGCGATAATGATGAGGTCCGCACCGCTTTCGACACCGAAATCCGCGAACGCTGCGCCCAATACGGCCTGATTGTCCCCGAATGGAAGCCCAACTGGTAAACCTTAAACAGGAAAATAAAAATCTGGCAGTCACCCGGCTGCCAGATTTTTTCTTTACTACAAACGCCGTTTATTTCGCAGCTTTAAGCGTGTCAGCCTGGGTCTGGCCGCGCATCACCAGCTTGCCGCTGCCGGGAGCGCCAATTACTTCGTCCTCTTGATAGACCACTTCGCCCCGCCGGATGGTCGTTACCGGCCAGCCTGTTACCGACCAACCTTCATACACCGAATAATCGGCATTCGACTTGAGCATCGAGTTCTCGACTTCACGGGTAAGTTCCGGGTCGAAAACTACAATATCGGCGTCACTGCCCACCGCGATTGTCCCTTTGCGCGGGTAAAGGCCGAACAATTTGGCGGCGTTAGTGGCGGTAACTTCGACAAACCGGCTGGCCGAAATCCGGCCGGTGCGTACCCCTTCCGAGTACAGCATGGGCAGCATCATTTGCAGGTTTTCGACACCAGGCCGCAGCTTTTTGATATCCAGTTCCGGGTCCAGTTTGTCCTTCAACATCCAGGGGGCGTGGTCGGTGCAGACCGTATGAATCGTGCCCTGTTGAATCCCGGCCCAGAGGGCTTCGGCGTCGTGCTGCTCGCGCAGGGGCGGCTGCCCGACATATTTTGCCCCGTCCTCTTCCTGGAAGCGCTCGCTGGTCAGGTGCAGGTAGAGCGGCCTGGTTTCGACATAGACCGGCACGCCCCGCGACTGGGCTTCGGCGCACACTTCTAAGGCGCGTTGGGACGAGAGATGCACAATATAAACCGGGGAGTTGGTGGCCTCGGCGAAGGCGACCGCCCGCTGGGTGGCGACCACTTCCGAAAGGACCGGGCGGCTTTCCGGGAAGTAACACAGGGCGGTGTGGTGAGCGGCCGTTAACTGGGCGGTCGCGTCTTCAATCAGGCTGTGGTCCTCGCAATGAATCAGCGAGACAATCCCATTGGCCCCGGCCCGGCGGGTGGCTTCCAGGTAACCCGAAACTTGCTCGTCAAACTGGGGCATGACCATGAACATCTTCATGCTGTTGCAGCCTATACTGAGCAGTTGGGGAATTTCATCCAGCAATTCGGGCGTGGGGTTGATTATAATTGGGTGTAAGAAAAAGTCCGCGATGGCCTGTTCGCTGGCGGCGGCGGTTTCGCGGGCCAGACCGGCCAGGAGGGTTTCTTCCGGCGGAATATAGGTCATGTTGCCGACTGTCGTAACGCCGCCGGCCAGGGCCGCCGCCGAGCCGGTGGTAAAATCATCAACCCAGATAGGTTCATCACTTGTAGCTGGTTGCGAACGCAGGTGGACATGGGCATCAATGCCGCCCGGAAACAAAAGTTTGCCGTGCGCGTCCAGTTCGCGTTCCGCCGACATCTCTCCGCCTATTTGCACGATGATGCCGCCCGCGATACCGATGTCCGCCCGCACGGACCCCTCGGCGTTAACGATTTCTCCACCCCGAATTACAAAATCCAAACCGGCCATATTATCTCCTTGATAAGTTTCAAACTGATTGTGAGCAGTAAATTTGAACTGAAGCCTATGTTATGAATGGTGCTATATGTTTTATTACCCATTCCCGGTGCTTTTAAGCCTTCCGGTGGGTTTACTCACCAATGAGCAGTGCATTTGGCAAAATTCTAACTAATTATCCCGGCTTTTTCAAACTTAAAGGCCGGTGGCCGGAAGTCCGGCCATTCGTCCAATTGCTAAAAGCCGGGACTATCCCCTAAAATTATGGAGAATAAGAAAAGTTTAAGGAGCAGAAAACGTAAAATGGAAAATAAGGCTGGGGTGGTAGGCGTAATTAAGGCTCTATTCCGGTTCCCGGTAAAATCCATGCATGGACACCGGCTGGACGAAGCTTTTCTGACCGGCAGCGGTTTCGCAGGCGACCGCCGTTTTGCTTTTGTGCGGGCCGACAATCATTCGAACTTTCCCTGGTTGACTTCCCGCCAGGTTAATTCGATGCTGCGGTATGAGCCTTATTTTACCGACCCGGCCAACCCGCTTGAATCAAGCGTCCGGGTGACTACCCCCGACCGGCAAGATTTCCCGGTGGATAGTCCGGAACTGTTAGCCGGACTGACCGCCCATTACCCGGCTGGGGCCTATTTAACCGGCAGCCAGGAAGGGCTTTTTGACGACTCGGCGGTATCCCTTATCAGCCTGGCAACCATCAACTGGCTTGGCGAACAGGCCGGTCTGGAATTAGACCCGTGCCGCTTCCGGCCGAATCTACTGGTAGAAACCTTATCAGGCGAACCTTTTGAGGAAGAAAAATGGGTCGGGTCGGTTTTGCAGCTTGGGGACCGGGAAGATAGCCCGCAAATACGGCTGGAGAGCCAGAATATTCGCTGCGTCATGATTAATTTCGACCCGGATACCGCCCAGGAAACGCCTGCGGTCCTGCGTGAGGTCGCCCGCAGCCGGAAAAACAAGGCGGGCCTTTACGGCTCGGTGGTCCGGTCCGGTTGGGTCAGGGCCGGGGATGCTATATGCTTGCTACCGGGTCATCCGACAGGATAGAACCGTCCCGGACCTGGATTAAGCGCCGGGCCTGGCGGGCCAGGTCGGCATCGTGCGTGACGTAAATAACCGTCTTACCTTCATCGGCCAGTTGCCGGAAGATTTTAAAGATAAGCTCGCCCGTTACCGAATCCAGGTTACCGGTCGGTTCGTCCGCCACAATCAGGGGCGGGTTGTTCGCCAGGGCCCGGGCAATCGCCACGCGCTGCTGTTCACCGCCGGAAAGCTCCCTGGGAAGGTGATGGGCGTGGTTGGATAGCTCGACCATCTGGAGGTTAGCCATGGCCCGGGCGCGGCGTTCCTCGCCCTGCCAGTTGGCTTTAGCGCCGCGCAGGTGTAGCGGCAGCATCACGTTTTCCAGGGCGGTCAGGGTCGGCAGCAGCTGGAAAAACTGGAAGACAATTCCTACATTCTCGCCCCGCCAGCGCGCCAGCTGGTTCTCACTTAACTTGCTGAGGTCTTTCCCCCCAATACTGATCGTCCCGGCGGTTGGCCGGTCAATCCCGGTCATAATGTTAAGGATAGTGCTTTTCCCGCTGCCGCTCGGCCCGACAATCGCTACAAATTCACCCGGCTCAATCGTCAGGCTGACCCCGCCCAGAGCCTGGTAATTGCGGCGGCCCATCGGGTAAACCTTGGTTACCTGGTCAAGAATTATCTTTAACTTGCCGTCAGTGGGGTTTGCGACCGGTGCAGGAGGCTCTTTTTCGAGTAGCTCTTTAATATTAGGATCGGCTGGGAACGGGTTAAGTTTTAGCATAAATATTCTAGTTCTATTATAACGGTTGAATATGCGTAGAAACGTGAATATAAAAAGCCTGGCTCCTGGAGTTGCTTTTAACCTGTGCTATAAATGCGTTCAGGTTAACCGTGCTACGAAAAGGAACCAGGCCAGGCGAAAATTTTCTGAAAGCTTCAGATATAAGGAAGCACAAAGGAGTAAACAAACCTTACCGACTACAAAACAGGGTTAAGACTCCATTGTCTTTCTATATACAGGCTTCACCCGGCGGGAACTGCCTAGGGCTGGTTGCCCGGCTCGGTGTTTTGTTTGGCCCGGGCGCTAACTTCCTCGTTTACGCGAAGCGTCCGCAACAGATACCACAGGCCGACCAGGATAACCCCAGATATAGCAATACCGGCGGCCAGTTCCAGCGGGCTGCTCAGCGCGTTCCGCAGGTTATCGGCAAAATCTTTGATCGAGCCGTAGACCGCGGCGGTCGGGGCATCCACCGCTGTATTGCTAAAGCTTCCAAAGGCATACAAGCTCACCCCGACCATCATCACCAGGGCGGCCGCTACCGATGAGAAGCGCAAAACATAGTTTGACGCAATCTGGCTGGTGCGGGATATATGGCGGTCACGGGCATAATTAGCCAGGGAAATAGGTTGAGGGTGGGCTGATTCTAATTCATCTTCAGCCGATTCTTCCGGTTCTAACTCGTCATCCTCATCATCTTCGTGAGCAGATTCGTTAAATGAAAACGAAGTATAGTGCAATTCAGAAGAGTGATTGTTGTCGCCAAACTGTTGTTTGACAATGATGCGCTGCATTACTAAGGTAGTAAATTCGGGTTTCGGGGCTAACATCCGGTCAGTGTGCAAAGCCATCGGAATCTGCTTTAATAAGTCCAGATGGTCACGACAGTCGGTACAAATGACAATATGTTCTTCATACAGCCGGACTTCCCGGTCATCCAACTGCCCATCAAGATAGGATGACGTAATTAATGTAGCTTCACGGCAAAACATTACGTATCCCCTTTGTCCATTTACTATTTAGCATTACTATTCACCGCTTTATTCTTTTTCAAAACGCCCTGCGTTTTAGCCCTGGGTAGGTCTTTTTGGCTGGCCGGGTTGCCGCTCTGGCGCTGTTTTTCAAGTTCTTTTGCCAAAAGCTCCCTGGCCCGGAACAACCGGGTTTTGACGGTCGCCACGGAAAGGCCGGTAGCTTGAGCAATTTCATCATAGGACAAATCGTTCCAGTACCGCAGAATTGTCACTCCCCGGTATTTATCTGGCAATTTGTTCAGAAGTTCGCGGACCTCGTCCCGGACTTCCCCGGTTAAAGCGCGTTCTTCTGGTTCAGGCTGGTCACTCTGTTTCCAGAATGCAATAGCTTCCAGGTCAACTGACGGCTTGCGGCGGCGCAGCATGTCAATACAGTAATGGCTGGCTATTGATAAGATCCAGGTGGAAAATTTACGCCCCGAAGTATAACTTCGCAACTGGGTATAAGCCCGCACGAAAACTTCCTGGGCGGCGTCTTCCGCCTCGGTCGGATCTCCCAACATCCGGGCACACAGGTTGTATACCGCTACTTTGTAACGGTCAATTAGTTCGGAAAACGCCTCAACGTCTCCCGCTAAAACCCGTGATACAATCGCTTCTTCCTCACGGTTAGCTTCTGTCTGCACCGTGGGGGTAGAAGTTTCACGACTATTTGCCACTGCGCCACTATTGTTAGTGGCTACTGCTGGCGCAACCGTCAAATTATTCTCCTGGGCTGTTGCGTCCGGTTCCCGCTCATCCTGTGGGTTAACCGGCGAAACCAGGGCAAGATCTTCCTGGACCTCACCCGGACCTGGCTCTCTAAGCTGCTCATCGCGTTTGGCGCGATTAATTTGATCCATCGCGACTCATTTCCTTCTTTACTCGCCCCGTGTTCCGACTTTGGTTCCGTTTTCCAACGGAAGCGGGTAATAAATAGGATTAGCTTAGTTAGCTAATACCTTTACGAATTATAACATGCAAAGTTTCAAAAACCAGGCACTTTCCTTCAAACTAAATACTTTAACTTTTGCCGGTTTTTGAAACAAGGTTAGACTTTAGCAGCCCTACCTGATTAACGAACCCGAATTTCCCAACAATTGTATAAACTCAGCAAGGTTTAAGCCACAAATAGGGTATCGAAGTATCGGGGTGCAACTTTTATCGGACTCATATTCTATGAGACCATTCCGGAAGGCAAATTGTTTCAACCATTCAAAGATCATTTGCCGATCTCACCCTTTAATGGGATAATCTGGCCCGTACTGCAATTAAATTGCCTGTTTCCAGGTTCCATTATCATTGTACCAACCAATTATTAAGAAAAATTAGCTTATTTGTTAAACTTTTTTAGGAAATTCCACTATGGCAAAGAAGGTCCAGACTCCTAAAACCAATGCTATGCGGGCCCTGGATGCCCGGAAAGTAGCCTACCAGACTTTTTCCTATTCCTCTGAAATACATTCGGCGGACGGCGCGGCGGAAGCCCTCGGCGTTGACCCGGCGATGGTCTATAAGACCCTGGTGGTCCTGCCGGAAAGCGGGCAGGGACGGCCGCTTCTGATAATGGTGCCGGGCAACCACGAGCTTGACCTGAAAGTGCTGGGGCAGGCGGTTGGCGAGAAGAAACTACGCATGGCTAGCCAGCGCGAAGCCGAGAGCCTCACCGGGCTGCTGGTGGGCGGCATCTCGGCCCTGGCGCTTTTGAATAAGAACTTCCGTATTTTTGTTGATGAAGCGGCCCTAGAACTTCCTCAAATGTACGTCAACGGCGGCCAGCGCGGCCTGAATTTGCGGCTCTCTCCCCAGGACTTGCTGTCTGTAACCGGGGCCCTCCCGGTCCCCACCCAATAAGACTATTACAAAGCCCTGGCAGGGCGTTTAACGGCTTCTGAAGGCCGGTGGTTTGTGGTCGCTCTGCCGGGGGGGACAGCCTCGAATTGCACCTTCAACTCCATTGTGTTATAATGCCTGCATTAGCGCATAGGGGTATATTGGGCCTAATTGTGACCTGGTTTCCACCTGGACGCGCGCTATCTAAAAATATTTAAAAGAGACAGAGGGGTTGCAGGTTGCCAATTTTTATAAGTAATAGGCTTACTTCCCGGCAGCGACCTGGCCTGAAAGAACTTCTAAACAACAAAACCGAAAGGGGGTTTTGCTAAATGTCGCTGCAAAAAGCCGAGAAGGCTACAATAATGGGCAATTTTGAAACGCATACTGGCGATACCGGTTCACCGGAAGTCCAAATTGCGCTTTTGACCGAGCGGATCAATCAACTGGTGGAGCACCTGAAACTGCACAAGCATGATAATCACTCCCGCCGTGGTCTGCTGAAACTGGTTGGCCGCCGCCGCCGCATGCTGGCCTACTTGAGCGAAAAAGACGTGGAACGCTATCGCGTCGTAATTGGCAAGCTGGGCATCCGCAAGTAAATTAAAGTTAGCCCTCGTCGCTTTAAGAATTAGAGCCATTGCGAGTTTTGAGAAAATAACCTTTTCTCAAAACTCGCAATGGCTCTTATAAATTTAAATCAATTGCCACGTTAAACGGATAACGTGGCACGTGGAATGGGTAAGGTTGAAGGTAGTACGGGAAAGGGGTAGTTTCAAAGCTAACCCTGGGAAAGTAGCCTTCCTTCTACCCCGCTGTTTTCTAACGTTCCCCGTCCCACCTTACCCATTCTACGATTATTCCTACCCTTTGGCTCCGCTAACTGCGATAACTTCGATCTCAATCAGGGCATCTTTAGGCAGCCGGGCAACTTCTACAGTTGAGCGGGCGGGCCGGTTGTCCCCAAAATGATCGGCGTAAATGCCGTTCATTTCGGCAAAGTCACTCATGTGGGCCAGGAAGACGGTTGTCTTGACCACATCCTGCAAGGTCAGGCTGCTGGCTTCCAGGACCGCTTTCAAATTCTTAAAGACCTGTTCGGTCTGGTCACGCAATTTCCAGTTAATCAGTTCGCCGGTCGCCGGGTCAAGCCCGACCTGGCCACTGGTATACACGAAATTACCAATCTTGACCGCCTGGCTGTACGGACCCAGGGCGGCTGGTGCGTTGTTGCTGTGAATAAATTCTTGATTTGCCATTAGACTATAAGCCCTTTCTATTGTTCTAAAGCTGCTTTCCAGGCAGCAGTAAGTTCCGGTAAACCGATATAGGCCAGGGTCGCTTTGATCGAACTCCTGGCATACTCTTTCGGGCTGGTCACACCGCTCAAAGTTAAGACGGTGGGAATACCCAGCCGGTTCGCTCCCTCAATATCGGTCAGAAGGTTATCGCCAATCATAATCGTTTCCGAAGCAGCCGCGCCCAACTGCTGCAAGGCCATTTCGTACATAGGCGCTTCGGGCTTGCCGATTACCAGCGATTTCTGGCCGGTGCTGGTTTCCAGTAAAGCTCCGATGCTGCCCGCGCCTGGTATCAAGCCTTCTTCGGTCGGAAAGACCGGGTCGGCATTGGTGGCGATATAAGTTGCCCCGGCCCGGATTAACAGGCAGGCCCGTTTGACCGTATCGTAGACCAGGTTGAAGTCGCCGCCCTGAACCACAAAACGAGGTGTTTTGTCGTCCGGCTGGAACAAACCCTCGTTTTCACCACCGAAAATACTATCTCTCAGCGGCTGCATGCCGACCACAAAAACTCCGGCTCCTTCGGGCGCGACCTTACGCAAGTAAGCTGCCGTGGCCTGGCCGCTGGTGACAGTTTCACTATCCTGGACCGTTACGCCCATCCGGGCTAACTTCCGGGTATAGTCGCTGGCTGAATGGGCCGAATTGTTGGTCAGCAGCAGGAAAGGAATGTTGTTCTGGCGCAGGAAGTCAAAAAACTCGATCAGGCCGGGTTGGGGCTGGTTGCCCCGGTACAGCACCCCGTCCATATCCATAAGCACATAACCAAACGAAGCTAACAGATTATTATTTTGCTCAATATTCAAAATTTATCTCTCCAATTACGGGAAAAGCAGACACGTTT
The DNA here is from genome assembly GCA_028287745.1 of Chloroflexota bacterium. Lineage (GTDB taxonomy): Bacteria > Chloroflexota > Chloroflexia > Chloroheliales > Chloroheliaceae > 54-19. The sequence goes on from JAQBPB010000035.1 coordinate 60,783, forward strand.
CCGGATAACATGCCGGGACAAACCACCGGTTTGCCAGGGGTTTCTAGCTCCACTATGCCAGAAATGCCCGCTAAGTATATCATAATACTTATTCGACCCTCCGTTTTTGCGGTCTTGGGACAGGCCCGGCTGATACAAAAGAGTAGGACGGTACTGGTTTCCCGGTACCATCCTACTCTATATTTATCGTGCAGCTTCACCTCGGAGACCGGCCACCGGTCTAGTTGGCCTTCTTTTCCGGAACCCTGGTTTCCTTTGAAGCATTGACGGTGATAGCCAGTTCTTGCTTCAGGCGGTTAGCCTGGTTTACATAAGTCCTGGCTGCCACGATGCCGGAAAGGATGGGCAGGATGATATAAAAGGCTACGAAGTAAGGCAGGTATTCCGGTGCCAGCAGCGTCAAAAGGCCCCACAGGCTAACCCAGAAGAAGGTCTGGCCGAAAGTAAATAGCAGGACAGCCATGGCCGGGCGGCGGCTTTTCAACCAACCGGCTCCCAGGAAGGCGCACCAGCCCAGGATTACTTCGATCACGAAAATGCCCACCGGGTTCTGGTTCAGGATTACCCGCGCCGGGATGACGAAAGGCCGTCCTTTGACCGGGCGCGGGCTCTCATCCAGCGAGCTGCTGCCGGCGGTGTAGGTTACAATGGTCCCGGAGTCCGCGCTGCCATCGGCACTGATGCGGCCAATCGAGTTTTTGGCTTCTTCCCGGGCGGCTTCAATCGAAGCGGCCGGGATACTGACCGTCAGCATGTACTTGAAGGTCCCGGAAATCCCCTGACCAATCCGGCCGGTGGAAGCAAGCAGCCGTTCCGAGCCGATTGTCTTAAAGACATTGATAAGGTATCCGATGTACGATGCGCCCACAACCCCGTACAGAACGGCTAGAATCCAGTCGTGGAAGCCGCCGGTTACCTGCTGGCGCGCCTGGGCAAAGTTAAACCCCTGGCGTACCAGGATACCTTCGGCGATACCGAGGTAAATCAGCGATACATACAGGATTATCACGCCCGCTGCTACGGCGGTTAAAGAGAATTTAGCCAGGCGGTGGCTGTACAGCGGCCGTTCGCACATCCGGGGTAATACGTACAGGCCAATTGTCATCAGGGTCAGCGTCACCACTCCAACGATATTCAACTGGGCGTGGGACATCGGCAGGATAAGCTCCCCGGCCTCGCGGGCTTCATCCAGCCACTTGTTGGTGGAAGGCAGAATTTGAATAATACCCTGGCTGGTGCTGATAAAAAGAAAGACCCCCGATACGCCTAAAAAGACCCCCAGGTAACGTTCCCTGGCCTTGCCTAACCCTTTTTTGAGGGTCAGCAGGACATTCAAAATAAAGGTCCACATACCGATTGCCATCAGGCTTCCCATTATGGCGATGGCAAGCGGATGCCAGATACCCATCTTGTCCTCGGCTGCCTGGGCCGTGATGCCCTGTGAAATAACCATATCCCCTTCGATGAACCCCAGGGTGATAAGGGTCAGCCAGAAGCCAAAGACCCCTACAAAGAGCGTATAGAAGGAGAAGTTTCCCAGGCGGATGGAGTACATCGGGTGCCCGACAAAGCGCGGCAAGAAGTAATAGACAAACCCCATAAAGGCGAAAATTACCCCACCGACCAGGTTCAGGTGGGCGTGCGAAGCCGGGTCAATCAGTTGACCGGCCGCCCCGGTCTTGTAAAGCCAGTCCAGCGACCAGGGTAAGACCTGGTAAACACCCTGTAAGGTGCCGATAAGCAGGGCAATCGAGGCAACCAGGTGGAACTTGGCAGAGAACTTTTCCAGGTTATTGCCGGTCCGGCGACCCTGCCAGATGGTCAACACCACGTTGGTCACATACAGCCAGTAACCTACTCCCATTGATGAGGCGGTAACCGCTTCGGGGAATTTATGCCAGAACCCGACTATATCTTTGGCCTGTTCGTAGGTATAGCCCTGGTGGACCAGGTTGCCTTCAGCCAGGCCAATCGGAATCAGGGCGCTGTAAAAACCCAGCACGCCGCAGGCGGTGAACCAGAAAGAAACGTTACAGAGGGTCTGGCTGAACATCGGGCGCTGAATAATGCGAGGCAGCAGGTAATAGGTAATCCCGGCCATAGCAATCGTTCCGCCCAGCACCACGTTAATGTGGGTCAGGCCCAGGTTGGTAATAAGGTGCCCGCCGTAATCAGAGTCGCGCAACCATTCGGCCATCCAGGGCAACCGCTGTAGCACGCCGTGAATGGCGGCCAGCGTAAGGGCAATAGCCTGGACAATGACAAACTTTATCAGGATCGAGTCGTCCGAAAGCTGCCTGCCGTCCGGGCCAATATTATTGGTGTTATAAAGGACCCGGTTATTATTCGGAATTGAGAGTCGCGGACGGGCTTGTTTCTCCGTCTTTTCCACTAAAGCCATGTTGAAAACCTACCTTGTTTAAGGGGCCAACCCGTCCGGGCGACCCTGGGTGACGCCTGGCTTTAGCGCAGGCGCCAGGCCGTATACTAATCTTTAGTCGAACCCGAACCTACCAGTATATCCTGGCTGGATTTGGGAGAAGCCGGGACTGCGGGGGCCGGAATGGGGGGTTCCAGTTCATCGGCCGGTACCGGGAATATTTCGCCCTTGCGTCCGATCAAGGTCACGATCATTATTACAACAAAAGCTACGCCAACCCAGAGAAACCAGTCCAAGTCGATGCCCGCCCCTATTTTTTCGGCGGCACCTACCGGTAACCGGAAGATAATTTTATTCTGTCCCAGGGCGGGGCCGTCTAGCTGAATTATCCAGTGACCGTTTACGCCGAATAGCAACTCGGTCTGGTATTGGCCCGGTGCGGCGGTTATTTTAAGGGGCACCGGGCCAATATTAGGAGTGCGCGGCCCGTTATGCTCTTTTTTGACCTGCCCGCTGTAATCGCGGATGGCCGTCATATTGAGCTGCAGATTGCTGGCGGGTTGGTCCTGGAGATCGGTAACTCTAAAGCTAAAGGCTAATTTGTTCAGGGCATCGTGGTTTCCAGTAAGCTCAGGAGACACAAAGGTGACCTTGTAATTACCGGCTGTTTGAGTGCGCGGTGGGTCAACAAGGTCTTCCGCCGCCGCCAGGCCGCTAAAACCCAATAAGGCGGTCAGGACTACTAAAATGGAAAAAAGGCTTTGCCGCCACGGTTTAAATAGAGAAAATCTTGTTGTTGTCATTGTTAGTCCTTGTTAGGTAGACGGTGTCCCGACCGTAAAATAAGCATAGTTGCGCCCGCCGAACATCCCGCCGGTCGGCGCATCAATGACATATTTACCGTCCGGCCAACCCCCCACTGCCGGTGTAACTGTCAGGCTGTAAAACTTGCCTTCCTTCAAATACTGCGTTTGCCTGGTGTACCCGCCCTCAATTTGCTGGTTCTTTTTGGGGCCGCTCAGGTAACTGATGTAATAATTCTCAGGAATTTCCAACTGTTTGGTGGTAAAAATAACCTTAAAGGCTTTCCCGGCCGGAAGCTGGGTTATTTCTTTCTGGTCATAATCGCCCGGTTGGGTAACGATAATCACCTCGCGATAAGTTGTCTCACCATCTACCAGCAGATAAATCTTATCCTGGTAAAGTTTGTCGTTGACCACAAAAGGCTGTAGATACGGCTCGTTCAGACCTACTACCACCATAATCAAGCTGAAAAGAATCATTACGCCGAACATGGTGCCGACCATCACGAAAGCGAAGCGCCCGGCGAAGAATCCTATTTTGTTCTCGCGCCCGCCATAGAGCAGGCCGTGTTTCTTTTTAGGTGGAATGGGGTCTGGTCGGCCGTCGCCCTGGCCGGTTTTAGGTGCATCTATTACTTGCATGTTGCCCTGTTGTTTCCAGTAGACCGGGGTTTTTATTCAAGATAAGCTTAAAAAGAGTGGCTTTATCTTTTCCATAAACCCCGGTCCCTATAAGTTCTCCGGTGTCTTAACCAATATTCTCGTAGACCATTACGGTCAAGGGTTCGGTTTCAGACGCCAGTTGCTCTTCCAGTTCGCGGATGGTTGGCTGGCGAGCATACGCTTGCAAATCATCCATAGTGGACCATTCGGTGAAAATAGTTATTACTACTTTTCCGGAAGGGTTAACTGAGCGCCAGACCGCGGTAGAAATCAGCCCGTTTAAGGTCTGGCTAATAAATTTACGGCCGCCCACGATTGCGGAATATACCAGTTTACCCGGCCTGAACTCTTCGGCTTCTTCGCGGGTCAGGGCAAAGGTGGTTGTGCGGATAAACGCCATTTTTCTAACTCTCCTTTGTCAAAGGTTACCGGCGGGCTGACCGGGCTGCTTTTCTGCTCAGCCGGGAACCGCAGCGGGCTTATTTGGTGAAGTGATTTCCCAGCGTCAGGTTTACCCAGTTATTTCCCACGCCCATGAAAATAGCAAACATCACCAGGCCAAAGAAAATCATCAGGCCGAAAAGGAACAAAAGCATGAGGGGCAAGCCCGCATCCTCGGCTTCGTGTGGCTCGGTGGTAAAGGAAACATCGTCTTCCGGCAGGAGAATCATTTCCTTGATCCGCTGAAACCGGTCTCCAGGCTCTATTTTTCCGATTACCTGTCCGGGTTCCGGAAATTCATGCTCGGCTTTTTGCATTTTTTCCATAAGAGCTTCTCTGCCTCATTCTGCAACTTGTAAAGTTTAATACTTGACGCCGGTAATAATTCCGTTTACCACGTAAGCCGCAATCGCGACTAAGACTACCACGTAAAGTACAATTAAAAAGGCGGGCAACCGGCCATAGGCTGCCTGGACTGTCCCGGCAAAGTCCTCGGAGGTCCGTTCAAAGGGTAGTTCGTTCTCCCGCTTGCTGCGCCCGCTGCGCGCCCAGAGCCAGATTAAAAGGATAAACAGGAAAGTGAAACCGAGTAAAATCGCATCTATTACCCAGTTTTCCTGCCAGGGTTTTATCGTATTTGGCAGGTCGCTGGCCTGCGCCAGGATGCCCATTATTGAAGTTTCCATCAAGCGTTTCTCCCTTGCCGGTTAAGCTTCGGTTAAGGCGTATTTGTCCAGTTCATCACCATCTTCGTCCAGCAGCGCGTTAAGTAGCATCTGGTTTTTGATTTGCTCCGGGTTTTTTAATTCCCCGTTGGCCCAGCTCCACATAACCCCCAGGCCGGTCATAAGCACGAAGAGCATTGCAATCAGCAACATGCTGTCCGCCGAGGCCAGTTCGTCACCGCCGACTCCTTCGTGGGCAAACGCCGGAAGGGTAAAGACCAGCATCAGGGCCGCGACACTCAGGATCGAGATTACCAGTTTACGTTTCATAGTCTTACCTGCTACTTCTAGGGTTTCCAGGGGTAATTTGCGAAAACTTACCCCACGTTTAAAGAAAGGCTATTTGACCGCTATCTTGCGGGCGCGGCCGTTGGTGTAGGCGCCGAAGGGCTGGTTGAGGCCCCGGCCCCCGCCGAGGGGCTGCCAGCGGCAGTCGGCGGCGGATTGTAGGTCTTCCCATAAGAGAAATCTTCGTTGGACTGGTCGTAGGGCGCCGGTTCAGGTCCGGCCAGGCCGCCGCGCACAACCATGTTCGGGTTAAGTTGCTCATCCGGCACCGTCAACCCGCCGTTCGGGATGGTCCGCAAGAAGTTAATAACATCCCAGATATCCTGGACCGTCAGATAGTCGCCCCAGGCGGGCATCGCCGTTCCAGGCAGGCCAAACAGTAAGAAATGGTAGTACTGGCCTTCGCTGTGTTGTTTCTGAACTTCAGCGTTGGTGAAATTGAACGGTTTGGGTTCCATTACCGCTGCGGCCGGGCCATCGCCCTTGCCGGTTATCCCGTGACAGCCAATACAGTTTGTAATGTAAATTTGTTTACCGTGTAAAAGGCTGCGTTGCGTGGGTGGTACCGCGCTTTTGGTATTCACCCAGGTCTGCGGGACCAGCGATTTAAGGTAATCCAGGTGACTCTGGGCGTAAGGCGTATCAGCCGTTTGCCCCTGGGCACCGCCTTTGCCCTGCAATGAAGCTACCAGTTCGGCTTTGTTGGCTTTCTGGACATTGGTCCGGGCGTCGGCCGCTTTTTGACCCAGGCTCTGGACGTAAGCAATCAGCTTGGTAGTTTCATCTTCGGTCAGGAAACTGAACTGGGGCATAATCGAGTTCGGGCTGGTGTAGCGCGGGTTCAAGAAGTGCGCCCGGTGCCAGTCGTCGGGGTGGACCCCGCCTTCCTGGGACAGGTCCGGCCCGGTCCGTTCGGTACCTAACAGCATCGTCTTCTGGAAGACATAGTCACCGGCCTGGGCGACCCGTGAGGCTTTAC
>JAQBPB010000063.1 GCA_028287745.1 Chloroflexota bacterium
ACTGTTCAGCTTCTTCTTGACTGTTGGCATACTCAACTATACGCTTACCCTTAATGGTAAATTGTGCGGTCCATTGACCATCTTTACGCTGGTAATTGCTACCTGTATTTTGACGTGGCATAAGCTATTCAAGAAAGTTGAATAGCTACAGTGGGTTAGTTTATACTTTTGTAGAAGCTAAATTTATGCATAATGTTGTTTATTTGTAAAATAGTTGTTACGGGGGAAACTGCGGGCAATCGCCGCAGTGAGGAGTGCCCATATGGACTGCCGGGTAGGTTGTGGGGCTTGCTGTATCGCCCCTTCGATATCTTCTCCTTTGCCGGGAATGCCCGGAGGCAAACCGGCCGGGGTCCGTTGTAGCCAGCTTACACCGGGCAACCGCTGCCAGCTTTTTGGCAAGCCGGAACGCCCGGCGGTCTGCGTCAGCCTGCGCCCTTCGGAAGAAATGTGCAGCTCTTCCTACGAGGAAGCTTTGGAGTGGTTAACCTGGCTGGAGGAAGCTACTCTGCCGGATAAGGCAATATTGGGGCAAAGGACGGTTTACTTGCGCCAGGTAACGAAAAATTAGTGCCCCGGCCTGGGGTTGCCCGGCGCATTAAACTCGGCTGGTCGGGCTACACCGGTTCCGCGTTCTTTGCCCCCCTAAATATTACCAGCTATCTTCACCGCCGAAATCGGTGCCATCCAGGAAGCCGCCGCTTTCCCCTGAGTCAACCGGCCCTTCACCGAAATTGCCCATATCCGCCGGGGCCTGGAAGTCCTGGAAATTCGAGGCTACCGCGTCAGTCCCCTCGTTAAAGAGGTCGCCCACGCCGGAAGCTACACCATCAAAGAGGGACATTGCGGCATTTCCGAGCAGGACACCGCCTGCAACTCCCAGCGCTGTTTGAGCCGCCCCGGCCAGAAAGCCGCCACCGCCAAAGCCGCCACCGCCAAAGCCGCCGCCGCCAAAGCCGCCACCGCCAAAGCGACCTTGCGGCCCATTGTTATAGTAGGGCTGCTGGCCGTAGTCCTGACCCCCGTAGTTCTGGCCGTACCTGGCGTTATTTTGTTGCGGGGCCAGGAAGCTGCCCTGACCGCCTGGCTCAATTCCAAGATGCTGTTCCAACTGGGCAATTTGGGCTTCGGCCTGCTTGAGGGCCTGGCGCTGGACTACCAGGGTCTGTGCCATGTAGTAAGCCGCGCCGGGAATGCGCTGCACATTCTGATTTATCAGTTGCTCAGCTTCAGGGTCACGGGGAGTGGGCTGGGCTGCCGCCTGCCGGATCTTATCAAATAACCGTTCGATTAAAGCTCTTTCGGCAGAATTCATTGCTTTTTCTCCTTTCGGTCTACTTCGAAACTTACAAATTTCTTACCTTTAGTAAAATTATTTTGTAAACTCTTACCAGGCTGAACGCAATAATTGTACCTCGTTAAAATGAAAGCAGGCTAAAATAATAATAAGGGATTTCTTAAAGTGGTGAAACCTAATTAAACTTATCATTTACTGGTTAGCAACTTATGGTAAGATGTATGCGTACATAATATGTTATTGAAATTTAGCCGGGGCACTATTCCGGTAGCACGGCTGGCCGGAGAGATGCTGGTCTTATAAAATTCTTAAAAACAAATGGAGACTCATTTAATGAAAAGTCGAGAAATCAGTAAAGTTTGGACCGTCATGCCGCAGCAGGAAAGCGCGATCCATAAAGTCGGAATGGTGCTTGAGCCGGGCAATTTCCAGGAATACGACCCTTTTTTGTTTATGGCCGAAGATTGGTTCCAGCGCGGCGTGTTTGATTTCCACCCGCACCGGGGTATGGAGACAGTAACGTATATTATCGAAGGCATCCTTGAACATACCGATAACAAAGGTGGGGCCGGAAAGTTAAATGCCGGTGATACTCAGTGGATGACCGCCGGGCGGGGCATTATTCATAAAGAGGACCCGGCCGAAGGCGTAACCGTCCACAGTCTGCAGCTCTGGGTTAATTTACCCGCCAGCCATAAAATGACAGACACGCGTTACCAGGACCTTCAAAGCGAAAAAATGCCGCTCCGCCAGGAAGAAGGCGCTCAAATCAGGGTATTTTCCGGCTCTTCGGGCGGGGTTACCGCTCCTACCCGGAACCACGTGCCGGTTACAATGGTTGAAATTACCCTTGAACCGGGCGCTACGGTGACCCAGGACTTGCCGGGCAGCTACAACGGTTTTATCTATGTGCTGGAAGGCAGCGGCACCTTTGGGGCCAAACAGGTTGAAGGCAAGAAAACCCAGGTTCTGTGGATGAGTCCGACCGGCGAGGGCGAGGAAAGCGAAATTAGCATCACCGCCCGTGAAAAGCTTAAACTGGTCCTTTTTGCTGGACAGCCCATCAAGGAGAATGTAGTGGCTTATGGCCCGTTCGTTATGAACACCGAGCAAGAAATCCGGGAGGCTTATGCCGACTTCCGGTCCGGTAAATTCAACTAGCACCGGGTTCCCTGGACGCTGGACCCGGCAGTTACCAGGGAAAATCTCACAACTTGACAGGATTTCAGACAATAAAAAAGGACTCCGCCGGGAGTCCTTTTTTATTACCTGTTATTTAATCGCCGAAGTCAACCGTCCAGTACCAGCCGTAAGTGCTGCCGGGCAGATGATGGCGGGCTACGCCAATCCGGGTGAACTGGGGTTTTAACATGTTAGCGTTGTGGCCGGGAGAGTTCTTGAACTGGGTAAAGGTGTCAACACCGCTGCTTTTACCGGCCGCGATATTTTCGCCCATCCAGCCGCCTTTGTAGTCAAAGTCGGCCATCCGTTTGAAGGGGTCGCGTCCCTGGCTGTCAGTGTGCGAGAAATAGTTCTTCTCGGCCATGTCCTGCGACATCCAGTTAGCCGCCCGTTCAATGTTTGCCTGGAAGGTCAGGTCACCCAGGCCGTTGGCGCGGCGGTAATTATTGATAGTCTGAATGAAAGCCTGTTCTTCGCTGTCCAGCGGTGAAGCAACCTGGGCCGGGGCCGGGGCGCTGGCAACCTGGGCCGGTGCCGGGGACTGCCCATTGTAGCGCCAGTTGAAATAGTGCAGACCGATGTTGCCCATCTCAACCTGCCAGGCCGCGCTGTTCGAAGGCGTGTAGGTCAGGACGCGCCGCTGGAACAGTTGGACCAGTACCATTTTGTTCTGTCCACCAACGTTAAACTGGCTCCAGTAGGCTTCCGAGATTGGATAGCCCAGGGCGAAAGTCCAGTTAGAGCCGGGAATGTTCTGCATCCAGTTCCAGAGTACCGCCGGGACATTATGCCTGGTCTGGGGTTCGTAGTAGGCATAGTTAGTGGCGATAGGCGGCTGAATGCGGCTCACCTGGCCGCTGCCGTTGACGCCTTCAT